>VFJR01000111.1 GCA_009885945.1 Anaerolineaceae bacterium
GCAACAATTACAACAATAGCGATTAATGCAAGAATTAATGCGTATTCCACCATACCTTGACCTTTTTCTTTTTGTGCGAATAACATGGTTTATTTTCTCCTTTCTCTGAGGCACATTCAAATTTAAAGTATATTATACATTTATAACCTTAAATAACAAGAGCATGAATGCACATTACAGTTTTGTAATTTTTTATTAATCAGTAAAATCAATTCCGCGCGGGGACAGAAAATGTAATTCGGGCACCCTTACCGCTAGCGCTGTCAATTTCAAAAGCGCCCCCCAACATTTCGGCTCTTTCGCGAATAAGTCTTAATCCAAGGCTTCCAGTGCCTGTTATTTTCTCTGCATCAAAGCCCTTGCCATTATCGTCTACGCTTACTCGTATTAAATCAGAGCTTAAATCTACCATAATCTTCACTATGGTGGCTTGACTATGACGGGATGCATTGCCCAATAATTCCTGTAAGGCTCTAAATGCCATTACCTCCAAATAAGGCTCCAAGCGCCTTTCGGCACCCGTTACAGTAAGATTAACTTCCAAACTCGATTGCTCTTTGAACGCATCAATGTATTTCTTGATCGTAGGCAATAGGCCTAAATCGTCCAGCATCATCGGGCGTAATTCAAAAATAAAATTACGGACTTTTTGAAACGTGCCCATTGCAGAAGCTTTTAAGTTTGATAACTCTTCCTTTGCTTGAACAGGATCAATATCCAATAATCTCATGGCAATTTCTGTTTGAATAATAAAGTTTGATAATGCCTGAGCCGGCCCATCATGCATCTGCCTAGATAGTCTTTGACGCTCAGCTTCCTGTGCGTTTACCAACATCTCAACGCTAGACATAGAATTTTTATTGCCGCTCGCGCCTTCAGGTGATCTCTCTTCACCAGTACCTACAGATGAAGTTGAATTTGCCAAGGCAATTTTATATTTTTCAAGATGTAATTTATCATTTTGAAGTTTTTCCAGCTGACCCCTCATTACTAACAACCTTTGTTGTGCATCCAAAGCAGAATCGTAAGCCAAGCGAATTTCATTGGCAGGCAATGAAGCTAATTGACTTTGCATTTGCTGCAAATGGGTTGTAATGGATGAATTCCTTTGGGTTAATTTTGACAATTCGCCCTGGCTTTGATCAATCATCAATGTAACCTCACGCAGTGCACGTTGAGTCTCATCAAGCTCTGATTGAACATTTAAACCTTCGTCTGTTGCCATATTTTTACTCCTGTGGTTTATTGAATGAGTCTTTTAAAGTAACCCATCCGCGCTTTAAAGCATATACGACTGCTTGCGTACGGTCTTCAACACCAAATTTTCGCAAGACAGCAGTAACGTGGTTCTTAACAGTTTGGTGACTAATCCCCAAGAGAGACGCAATTTCTTTGTTACTCATTCCGCGAACGACGCAATTAAGAACTTCCATTTCTCTTTCTGATAACGGATGATATGGGTTACCGGGTTCACTGTAATTTCGGCGAGCCCCTTCCATTTGCTCCTCCAGCCATTGTTCTATTTCATAACGATTGAATGTTTTTTCGCCAATTAGATATTTACCAGCTACAACATCACGAATTATTTTAGCAAGGGCTTGCGGCTGAATATCTTTCGATGTATACCCATAGGCACCCGCCAAAATTGCATGAATTGCTTGATCTACATCATCATATCCTGTCATAAGAATTACGCGAGTAGACAATTTTTCCTGATTTATTTGATATGTAATTTGCTGGCCATTCATGCCTGGCATGTTTATGTCCATCAAGCATATAGCCGGGCTTTGGGAATGAACAATAGCCAACCCTTCCTCGCCGGACGAAGCCTGCCCTATTACTTTCATATCTAGTTCATAAGAGATAGCATCAACCACCCCCTGACGAAATAGTGGGTGGTCATCGACTACCAAAATAGTAATTTTATCCTTCATTTCCAAATAACCTTCTCATATATTTTCAATATAACCTATTTTAATCAACTCTGGGGATTTTTGGTATCAAATTAAAAATACTAATCACATCAACTATCGTCAAGATCTTACATTGCAAAATCAACCTATTTATTTACGGACTAGGCAATATTTTGAATATTTTTAGCTTCCTAAACTCATCAATTAGCTGGAAACGTATATTATTTTTAGGGTTTTTATACAGCTTATTCCCGTCCGTTAGCCATGCATTTTCATCTAAAATAAGATAGGAAGCATTAAATTGATCTGCAAGCGTCAATAAAGAGCTTTCATCTCCGTAGGGAATCATAATGGCTTTAGTATTCAGCGCCAGATAAAAACCAGGCGGGTTTTTTACAATAACGGTATCTTCTTCAGAAATCCCAAGGCTTTTCAAACGTTCTTTTTCTGAGAAATAGAGTCCATCATCTTTCGACCAGCCATTTTCAATGACACGGGAATAAAAGAGAGAATTCGTATAGAAAACCATAAGAAATAGAGCAATGCCATTAAATAAAACAAGCGCTCTTCCACGGAAAAATCCCCTGTTTGTCAATAATTCAGCAATGTGATCTATGCCAAAAGCACACGCAACCCACCATATAGATTGGAAAGCGGCTCCGGCATGATGAAAGCTCCCGCGTTGACCCGCAAAAGGAAAGATTAAAGTCATAACCAAGAATAGAGCAAGCCATCCAAATACAGCAACTCGCACACTTTCTTCTTTTCTCAAAATCCATATGCCTAAAAAAGTTATGGGAAATAAAACCATATTAAAGTGATAGTAAATTGCAGAGTCTAAGGTTGAAACAATAGCATTAGAACGAGTTGAAATGATGCTGGCTAAACCTTGATCAAAAAAGGATTGCATGGTTAATTGACTGGCAGGATATGAAAAGGTTTGGTCATAATTTGTCAGCCATAGTAACTGAGCCCCCCCGGGTGTAAGTATGGAATTGAATAAAACCAGATTGCGGATATGCCACCACCCCATAATGCTTAAATATCCCAGCAGAGTCATTCCTAGAAAATTAAAAACATGCGGAACCCATAATCTCGGGCTTTCCTTAAACATTATCTTTGGGTTTTGGGTATATACGATTATTATGGCAATGCCAAGCCAAAGCAAGCCATCTGTACGCCCCAAAGCCATAAAACCAGAAATTACACCAAAGATAAAATATTTTTTTCTTGAATTCCAGTTAATTAATAGAAAAAATAAACAGCCTAGCAAAATATAGGCTGGGTAATTATCTGTCACTGGCATAAAGGGGGCATAGTATAAGGAAAATATTGAAAAGAGCGCGGCAGTTAACGCGACAGATGTTTTGGGAGAAAGCGCTTGAGCTAGTTTAAAGACCATTAATGGCACGCAAGCTGAAAGGAGGATGAACGGGACACGGGCGGCGGCGTAGGTTTCCTGTCCGGCAATCCACATTCCCAAAGCTGAAATTATCGAAGCGAGAGGCATCCAATATGTATGTGAGGGGTGCGGCAAACTCTGAGGATTATCAATATAGTTCCATATGTATGGCTCGTTGAAACCATTGCCGCGTATTAACTGGACGCCGCCAGCATAGTAATAATCAGCATCTATGTAGCCGGGAGATTCCTGAAAAGAAGCGATTATTAAATTTATTGATAATCCAAGTGTAAACAAGAATAATAAATAACGAGGTTTCATCTTGGTAATAATCCTTGTGCGTCTGAAAAAGTAAGAGGAGGATTAACTACCCACCAGCGAATCCAATACAAACTTAGAACAGTTGCGGCTGGCAACAATAAATATAAAAATATATCTTGTGTTTGCTTTGGAATAAACCAGCCTAGATACACAAGCCAAGGAATTATTAGTATGAAAATATTCGCAAATAAAAATATTACATAGCCAGCAGAGCGCCAGCGTTCATACATTACTGAAATGGAAAAAATAGGCAGCAAGATAAACAGTTGGCTTATGTCAACGTGAAAACCCAAAAATGGCGTAACTGCCAGAGCGAGGCAGGCAACCCAATAAAATTGACGGAAGCTTCGAAAGCGCGCCAAATACCACTCATATAAGATCAGTCCAACCAGAAAAGCAAAAATAAACCATCGAATTTCATCTGCGTATTGAAATGAGTAACTTTTTAGTCCGCTCTTTAAGGAAAAGCCATATTCAAGTTGAAAAGACATTACGGATTGAGACCAATAAGCCAGAACCCAATTTGGATAAAAGAAATAGGAAATAGCAACTAAAATAATTGTAGTCATAATAAAGCCTGCCAAAGCCTGCCAGCGTTTGTTATCAAAAATATGCAAAAACACCAAGATTAGAAACAATCCTGTTATCTCAAACTGAAACATCGTGAGAGCCAACAAACCACCTGCTAATTCATCTTGCTTAAATTTCAAAGACAACAAAATAGCAGCACAGGCAAAGCCAATTGGAATAGCGATGGAAATATGACGAAACGATTCAAGCGTGTAAAAATTAAGTATTACAGAAAGGCTTGTTACGCCATATAAGAGCAACGAATGTGACCATTCTATTAATTTAAAGTGGAATATTAATGATGCTAAGAATAACAACTCACATATAAACATGTAAACAGCAGATGCAAGCTCTGAATTGGAAATATAGGCAATGGGGGAAAAAACTGCGAGAATATGAAAAGGGACATTTAATATATAAGGGTTTTCGTTTTGATAAGCGGGGCGCTTGTAGATCAAGTTTTGAATTTGTAAAGATAAATTTTTGTCATAAGGGTCAGTATTTTCAAAAAGAATTGCGCGGCTGCCAATCCACATAGAGTAAAAATCACCGCTTTCACCAAGCGCTGATACTATTTTCAAATTTGCAAAAATCAATAAAGCAGAAAGAAAAATCAGCGAAATAAGTCCGGCAAAGATAATTCCTACTTCGCGGACAGAAAAAGAATTTCTATTCATTGAGGTTATCGTCCTTCAATCAAATGACTATGGTCTATCTTACCTGAGGTCCATCCTTTAAGTTGGGAAATCAAAACTGCCACAAAAATAAGAACGCAGCCTGCTATCTGAACTACGATAAGGCGCTGGTCTAAGATGAACCAAGCTGCAACGACGGCAAAAACAGCTTCCAGCCCAAGAATGAGCGCAGCATCTGTAGGGGGTGTATGCTTTTGTCCCCAGACCTGAAGAGTGTATCCAATTCCTATTGAAAAAATAACCCTAAAAAGAATCGCAAGAATTAATGGCCACTCAATCAGGGTAGAAGTATCCTCAATGAATAATCCAATAATAAGATTAAGAAGTCCGCTAATAATGAACTGTCCGGATGCAAAAGATATAGATTCGAAATTTGAGGCGAATTTCCCAAGGACCACAAAATGCACTGCCCAAAAGAGAGACCCTATCAGCTCTATAAAATCACCCGGATGAACTTCAAACTTTCCAGAAGTAGTGAGCAGAAAAGCGCCAACGCCTGCTATCGTGACTGCAATAAGGTCAAGCCAATGAGGCCGTTCGCGAAACCCAATCCACAATAAAAATGGGGTAAAGACTGTATACAAACTGGTCAGAAAGCTTGCATTTGCAACTTTGGTGTAAAGCATTCCAACTTGCTGCATAGCTGAAGCCATAAATAAAATTAAGCCAGCAATGATCATCCATTTCCATTGCGCTTTAGCGATTTTCGCTTGACGTGGAATAAATGGGAGCAAAACAAATCCAGCAAGGGTGAAACTAATTCCATTAAATAAATAGGCAATACCGTATGTGCTGGCAATGCCTTGTGCTACAAATGCCATGCCCCAAATAATGGCAACCATGAAAAGGAGTAGATCTGCTTTTAGGCGCATAGGGTTAGTTTATTAATATTAAGCTGTGCATTTAGAAAACCCGCTTATTTTTTCTTATTTTCAATTACTCTTTGAATCTCTTTAACCTGAATGGGTTTGCTGATATAGTCATCCATCCCGGCGTTAATACATTCTTCGCGGTCACCTTGCATGGCGTTAGCGGTCATGGCAACAATACGAGGCTGCTGCTCAGCTGAAAAATCACGTCGTATATTTCGCGTTGCGTCTAATCCATCCATTTCGGGCATTTGAACGTCCATAAAAATCAAATCGTATGGTTGCCGCTCTAGGGCATCTAATACCTCGAGACCGTTGCCAGCTATATCAGCTCGGTACCCAAGCCGTTCAAAAATTCGCAAGGCTAGTTTTTGATTAACGGCATTATCTTCAGCAATTAATATACGAAGCGGGAATCGAGACGAAAGCGCAGAATCGAAAACCTGCTCAGAAGTTGAGGTGCGGGTTATTTTATTTTCGCTGGTTGAAAGAGCATCCACTAAAGCATTATATAAAACGGATTGTTTAACCGGTTTCGTAAGGAAAACTGCAAAATAGCCCGCGTCGTTAATATCACGAGATGCAAGAGAAGTTAACATTACCATTGGAGTTGTCGTTCTGTTTTTATTTTCAACTTGCCTCATTTCTTTTGCAAGAGAAACTCCATCCATGTGGGGCATATGCATATCAAGTACACTGACATCAAATTTTTCGCCATTTGTAACAGCCTTTAATGCTTCCAGCGGGTTTGTGTAAACCGTTGGGGACATGCCCCAGTTTTCGGCTTGCAATTTTAGGATTCGACAGTTTGTTTCGTTATCATCTACGATCATAATTCGTTTGCCTTGCAATTGAATCGGAGATGGCGTTTTTTTAGATTGAAGAATAGTTGTCTGCTTAGCTTGAATCGTAAAGTGAAACACAGACCCTTTGCCATCTTCACTTTCTGCCCACATGGTGCCACCCATCAGTTCTGCTAATCGTTTACTAATAGCAAGCCCCAAACCTGTACCGCCATATTTACGGGTAGTAGAAGAGTCCACTTGCGAGAAAGATTGGAACAAGCGCGAGATTCGACTTGCAGGAATACCAATGCCTGTGTCTACAATGGAAAAATGAACAGAAGTTAATGGCGATTCGGGCTGAGAGTCCACATTAACATTTATAAGTATTTCGCCTTTTTCAGTAAACTTAACTGCATTACTTAATAGGTTAACAAGCACTTGACGCAAACGGGTCACATCACCCATTAGTGCTTCTGGCACTTTTGGATCTATTAATACACCCAATTCCAATCCTTTTTCACTGGCGCGTAAAGCCAACAAATCCACAGCGCTCTCCAAACAATCACGCAAGTCAAATGGATGGTTTTCCAAGTCCATCCTGCCTGCTTCAATTTTAGAAAAGTCAAGAATGTCATTAATAATCATCAATAAAGAATCGCCGCTGTTGCGGATGGTCTCTGCGAACTCACGCTGCTCCGGGTTTAATGGGGTATCGAACAGCAAGCCAGTCATACCAATAATGCCATTCATGGGGGTGCGTATTTCATGACTCATACTCGCCAAGAAAGTAGATTTAGCTTCATTCGCAGTATTGGCTGCATCACGCGCTTTACGCAAATCTTCCTCAACTTGTTTGCGGTCCGTGATGTCACGCACTGTTTCGATGGCGCCGGCGTAATTACCCTTAGGATCTTGCAAAGCAGATGCAGTAGAAAATAAATAAGCCGGACGATCTTTCAAATTGGGGACATAGGCTTCTCCAATCATTGTCAAGCCATCCCGCTTTATAAACGAATATCTTTTTTCAAATTCCTCGTTCGGTCTACTAACAAGGTCAATCAGGGTTGGGCGCCTTTCGCCGTAAAAAGGAGTTGCATATTCATAGTTCGCCTTACCTACCATATTAACTGCCTTTACTCCAGTAATTTCCTCCATAACTCGATTCCAGGCAACAACACGTCCTTCATCATCAATTACTACCGTAGCATCAGGCAGAAAGTTAATAATATCCGCTAGTTTTCTCTCAGACTCTTTTAGCTTTTCGGTACGTTGTTCAAATTTAATTTCAAGTTGATCGTTTGCATCAGCTAATTGACGATTAGCTGATGCAAGTTGTTCATTCGCCTCAAATAGTTTTTGAGCAGAAAGCGTTTCGCTTTCAATGGTTTTTTGCAATAACAGAAAAAATTGATGGAAAAGAATTAATAAAGTAATGACCACAAGGACAAACACCAACCCTGCATCAATCCACCAGCGCATAGCGAAGGGATTATCTGTATTTATTAAAATAGAATCCAGCAATCCTAAGTCTGTGATGAATGCTGCCGTCCAATATAAAACTAAGCTAATTCCGCCTGCTATATACCCCGAGCGCGGGCTAATTAAAATAAACCCAAGAAGCGGCATCGCCAAAAGGTAAATAGTGGCATCGCCAGCCAAACTTGTGCGTGTGAAATCAAGAATCGCAGCAGAATAGCCAAGTAATATTAATGCCCAGCCTCTCGCAATTGGATCTATTTTTTTGAAAATCGCCAAGCTCAGTAAAGTAATGAAAACAAAAAAAATGGCGATGGCGCCGGGGATTTCCTTAGGATTGATAAAAGCACCCGCAATAGGTATTAACGCCGCAGGAAAGGATATAAAAGCCGCGGTAGTTAAAAATACATCCAACGCTTTAATGCGCCATTCAGTTAATCGCTTGCTTGTTTCGCTAGTAGGCTTGGGCAATGTGTGCATTTACTCTCAATTACTATATCTTTTTATTCTGCAATTAATATTTCTTTGAAGCTTGAAATTCAACTCGTTTCCAATGAATTCCCAGTATTATACATGTTAACTTAAGCGCTTGAATGCTGCTTCAAGCACCCCACGAAGCTGTTTCGCCTGAATCGGCTTGCTAACATAATCATCCATTCCAGCGGCAAGGCATTTTTCACGATCACCCTGCATGGCATTGGCGGTCATGGCCACAATACGCGGTTGGCGCTCGGGCGCAAAATCATGGCGGATTTTGCGCGTGGCTTCCAACCCATCCATTTCGGGCATTTGCACATCCATCAAAATCAAATCATAATGCTGGCGCGTTAAGGCTTGCAGCGCTTCCAATCCATTTCCAGCCACGTCCGCGCGATACCCCATGCGTTCCAGAAGTTTCAACGCAAGTTTTTGATTAACCGCGTTATCTTCAGCAAGTAGAATTCTTAACGGAATGTGTGAAGCAAGCATCGAATCAAACCCCTGCTGACTGGAAACACCTTTTTCAACCTGCTCTATTTTAGCCGGTTCTACTTGTATGGTAAAAAAGAAACTCGAACCATTCCCTTTAATGCTTTCCGCCCACATTTTCCCGCCCATCAACTCTACCAAACGCCTGCTAATGGCCAGCCCGAGCCCGGTACCGCCATATTTGCGCGTGGTTGAAGTATCCACTTGCGAAAAAGATTCAAAGATTACGTCCAGGCGATCTGCGGGAATCCCAATCCCTGTATCACGCACATTGAAACGAAGCGTGTTGGATTGACCAGTTTCATTTTTGACTTCAACAACAACTCCGCCTTTATCTGTAAATTTAATGGCATTGCTCAAGAGATTAAGCAGTACTTGTCGTAATCTTGTCACATCACCAACGACACCAACAAACACATCAGAATGGATCAACACATCCATCTTCAAATCTTTTTCTGCGGCACGTAAAGAAACAAGATCGATCACATCAGCCACACATTCGCGCAGGTTAAATGGATGACGTTCCATTTCCATTTTTCCCGCCTCGATCTTGGAGAAGTCAAGGATATCGTTAATGATGGTCAACAACGCATCACCGCTGTTGCGGATCGTTTTGGCAAATTCATATTGCTCGGAGTTCAACGGGGTATCAAACAATAAGCCTGCCATGCCGATGATGCCATTCATCGGCGTGCGGATTTCATGGCTCATGCTGGCCAGAAAAGTAGACTTGGCGTGGTTGGCTTCTTCTGCCAAAAGGCGCGCATCTTTTGCTTCACGCGTACGCTCTTCCACTTTTTGCTCAAGCGTTTCCTGTAATATAGTCAGTTCGCGAACCTTTTTTTCAAGTTCAATGTTACCCAACTGAACATCCGTATTGGATTTTTGTAGATCATCGAATTGCTTCTCAGAATTATCACGTTGTTCCTGCAAGTTTTTACCTACAGCAGAAAGTTCGTATTGGGTCTGGCGAACCTGATTTTTCCATATCCCCAACAAGAGCGGCACAAAGATAAATGGCATAACCCATAACGCATAAGGCAAATCAAGAAGTACATAAACCAATAGTGCCGCGCTGCCAAGTAAACCCACCCAAACCGGTATTGACCCTTTTGGACGGGGAGTATTCCAATAAAATTCCCATTGACAATACTCATCTCCATGCAAGGCACAATGTGTTTCCTTAACCCGCGCGGCGGGCAATTTGGAGTGAGTATAGGGAAGATGGGCAATCGAGCCAAATATTCCATGACAGGTAACATGCAGATATTGACGATGAATATTTTGCGGCACCTGAATTATTTGACGGGCAGGGGTCCAACGTATCACAGCAGAATTATCGGTGATATTAATAACTTTAACATCAAGATCAGCAAATTTACTAATAAGTGTCGGGAAAAAGCTAAAGGCTTGTTTAAGTGTAAGCGGACGAAACAGCTGGGCAGCTCCCGCCACTTCGAAATTATCACTAGCGCTATTAATTAAATAACTAAAATCCAACGCACCTGAGAGTTGATTGCAAATTGTAAAAACAAAGGTGCTGAATTCGAGTGTGTAAAAGCGACGCAGGCTAATAATATCCGCTTCTATAATCGGACCATAACCATCGGGCAAAGCGGCGTTAAGGCGTTTGAGCAGCTCTGTAATAACCGAGTCCTCGGCAATCTGTAATTCCGCGGCCTGTTCAGATGCCGATAATGAAGCGGATAGCTCGCCAAGGCGGCGCTCCCGATGTATGTAACGCAAGTAGGCAACTGAAATTGCCATGGTTGCGCCAGAAATTTGACGAATAGGCTTCCCATTTTCATCCACCCCATATGGATGTAACGACATCTTCTCAGGCAATGGAAGAAGCGGCAAAACAGGTTTACGCTCATCAGCGACTGCAGCAACGGGCAATAAATTAAGCGTGGAGGTTGAGCCAAAAATCCGTTGCAACCAATTTCGGCGCTCAGATCTTTCCCATGTAATCTCCCACTCCATAAATGAGTCGCCTGCCAATTCAGTATGCAAAGTTTTAAATTTTGCATACGGTAAACCAGAGTGGCCGTGGGGCATTTCAAGCAGGGAACCCAGTAAGGATTGTGCGGTCATGAATTGAAATGTGCGCCGCATTTCAACAGGCACCAATGCTGTAATCCGTGACGTGTCGGCGCGGATTACAGCTGAGTTATCTGTAACATTAATAACCTGCACATCCAGATCAGCTGCTTTTGCCACCAAACGCGGATAAAACTGAAATAATTGCTTAAGTGAAAAAGCACGGATAAGCGCCGCAAGTGTTTGATCGCCCGCAAGAGTCCGATTGATGTGAAAATTAGGGTCACCTGAAATATCGCGTGCAATTTCGTGAATGACCAGATTGAACTCAAACGAATAAAAATACGATCCTTTGGTAAGAATATCAAGCGTAATAAAATAAGCAGGATCTTGAATCACTTCATTGGCACGACGCACCAACGCATTTAGTGCATCCGTCTCGGCCTGTTTAAGAAGCGTCTCTTTAGCCTGTGCGGATAAAGTTGGGTCAAGTAGTGATTCAGCTTTACGCCGCGCACATAGGCGCAAATAATCGAGCGCGGCGCGAAAGAACAGGCCGCGAAATTGGCGAATGGGCTGGCCTTTATCATCCAAGCCATACGGATGACCGACCAATTTCTCAGGCAAATATACGGGCTCAGGATTGGACCAAATCGTCATGCGGATTTACCTAAATCAAAACCAATATTTTTTGCAGTATTTTCCAGCGCTCTCTGCAGCTCTTTGACTTGAATTGGCTTGCTGACATAATCATTCATACCAGCTTCGAGGCACATCTCGCGATCTCCCTGCATGGCGTTGGCTGTCATCGCCACGATGCGCGGCTGACGACTGGCTTCATATTTTTGACGTATGGCACGCGTGGCTTGCAAACCATCCATCTCTGGCATTTGTACATCCATGAAAATTAGGTCATAAGACTGGCGTTCCAAAGCCTGCAAGACCTCCAACCCATTGCCCGCCACATCTGCGCGATACCCCATGCGTTCCAGAATTTTCAAAGCAAGTTTTTGATTAACCGCATTATCTTCGGCAAGTAATATTCTCAATGGATTACGCTGTGAAAGAGTCGGGTCATATTGCTGATCAGTAGTATTAGGAGCGCGCTTAATATTTGAATCGGTCAATGCTCCCAAAATTGCGTTATACAAACCTGACTGTTTTACAGGCTTGGTGAGGAAAGCGGAAAAATCCGATATATCTACAGTGTCATGCCATCCCAAAGAAGTTAACATGATAAATGGAAATGCCGCGATCTGATCAGACCAAAGATTTTTAATTTCGTGAGCCAGTGTCAAACCATCCATTTGCGGCATATGCATATCCAGAATGGCGACATCAAACTGACTACCTTGTTTAAGCGAACTCAACACATCCAGCGGATTGGCAAATGTCACAGGGAACATGCCCCAGCTTTCAGCTTGCAAAGTAAGGATGCGGCGATTGGTTGCATTGTCGTCCACTATTAACATGCGCTTGCCTTGTAAATGCGGCAAGGTACGAAATTTTCCAGTTTGCGAAACTGTTGACGGCGGAGCAAGCAGAGTAAAATGGAATGAAGAACCCTGGCCTTCAACACTTTCCACCCACATCGCGCCGCCCATTAACTCCGCGAGTCGTTTGCTGATCGCCAATCCCAAACCTGTGCCGCCATATTTACGTGTAGTCGATGCATCCACCTGCGAGAAGGATTGGAAGATACTGTCGATGCGATTTTCGGGAATGCCGATGCCAGTATCGCGCACAATAAAATGAAGCATTTTCATTTGCGAATCTGCCGCGTACGCCTCACTGCTTATTTCAACAACAATTTCGCCATTCTCAGTAAACTTCACAGCGTTGCTCAATAAATTAACCAACACCTGACGCAAACGAGTGACATCCCCTTCAATGGCAGCAGGCACATCAGGCTTGATCAAAACACCCAACTCAAGACCTTTTCCGCTGGCAGTAAAAGCGATCAGATCGACCGCGCTTTCAACACAATCGCGCAGGTTAAATGGCTGACGTTCCATTTCCATTTTGCCTGCTTCGATCTTGGAGAAATCGAGAATATCATTAATGATCATCAACAGCGCGTCACCGCTATTACGAATCGTTTCAGCAAATTCGCGCTGTTCGGGTGAAAGTGTAGTATCAAACAACAAACCCGTCATGCCAATGATGCCGTTCATTGGCGTACGAATCTCATGACTCATACTGGCGAGGAAAGTGGATTTGGCGCGATTCGCCATCTCAGCTGCATCACGCGCAACCGCAAGTTCATTTGTACGCTGCTCCACTCGATCTTCCAGTGTGGTGGTCAACGCAGTCACTTCAGATATTTTTTCCTGCAAAGATACATTTGCCAACTGTAGATCAGCATTTGATTGCTGCAGCGCATCATATTGCTGTTCCGAAGCGTCCCGCTGTTCGAGCAACAACTTTTCTTTTTGATCAAGATAATATCCGCGCAACGCCCATCGGTTTACCAACCATCCGCCGAGAATCGGAAAGAACACAAGAGAAAACCAATTCAACCATTGCCAACCCGGTAATTGAAAATACACAAAACTTAAAATAACTGCAGCAACACCGACCGAAGCCCAAACACTACGATAACGCGAGGGCCGCGGCAATTGCCATGTAAATTCCCACTCGCAAAATTCATCACCATGCAGTTGACATTTTATTTCACGCACATGAGCAGGAGGCAGATTTGCCAACATCAAAGGCACGTACGCCATGCTGCCCTGTACGGTCTGGCAGGTCATATTGATCACATGCCGGTGAGTCTCTGGCGCAGATTTTGCAAGAATATTCCCTGGATACCAACGCAATACTGCCGAAGAGGCGCTCTCCTGTATCACACGAATATCGATCTCAGCAAACTTCGCCGCAAAACGCGGAACAACATTGAATACCTGGCGAATGCTCATGGCGCGCAAAAGATAAGCGACGCTTTGCACCACAGCATATCCCTGATGGAAAAAATAATTTGGAACACTGGCAATCTCGCCACAGGCATCACGAATTACAGTTCCCAATTCATAAGAAGCGTACCCGAGGCCAAGCAGCGATTGACGCGTGAGGCGATGTTCCTCAGGGAGTGATTCGTTGATCTTCGTCAATAAACGCTGCATGGCAGCGCGTTGTGCCTGCGCAACGTGATCTTCAGTCTTAACGCCCACTGGCGTATTTTCCGCTGCGCGCCTGCCGACAACTGTCAACATAAAATCAACGCTCAGGCGGATAAATATTCCATTGAGGTCTTTGATGGTGGCGCCATTTTTATCCACTCCATACGGATATGGGATCAACGTTGTTGGCAATGGAGGCAGTTCAGGGTCAGGCGAAGCAGGAACCGCGCTGAATAAAAAAGCCGCATCAGCGGAAAATGTTTTTGGTTTTGAGAAGCCAAACCAACCACGCGACTCAGAAGCCTGCCAAGTAAACTCCCATTCGCAACATTCATCGCCGCGAGATTGGCACTTCGTCTCGCGAATAGTCGCAGGCTGCAAATTCGAATGTACGCGAGGCATCTCGCTAAAGACTCCCTGCAATACCTGACATACATCATATTGGTAACGCGCGTGCAAAGTCTCGGGCAGGCGTGTCAAATGGTCGCCGACACGCCATTGTATAACCGCGCTATTCGATGTGGCATTTATAGTACGAATATCAGACTTGAAGAATTTGCCAATAAGACTCGGCAACAGAATGTAAGTGCGGCGCATGGTTAACGGTCGAATCAACCAGGGGGCAATATAAGCCACTTTCACACCGCGGTTGAAATCAAATTTAGGGTCGCCCGATAACTCCGCGCAAATATTGGCAAAGAAAGTACTAAACTCAGTGGAGAATGAATTGCCATCGCGGATCATCTCATCCACCGTAATTTTATAAACATCACTGGGCATCGCGGCATTTAAGCGACGTGTTAACTCCTCCAAAACTTGACGCTGGGCTTCCGCAACGCGCGTATTACGCAAAGTGGCAGGCATATCGGCTGGAAGCGCGGCGATTGTATTTCTGGCAACACATTCCTTAAAATAATCAACCACACCGCGCATGGCGGCGCCATCCACATCCTTGATAGGTCTTCCTTTTTCATCTTTTCCGAAGGGTCGAAATACCATTCGAGGCGGCAAAGGACGCTGTAACGGATTGTTAATCGTAGCAAGCAATTGCGGGTTTGTAATTTGAGAATAAACATCCTCAGCGCTCAAAGCCTCAGCCGCGCGTGGAGCCGCAAATCTCGCGCCAAACAAGCGTTTCAAAAACCCCTTCTGCTCCGTCTGCCAAACAAATTCATATTCACAACATTCATCGCCCCACAACTGACATTTATGCTCGATCACATATGCAGGCGGGTCTCCATACAAAACCACCGGTGTATGCGACAATGAGCCTTGCACAAAAAGGCAGCTCTCATGAATAAAAGGATTGTGCAATACTGAATCCAAAATTTTTAATTCCTTCTCACAGCGCCACTGAATAACCGCGGAATTCGCATTGACCTGCACAACCCGAAAATCTGTATCTGCTAATTTGGCCGCAAAACGCGGCAACAAGTTATACACCTGCCGCAAAGACAATGGACGCGCCAAAGTTGCGACAGCTTCTGGAATACTTTTCGTAGCGCGGTTAAAATGAAAGTTCTCAAAAGACTCACCAGACAATTCGCGCGCGATCTCTGAAAAGAAAAAATCAAATTCAACCGAATAAACATTACCTTGATTAAGTAAATAATCCAACGTTACATAATGCCGCTGATCGCCAATAGCCTCATTCACACGGCGCACAAGTTCAGCGGAGACTTGCTGTTGAGCCTGCTCGATCTCCATTTGCCGCACTGCTATCGGCAGATCCTTCGACACACGCTGCGCCACCAGTTCCAGCATATACTCCAACGTCAGGCTAATAATCGTGCCTTTGGTACGTCCCACACTTTTTCCAGAATCATCCAAGCCAAATGGACGCGTTTTCATAAGCGGCGGCAAACGATAGGATTCGGGATCAGGTTTTATTTTTGGAAGCATAGGCTCAGACATGGATGATACTACCTTGTGATCGATTTTTTCGACAATCGCATCAGACTTAAGCGCTGGCTGTTTCTGTTTAAACAATCTTGACCAGCCACTGGATGTTTGAGCTTCCCAACGAAACTCCCACTCACAACATTCATGCCCGTCCAACTGACATTGAAGTTCAGTAACTTCTGCATACGGCAAACCCGAATGAGTATAAGTGTTGCTGGCAATGCCGCCTTGAAATGTACGGCAGGTATTATGCAAAGCCCGTCGTTTAAGATCATCAGATGAAAGAGAGGCAACATTTGAAGCGCCGTACCATTGAATCCGCACATACCCATCACGAATATCTGCAACCCGCACATCAAAATGCCCAAACTTGGCGATAAAACGCGGCATTGCGTTGAAAGCCTGCTTCAACGACAAAGGTTTCAATAATATCGTCATCGAAGACGGTATCGCCAGTCCGCCGACTTTGAAAAAGAAATTAGGATCGCCTGTTAATTCACTAATAATTGTATAGAAAAAGACCGAGAATTCAAAAGAATAGCTACTACCTTCGTTAAGTAATTGTTCAACTGAAACGCGATATCGTTCGTCTGGAATTGCGGCATTAATCCTGCGCACCAACTCATCAATTGCCTCAGCTTGAGCCTGCTTGATCATTCTCAGGCGTTCATCCTTACTCAACCCAGATGGCACTCGTTCTGCTACTTTTTCGCGCAAAAAATCCAACGGAGCACGCATAGACACGCCGTTGATCGCGCGAATCGCCTTCCCCGATTCGTCAAACCCAAACGGACGACCTTCCATGCGGATGGGCAAGGCAGGCAGGCTGCCTCTTTGTGGCGGAAAATTCGTAATGGGGATATTGTTAAAAGTGGACATATTTATTTTTTAAGTAACGTGCGCTCTAACGCCGCCTGCAACTCCTTAACCTGAATCGGCTTGCTGACATAATCGTCCATGCCAGCTTCAAGACACATTTCACGATCCCCTTGCATGGCATTGGCTGTCATCGCCACAATGAGCGGTTGAAGACTAACATCATATTTTTGGCGTATCGCGCGCGTAGCTTGCAATCCATCCATCTCAGGCATTTGCACATCCATAAAAATCAGATCATAGCTTTGGCGTTCAAGAGCATCCAAGACCTCAAATCCGTTGCCCGCTACATCTGCGCGGTACCCCATGCGTTCTAGAATTTTTAGTGCCAGTTTTTGATTAACAGTATTATCTTCCGCAAGCAAAATTCTTAATGGGATACGGCTGGAAAGCGTCATATCATATTGACGATCCAAAACAGGCTGTGCGTCATGCTTAATATCTGCATTTGTTAGCGCAGTTAATACTGCATTATATAAATTAGATTGCTTTACAGGCTTTGTTAAAAACGATGAAAAAACTGATGGATCGACAGCATCGCGCCAGCCCAAAGATGTAAGCATAATTAATGGAAGCGATTGATTATAGTTATCAACACGCCGAATTTCCTGTGAAAGCATTGCGCCATCCATTTGAGGCATATGCATATCTAAAATTGCAAGATCAAAATGAACACCTTTTTTAATAGAATTTAAAGCGTCTAACGGATTGGCATATGCATCAGGCAACATGCCCCAACTTTCTGCTTGTAAAACCAAAATACGCCGATTCGTTTCATTATCATCCACTATCAATACCCGTTTACCATTCATATGCGGTACAACAGAATCTTTTTCATCAGTTCGTATAAGGACGGTCGAAATCGCCTGAATAGTAAAATGAAATATTGAACCTTGCCCGTCAACACTCTCTGCCCACATCTGACCATCCATTAATTCTACCAAACGCTTGCTAATCGCAAGACCTAGCCCAGTGCCTCCATATTTTCGCGTAGTTGAAGCGTCTACCTGAGAAAATGACTGAAAGATACTATCCAACCGGTCAGCAGGAATGCCGATGCCTGAATCTCGAACGGTAAAGTGGAGAAGGGCTGAATTATTATTAATCGAATTATTTTTTACTTCAACAATTATTTCACCTTTCTCAGTAAATTTTACGGCATTGCTCAATAAATTCACAAGAATTTGGCGCAGTCTTGTTACATCGCCAATAATTGCAAGTGGAACCTTTGAGTCAATTAAAATACCCATTTCAATGTCTTTTTCACTGGCGCGCAGAGCTAATAAATCAACAGCGCTTTCAAGGCATTCCCGCAAATCAAAGGGCTGACGCTCCATCTCCATCTTCCCCGCTTCAATCTTGGAGAAATCGAGAATATCATTAATGATCATCAACAAGGCACCCCCGCTGCTTCGGATGGTTTCAGCATACTCGCGCTGTTCATCAGTAAGTTTTGTATCGAACAGCAAGCCTGTCATGCCAATAATGCCATTCATCGGAGTACGAATCTCGTGGCTCATGCTGGCTAAAAAAGTGGATTTAGCCCGATTGGCTGTTTCGGCAATATCACGAGCATCATCTGCCTCGCGGGTACGTTCCTCAACACGGCGCTCAAGGGTCTCGTATAAATAAGCACCATCGACCGCACTAGCAATTTGAGTACCAATCGTAAACAGCAAATCGTAAATGCTTTCAGAAATGGGTCGGTTCGTTTTCGCATTATCAACAAGCAAAACACCCTTTTGTTTTCCTTGGGTCAACAAAGGAACAACTAAAAATGCATGTGCTTCTAAAATATTGAAATATTGACGCGCACGCTCAGTCAAAGACGGGTCTTTTTCAGTAATAAGAGTAGTCTTTCCAGAGCGCATCACCGTCGGTAACAGCGAAGCGGATTCTGGGTCGAGCGGCAAGTTCATTAACTTTAAGGCAGCTACCATGGGCGCTTCGAAATTAACCGAATGCCCGTAACGCAATCGTTGAAGAGAATCATCAACCAGCAAAACCAAGCTTCGATCCATGTGCAAATGAGTTGTTACTGCTCGTAAGCTTTTGTCCAGCAATTCCGTTGTGTCAAAAGTAGAGCTTAAAGCAATTCCAAGCTCATAAAGCGTCATAGTTTCAGAAATTTTTTGCTGTAAAGTTACGTTAGACAACTGCAACTGAGCATTGGATTGTTGCAGTGCATCATATTGTTCTTCTGATTTATCACGTTGTTCCATCAAAAGATCCTCTTGACGAGCACGCTCAGCCACGATGGTGTTCAATCTTAACCACATCCCAATTAGAACGATCGTCAGCACCACCAAGAGTCCATTTGCAAAAATGTTCCATGTCAAAAACTGCAAAGCGCCGTAGATAAATAACGCAATACCTGCAAAAGCAATAAGTGTAATTGCTGTAACATTTCTCAACGCAGGCGATAAATATCCCAACCAACGAGATAAAGAAAATCGTGACGGAGCATCCCATGTAAATTCCCATTCACAATATTCATATCCATCTAACGCGCAATGTAGTTCACGAACACGAGCAGGAGGCAACTTAGAATGAATTAACGGAATACTAGCATAGGCACCCTGATATACCCGGCAAATATTATAAATATCCCGTTTATGTAAAACAGCGGGCAATCTTTCAATGTGATTAGCGGGATACCAGCGAACAACAGCTTTATTTTCTGTAACGCTAACCACGCGAATATCATCTTCAACAACTTTCGCGGTCAAGCGCGGAATCAAGTTATACACTTGTTTAATTGAAAATGGACGTATCATTGCCGCAATTACCGCAGGAACACTTTTAAATCCGCGATAAAAAAAGAAATGCGGGTCAGCAGAAATTTCTTGAGCAAATGTATTTAAATACAAATTAAATTCATGTGTATATAAACGGTCTGGGTTCTGCAAAAATTCACGCGTAACATTATAGCGAGCATCTGGGATCGCATCATTAACTCGATCTAGCAATAAATCAAAAGCTTCCACTTTTGCTTTTTCAATTCGAATCAAACGCTCTTTTTCTGATAATTCTACAGGTAAGGAAGAGGTGAAATATCTAGTCACTGAGGCGTAAAACTGCTCAACAGCAGCGATCACCAACCCGCCCCCTACATGATCGATCGCCTTACCATTTTCGTCAACTCCAAACGGGAGCCCCGCCATATAGCGCGGAAGTTCGCCCAAGTCTTCATGCAATCGCAGCTTCGGCAAGTCTGATTCAGCAATAGCTGCCGAAATATCATCTAACTCAAAAGTGCCAGCCTGTTTTTTGGGCAAGCTCCATTTCTTTACAGCAGTAGTAGTCTCCCAAGTTAAACGCCATTCACAATAAGAATCACCGTGCAGCTGGCATTTAATCTCCTCCACGCGCGAATACGACAACCCTGAATGAAGCTGCGGAACGACCGCAAAGACGCCTTGATATGCTCGGCACGTTGCTCGAATATAACGCTCACGAGCCTGGGCAGGCACCTTAGCAATTTGAGCTTTTCCATGCCACTGAATATTAACAAAATTACTTCCATGAGCCGTTACTCGAATATCGGCATCGGATTGTTTTGATGTAAAACGCGGCAAAATACTATACGCATAAGACAGAGATAAAGGCCGAACCAAAGCCACCATAGAAGGCGGTACGCTCTTTGCTCCGCGCCGAAAAAAGAAATGCGAATCGCCAGAAATTTCTGATGCGTATTCATTTACAAAAAGGGCGAATTCATAAGAATAGTATCGATTTTTATCAAAGATCGTTTCGGTCGTTAAATAATATCGCTCATCAAATGCGGCGTCATTTAAACGCTCTATTAATTTCTCAAGCGCTTCGCTTTTAGCGACTTCTATTCTTGTAGAACGTTCTTGCGCAGATACATTATCGGGCAGTGTGCGATCCAGCTTTTCAGCCACTGAAACTTTCAATTGTTCAAGCGCGCCTAAAATACTGGAGCTGCGCGATTGCTTCACTAAATTTCCTTTTTCATCCATGCCAAATGGAATGAACA
>VFJR01000126.1 GCA_009885945.1 Anaerolineaceae bacterium
CCACAGATTCGATCACGCCGGCTAACTCACTTCCCAGAATATTATTTTTAGGTTTGTTCCACCCAAATGAAATTCGCGCGAGAAACCAGAAGAGGAAAGGCATGTTGAACTCGCTGGGAGAAATCTCCTTAAAATTTCGTGCCGCGATATCTCCATAATTTATCGAGACCGCATGTATTTTTATCAAAACCTCATTATCTTTTGGGGAGGGTTCTTCAACTTCTGCGAGCTTTAACATATCTGGCGAACCGTATTCTGTGTATGTAATTGCTTTCATAATTTTTCTCCAATATTTAACTATCTTTGCTTACGTGGCTTCTAATCTTCGGTACGCGTTGGATTTTGTTGTTATATTCCAATCGTGATAACTACTTTACCCTGGGCGCGTCCTGTTTCAAGATAACGAATTGCTTCAGGAACATCGATCAACGGGTAATGTCTATCGATCACAGGGACTATTTTGCCGCTTTCAAGAAGTTCCTTAATAATCAATAAATCTTTTTTGTTGGCGCTAGCTGTCTCCATCAGGCCGACCTTCTTCCCACCAAAAAGCATCGTATGGAACAAACGAGGCAGGGATGTAAACCCGGCAACGGAACAAATTCCATTGGGATTTAACGCACGCTTCAAATCTGAAGCCGAACGATTTCCGACAGCATCAAAGATCAGGTCATAACGCTGACCGTTATTTGTAAAATCCTCTTTGGTGTAATCAATAACATGATCTGCACCAATAGAGCGGACCATGTCCAAATTCCGCGTACTGCACACGCCCGTGACTTCCGTCCCGAAGGATTTGGCGATCTGCACAGCAAAAGTACCCACACCACCAGACGCGCCATTGATCAGAACTTTTTGGCCTGATTGAATCTGTCCTTTATCACGCAGACCCTGGAGCGCGGTGAATGCCGCCAAAGGAACAGCGGCTGCTTGTTCGAATGTCAGTTTGGCTGGTTTCAAAGCGAATGTATCTTCATTGGCACATATATACTCGGCAAAACTGCCCAAATCATTTAAATGTAATTCCCCAAATACATCATCACCCGCTTGAAACTGCGTTACATTTTTGCCAACCTCTTCAACACGCCCGGCGATATCCGCGCCGAGCCTGGGGTTTTTCGGTTTGAGAAGACCATTTACCAAACGCGCCAGAAATGGCTCGCCTCGCATGGTATGCCAATCCGCTGGGTTTGCAGATGCCGCATGAACTTTAACCAATACCTCATTATCTTTGGGTGTAGGTCTTTCCACATCTTTAATATGAAGAACATCTGGTGAGCCGTATTCTGTATACACAATTGCTTTCATTTTTCTCCTGAATAGTTGTATTAAGTGTTTCTGATTGTTCATGGTTACTGTTTATTTACTTAGGCTCAGCTTCGGCATCATAAAAGAATACTTCTATTAGCGGTACTTCAAAAACCAGTGCAATGCGAAAAGCCAATTCCAGTGAAGGGGAGTATTTTTCCTGTTCCATGGCGATAATTGTTTGTCGTGTCACACCCACTTTTTCAGCCAATTGCTGCTGGGTCATTTCATCGCGAAAAAAACGCAATTTCCGAATGTTATTTTTAACCCGATTTTTGCCCATATTAGAATCCCCTTCGGTAAAGATACAACCGTGAAGCATCACCAATAATCTGAGCCAGAACCCCAAAGAAGATCAGCAGGGTGAACATCACCAACGGCGGCTGACCCAAGACAAATGTCAGCATTGAAAGAGCAACCCCGATCGAGGATGCTGCATAAGTAATCTTTGTCCCTTTAGAATCGATTAGATCGTCTCGTTCATCTTGAATATCTTCAATATTGGGTTCTTCCCGCGTTTTTATGACATGAATGATAGCGGAGACAATATGGGTGAGGATAGTGGCGAGAATAGTTACAACGATCGCGAGCGCGATAATGATTCCCCAAAGGCGAAATATATTTGTAGAATTGAAGCTCCCACCCTGGATCATTTGAAACACCCTTATTAAATAGAATCCCAAAATCAGTGTGAAATTAACTAGAGATACGGTAATATTTTTTTCCTGAAATGACATAACTTTGCTCCTTTGACTATTTTTACCATTAGTATGTTTTGATATACATATAGTAATATAATTCATACATTATGTCAAGTATTTCTTACATTCCAGTATGCCTATTTTTGGCAACGAAAACTATAAAAAAACGGCCGAAAAATTCAGCCGTTTTTTCAAGGCTTTCTAATGATAGGAATTAGCCCCACTTCCAAGCATACCGAATGATCAGCGAAGTAAACACAATTTCTACAACACCAAAGAGTAAATAGTAAACCCAGGTTTCCCCGATCAAATTGCTGATATTGACGAGGGTATATAGCACACCAAAGATAATATTTACCCAGCGATTCGCTTTAGGTTTCAACGTGATGGAGAGGAAAACCATAACAGCAGGAATGATCATTAGGATTGAGGCTATCAACAACGAACCTTCTGTTGCTGGAAAGGGTCCCATGAATCCTTCCAACATTTTCTCCACCTGACCCGGCCTAAAAAATGAAAGGATGTCGGCATATATGTACAACAACATGATAGATACCCATAAAGCCGAAAGCTTCGTTTTCACGTTTATTTTCATATCTTCCAGTTCGGATGTTTTGTTCTTTGAATTCATTTTTAGTACTCCTTATATTGTTTTTATGGTATTTCCTTGGTTAAAGACGTATTATCAAGCTACCTTATTTTTACGTTTAAAACTGGTAAAAAGTTTCAAGAGAAATGGGGGTAAATGGTCTGTATAAAAGTTATATTCCTAAAACAAAAATGTCCCCAGCTATAAAAGCTGGGGACATTTTTGTTTTAGATGGCTCCTGACATAGGACTTGAACCTATAACCTAGCGGTTAACAGCCGCTCGCTCTGCCAATTGAGCTAGTCAGGAATGCGACCGACATTATACGTATAAGGGTTACAAGTGTCAAGCAAATTACCTTTAATTTTAGGGGCCCGGACTAAATCCCTGTAAATCAATTGTTCCAAATCCATCGGGGTTGAATGGAATTGTAATTCCAAAAATAGTTAGGGTGGCGGCATCCGCGCGGATGCGCAGGGGACCGATGTGAGGCATAAACCATTGAGTAGACTGTGCATTTACAACGCCAGTGATTGGACTGCCATTTGCAGTTCCACTGACCTGTCCTTGTGCACTGCAAACTACTTTAAGAGCATTGTATGTCCCAGCGCCTACAGAGACTGTTTCAAACGCTGCACTACCAGAGCCTAGCGTTTGGCAAACCATATTGATCGTGCTTGGATCAATCGTCACACTAATTAAATTTCCGTTGTAATCAATACTGCCGTTGCCGTGCATAATATATTGAGTTGTCCATGAAAGTGCCCAGTTATTTGCCTTAAAAGCAGATTCGTTTGGAGCAAGCACGCCGCTAGCGTAATTAACGTTCATTGAGCCGTTCAATGCTTGCCCTAGCAATGTTTGAGCATCTAAAAACGGAAAACTTAAGATAATATCTTGATCGCAAATAATTTGTGCTTGAGTGATTACTCCGCTGTTTATGTTAAGCACATCTGCGCTTCCAAAAGATCCAGCCACCGAGGTGATGTTCGTGTTGACTATGCCTGCGTGAGATCCACTTGCGACAAGATAACTCCATTGAGTACCGGGTTTTACTGGGTAAAGAATGTTGTAACAAGCTGGTGGCGCCGAGCTTATTGGCGGTGGGGGCGGCAAGGTGGCAGAGGCGGTGGGTGAGAGAGTTGGCGGCGGCTTAGATGTTGGCGATTTAATGGTTGTGGGATTTATTGGAGAAAAATTTTGATTAACCGACGTGCCTGCAAAAATAATATTTGTCGGTGTGAAAAAATTTATAGGCGTGATCGTTGCAGTTGGAGAAAAAGGGAATGGTGTTGTATCAATTATCAGCGTAGGCAGAGGCGAATTAAGTGCAATTGGTGTAGCAAATGGGATCGCAGTCGAATATGCAAATGTCGGCACGTTTGGTAGATCAGTGAATTGAGAAGAGGCGTACAAGCGCGTGCCAAAAAATACGGTCCCGCATAAAAAAATTAAAGCAAGGATAATGGCAACAATGAGTATCACTTTTTGATTTCCGGTCATTTTTGTTTTCATTGTATATTAATTTTATCACCCATAAAACGAGAAGACGTTATAGCTTCGTTGTGATTTCTGAAAGTTAATTTTCAAGATCAAATAATAATAACCGAGTCAAGGTGTCAGCCTTTATTCTGTTATTATTATTTTAATATGAGGCGATTCTTCATCCTTCTTAAGTATATTCCGCCAGCAATCCTATCTCTTTCGCTATCAGTAGTTTATTTAAACAGCATAGCACCTGGGTTGACATGGGCCAATTATGGCGCTGATGGAGGCGATTTGATCACAGCCGCCGCAACCAATGGGGTGGCGCATCCGAGCGGGTATCCGGTTTATCTTCTTTTTGCTCGTATTTTTCAAATGCTCCCAATTGGAACTCTGGCGTTTCGTACTAATTTAATGTCGGCATTGGCTGCAGTTAGCGCTGCGCTGATGGTTTATTTTTTAGTAAATGAGTCTTTATTGCATTTCAACGGAAGTAATAAAAACTGGCTCGCAAGCCTGGTTTCTGCTTATGCCTTTGGGCTTTCCCCGCTATTTTGGTCACAGGCAGTGATTACCGAGGTATATACATTACATGCGTTATTTATAACTGCCATTCTGTTTTTATCCACAGATCATGCATATTCCCGTTTTTCACGAAAATATTTGGATGCGTTGTTGGGGCTGACATTTGGATTGGCAATGGGGAATCATAGTACGACAATTTTAATTTTTCCTGTTCTTATTTTTTCAATTCTTGAGTATATACCCGCCCCAATAGAAAAAAATTACGCGCTGGTAAACTGGCGAGTGGATATGATTTCCTTGCTAAGAAGATCAATATGGCTGGGGGTTGGATTACTGGCATATATTATCCTGCCGTTACGCGCACTATCGAAACCGCCAGTCAATTGGGGTAACCCGATTACGCTAACAAATTTTTGGTGGCTGATCTCAGGGAGTTTTTATCAGGATCGATTATTTGCATTAACTTTTTCAACGCTGATCAGCCAGATTAAATCCACAGGGGTTTTTCTGCTTGAACAATTTGGCATACTTGGCTTGATTGTCGGATTAATAGGTCTGACCGTTTTTTACAAATCCCCCCGTCTATACCAAAATACGATCTGGGTCCTTTCTACTTCTTTATTTTTTGCAATCCTGTATTACAGCAAAGATTCTTTTTTATATCTAATTCCAGCCTTTCTCTGCTTTGCAATATGGATCGGCATGGGGCTAGATGGACTGATGAATGCGGCTCCCAAATTCCCGAAATTGGGCTCTGCAATTGGCGTCATTTTTATCCTTTCTATTTTTATTTTGGCTGGAAAACACTTGCCCCACGTGGATGCCTCGCACGACACGCGCGCAGAGGATTTTGGAAAAGAAGTAATGGCTCAGGTACCCGCAAATGCGATCGTGTTTGCAAAAGGAGATGAGGCGGTGCTTTCAATGTGGTATTTCCATTACGCATTACATAAACGCCCCGATATTGTACTGGTCGCAATCGACCTACTTCCGTTTCCTTGGTATCAGGATACCTTGCGCAATAATTATCCAGACTTAACCCTGCCCGCCTTCTTCACCTTCACAGAAGTTGTGGCTGCATCAAACCCAGAAAGAAAAATATGTCATATTCAATATGATCTTTCAGCACAGATCACGTGCCAAGAATAGATTGTGCGGTATGTGAAGTGTTTGATTCAAAGTGAACAAGATCACCCTGAATTTTGAGAACGGGAATTTTAACATTAGAACTACAATGCAAGTTAAAACTGTCAATATGGAATGGTGTAAACTTTCTTTCTTCAATAGACTTCTTGCATAAGTAAAAACAGACTAGCCACATAGTACACAGAGTTTCTGAGAAAAGCTTTTGAAGCTCATTTTTCTCTGTGATCTCTGTGGTGGCAAAAAAGACTTTTGTAAGAGGTCAAAAAATAACAAAGGATCATGTTCTGAAAAACATTGGCAAATGGCAGGTTGCGTTGGTTATGGCAACCTTTTTTATCTTATTGATATTGGCTATTCTCAGCGTATTTAAAGGGCTGAGAATTTACAGCCTTGCCTCGGTGGTAGATGAAGACGCGTCTACTGTTCAAAAAATAATTCAGGCGCCGGCGCCCCGCCTAGAAAAATTTACAAATAGTTTCATAGCTGTTTTAACATTAAAAAAAGATTTTGCCGCGCTTAAAGATGAAATACAGCCATTTTTGTGGATGAGTCCGTTGTTAAAATGGGTGCCCATCTATGGCGGAGATCTGGCGGCTATGGACGACTTGATAGCCGTCGCAGATGCATTGTTATCTTCAATAGATATGTCATATCAGGTGTTTGCGCCGCTTGCAGATGAAGGTAATCCATTCTTAACTAACCCAGCTGAATTGATCAAATTCTTGAAAGACCATCAAAGTCGTATAGTCGCTATACAGCAGGTATTTACCCAAGCCGAAACTGCCCGCGCTCGAATAAAGATTGAAAACCTGTCGCCTGAACTACGCAACCTGCTCTTGGATAAAGTGGATCCGCTAATGATGTCAATGAAGAATGGCTTGGCTATGGCTGCGGAATTCCCGCGCGTAATGGGCGCGACCGATGAAGGCGCCAAGACTTATTTGCTCTTGGTTCAAAACGAAGATGAACTGCGTCCTACGGGCGGATTTATCACTGCCGCCAGCGTCATTCGCATACAAGATGGCGGTATCAGCAATTTGAATTTTGTAGATTCAGGCGGCTTGGATAATTGGAATAAACTCTATCCTGCCGCGCCGTGGCAGCTCAGTGAGTATATGAACAGCCAGGTTATCGTATTTCGGGATTCGAACTGGTTTACAAATTACCCCACCACTGCGGCGTACGCCGAGTATTTATATTCCTACACAAATGAAAATCCAGTAGATGGCGTGATCGCCTTTGACCAGCATTTTCTGGTTGAGATGCTTAAGGTTGTCGGTCCAATTTCTTTGGAAGATGTGCCCTATCCTGTTGACGCAAGCAACGTTACTCAATACATGCGCGCATCCAAAATACGCAGCGAGCAGGAACTTAGCTCATCGGATTGGAATTACAAAGCCTTTTTAAATAAGATCGCATATGCGTTGATCAATAAAATGTTTAGCGGCGATATCCAATGGGAGTCGATTTCTGCTGAATTACTGCGCGCCTTAAATGAGCGCCACCTTCTGCTGCAGATGGACAACCCCGCCATGACCGCCTTGTTAGCAGACAATCACTGGGATGGCGCAGTACGCCCAAAAAATGACAGCGATTTTCTAATGGTTGTGGATACCAATGTTGGTTATAACAAGACCAATGCGGTGGTTGAATCCAGTCTGATTTACAACATTGATCTTACGAATCCTTCATCTCCAATCGCAACTTTGACTGTCATCCATAAAAACAATGCCGCGCAAACTGCCGCTTCTTGCGAGCAATGGAACAAAATAAGATTGGATAACGAAAAAGGATATCCGATCACTGATTGTTATTGGAATTTTTTGCGCGTATACACCCCAAAAGGGACCCAGCTCATCAGTGCCACGCCGCAATCTGTGCCTGAAGATTGGATGATGCTCAAGCAGCAAAGCACAGGGCAAGTAGACCTACTGAACGAGTACGAAGAGCATATCGATCTCGTACAGGGTTTTGGCACAATGCAGGTTGTGCCGAACAGCACATCTCTTGCCGTCAATTTTGTATTTGCATTGCCTTCCAATGTTATCAAAACCAGCCCGGCTGGGATGATCTATGAGCTCAAGGTGCAAAAACAGCCCGGCACTCAGGCGGTTTCGATCGCCATCCATGTACAGCTTGCAAACAACGTATCCATTAATTCTGCTCCTCCGGGCAGCATCATTCAGGGGTACAACCTTTTATATGAAACTGACCTCCGAAACGACCTTGAATTTAAGATCGTTTTCTCAAACTGATAAACACTAACCGTAGCGCGAGATAGTATCTCGCGCTGCGGTTTTTACAGAAACCCAACGCTGTATTTTTTGTTATGCATCTGTTTTAATAAATAGTATAAAAAACAGTAGAATTAACTTGATTAAAGGAGAAATGTGCTATGAGCCAATATAAAACTGGAAGTAGTGGGTGGTGGGCTGTCATGGGCGCCGTGGGCGCTTTGGTTGTGGTCTGCATTGTCGGCTATGTATTTTTATATTTTAAAAATACAGCAGCGCAATCTGCGCAATCTGTGCAATCTGCGCCGTCAGCAGACGTGGAAGCTCTGGTTGCGAATGCCCTTGCCACTGCTGCCGCTCGCGCCACCCCTACCAGTGCTCCAATACTAATGACTTCTGCGCCTGAAGTAGACCTTACCGCTTCACTCAACGAAATTACTGGAAAAGTAGAATTCAAACAAGCAGGCGATAGCGCCTTTAGCCCCGCAGCCGCCGGCGTCAAACTCAAGATAGGTGGGCAAGTTCAAACTGGAGTAGATGGCAAAGTTCGGCTGGATCTTTCATCTGGAACGATTATTCGCGTAAGACCGTCTTCTATTTTTACGCTGGCTGTAAATGAAAAGGCGGATAAGGGTCTGGCAACTAGGATAAAACTCGAAATTGGGTGGATATTTGTCATCTTAACAGGCGGCAAGTTAGAAGTCGAAACTCCCGCAGGGGTTGCGGCGGTTCGCGGCTCGTTTATGTCTTTTCGATATGATCCCGTTGCACGTATTTTCTCTTTGACTTGTTTGGAAGGGAATTGCTCTGTGACTGACAACACTGGCGCAATCACTAATTTTTCAAATGGGCAAAGTGTCACCGTTTCCTTAAACAGCAACGGACAATGGGTTGTATCGGGTGTAACGCCCATGACAGATGTTGACTTTCAAAACTGGTTAATCTACGGGCTAAATTCCCCAGCCCCGAGCAATCTTACTGTGCCAATTATTCAAGGTTTCGGCACCACCAATGGGCAAATTCCCCTTTCTGTTGTAGTGAATGCGGGGCAAACAGCCGGCGCGGGTGGCGTTTGTGAATTCACCGCCGGGACCGGCAACATTAGTACTACACAGCTACAAGTGATTAGCGCTGCTAGCGGGCTTCCAAATTATATTTCTAGCGTGGGCTGTACCATAACTCATAACCCTGCCCCCAATCCATCAGCGATCTGCTTTGCGTCCATCAATCCTACAAGCAAGATCTATTTTAATAATAACGGAAATTGGGAACCCCTCGCCACTTCCGTTGTTGGCGGCAAAGCCTGCACATCCGATAGAACCAGCCGCTCCGGAGATTATCGAATTGGGGTAGCGCCATAAACTTGCGAGTGGCGAGTAACGCGCATAAGGAAACCTTCCATCATGCAGATTGCAAAATTCACGGACGTTCAGTGGTTAAATCTTTAACTTCACTGCGATTTGCGAAAGCTATAAAGGTATATCGCCCGCCAAATGCATAACGCTATTGCGTTTGTACCGGCAAAAGCGATGATAAAAATAGGCAGAACGCTTGAACCCAGCCACAGCGCGCGCATCACGCCTGCAAACGGCGCCGCAAATATCACGCAACCTATCGGGCGCCAAAGCTGATTTGGCTTACAAATCACATTTTCTTCAAACAAGCCAAAGAACGGCGCCAGTAAGAACCACGCCAATGTCATCGGCACAAAGGATGCCAGCATACGCGGCAGAAACGAAAGTTCTGCTTCACCATGCGTGATGAAGCCAATGATGGTGATGATTGCAATTGTAAAAATGTCGCCAATGATCAGAGAATATTTTTTCATGATGTCTATCACTTTAATTCAAAACGGATATTAAAACAAGCGCGCTGTCTATGTTAAAATGAATTTATGTTATCTCGCGTAAATTCCTGTGCCGTAGTGGGTCTTGAAGGCGTCATCGTTGAAGTGGAAGTAGATTACACCAACGGTTTGCCCGGTGTCACGATTGTAGGTCTGCCTGATGCCGCCGTGCAGGAGAGTCGTGAGCGTGTACAAACTGCTGTAAAAAATGCAGGCCTTCATTTTCCCCGTCATCGTATAGTCGTTAATTTATCACCTGCCGCCATTCGCAAAGAAGGTCCCGCCTATGATTTGCCAATTGCTCTTGGCGTGATTATGCTGGCGGGTTTTTTGCCGCACGACGTTGTTGAGAACACCCTCGTCATTGGCGAGCTTTCATTAGATGGTGTTGTGCGTCACACGCGCGGCATATTGCCAATGGCTGCAACTGCGCGCGCAAATGGATACAAGCGCATGTTCGTCGCTGAGGTGGATGCGCCTGAAGCAGCTTTGATTCCTGACTTGGAAATTATCCCGGTTAAATCGCTTGCCGATCTATACGACCATTTAGCGGGTCGCCGTCTCATTGAGCCTTATCAACCCTCAAGCGATTCCCTCGAACCGCTCTTCATCCCTACAGACTTCTCCGAAATTAAAGGACAAGAACACGTCAAACGTGCGCTAGAAGTTGCTGCAGCAGGCGGACATAATGTGCTGATGGTCGGCTCGCCTGGCGCAGGCAAAACATTGATCGCGCGCGCCATGCCCGGTATCTTGCCAGAAATGAACATTGAAGAATCTTTAGACGTGACTCGTATTTATTCTGTTGCAGATCAACTGCCCGCTGGTACGCCATTAATAAGACATCGCCCATTCCGTGCGCCGCATCATACAATCTCACATGCGGGTCTAGTGGGTGGGGGCAACATTCCCAAGCCAGGCGAAATTTCGCTTGCGCATCGCGGCGTTTTGTTTTTGGATGAATTTCCCGAATTTGGTTCACGAGTGCTCGAAGTGATGCGTCAGCCAATGGAAGATAAAGTTGTTACCATTAGCCGCGCCAAAGGCTCATTGACTTTCTCTGCCAACTTTCAATTGATCGCGGCTATGAATCCCTGCCCATGCGGCTATTACGGAGACTCGCTTAAGCCCTGTACGTGCGCTCAAGGTTTGGTCACAAAATATCAAAAAAGAATTTCTGGTCCCTTGTTGGATCGTATTGATATTCACATTGAAGTACCGCGTGTAGATTACGAAAAATTAAGCGGCAATAAGGTAGGCGAATCTTCTGATGCTATTCGTCAGCGTGTGCAAGCCGCCAGAGATATTCAAAACAAGCGTTTTACCAACCGAGAAGCAAAAGATATTATTTGCAATGCAGATATGCGCGTGGGCGAGGTAAGGCTCCATTGTCAGTTGCAGGACGAAGGTCAGAGTTTGATGCGGGCGGCGATGAGTCAACTTAATTTATCTGCGCGCGCTTATCATCGCATCCTCAAGTTGTCACGTACCATTGCAGACCTAGCGGGCAGTGGCGAAATCCAATCCACGCATTTAGCAGAGGCATTGCAATATCGCCCGAAGATTATGATGGGATAATGTCGATAAATGAGTGTGATAAAATTTAATCTAATAACCCATTCAAGGAGAAAAAAATGAAAAAAGCTTTACTTAAGGGGCTGTCTGTCGCAATGTTGATTGGCTTGTTAATAGCCGCCTGCGGAGGCAATGCCCCTGCTGTATCATCTGGCGGTGATCTGACGATCGGTATTGCTGTTGAGCCAGAAACACTCGACCCAGGTGATGCAATTTATGTTCAAGAACAGTTCCTTATTATGAATCTGTTCGACTCTTTGCTTGCTACCGCGCCGGATGGCTCGTTGCATGCCGCGCTTGCTACAAAGTGGGAGCCAAATGCTGAGTATTCAGAGTTTACTTTTAATCTGCGCGAAGATGTGACCTTCCATGATGGTACACCTTTCAATGCTCAAGCAGTTAAAGCATCGTTTGATCATATTAATAGTGAGGCTGTGCTTGAATCAGGCGGCAAATCTTTATTAGTAGATCATTCGTACGTTGAGACCGTGGTAGTGGACGATTATCAGGTTATGGTCAAGTTCGGAGCTTCCTATCCTACTTTCTTGCGCGATGCTGGACGCCAATGGTTGAGTATTTCCTCACCCGCCGCGTTGGAAAAATTTGGACAAGACTATGGACGTAACCCTGTTGGAACAGGTCCCTTCAAGTTCGTGCAATGGGATGCCCAGTCACAGATCGTGATGGAACGCAACCTTGATTACAACTGGGCACCTGATTTTGCTGCTCATCAGGGTCCAGCTTTAGTGGATAAGGTTATTTTCCGCATCTTGCCTGAAGCTGCTACTCGCCTCACTGCGCTTGAGACTGGCGAAACTCTGATTGCTAGCGAACCACCTGCGCTTGATGCAATTTCTATGTCTGAATCTGGCAAAGCCACGGTTCAAAGTTATGCTCAGCCAGGGGTTCCTGCCATCTTGATGATCAATGCCGCCAAAGCGCCGACTGATAATGTCAACGTTCGCAAGGCGATGATCCTTGCCATTAATCAGGTTGAATTGGCGCAGACCGCTTTCCAAAGTTTAGGTGCGCCTGCTTATGGCGTTATCTCCCCATCCACTTGGGGCTATAGCGAACAGTCTGCCAGCTTGTATAAATACGACCTTAAAGAATCTGGCCGCTTGTTAGATGAAGCCGGTTGGACGGATGCTGATGGCGATGGCGCTCGCGAAAAAGATGGCGAAAAACTAAGCATTGATTGGCCCGATAATCCAGCATGGTCTGAGGCTTTCAATGAATTGCTCTCAGGCTATTTAGCAAACGCTGGCTTTGACGTGCAATATCGCTCAATGGATGACGGTGCCGCTTACGAAGAAATGCTGGCCGGCAATTACAATCTTACCTACATGTATTGGATTCGCGCTGATCCTTCTCCGTTGCGTTATCTGTTCCACTCCGAGGGCATCAACGGCGCTGGCAGTGCGTGGACTAACTTTGTGTATGCTGACTTGGATGCCGCGTTAGAAGATGGCGACACTCAGACCGATGAAGCGATTCGCAAGCAAGATTACATTACAGCTCAAAACATAATCATGGAAAATGCACTTGTGCTGCCCATGTTTACAATCAACACCTCATATCTTAATGCGCTTTCGGTGCAGGGCTTCACCTTTGATATTGAAGGGTATCCCTTTATTTACGATATCTCTATTGCAAAGTAGTTAAGCATGTTCGTTGTTCACAAGGTAGTTTAACTACCTTGTGAACAACGTTTGATTTTAATAACTCACCTTACGCAATGTCGTTCTGAGCAGAGCGAAGAACCTCTACGATTATCTGAGAAACCCCTCGCTTTCGCTCAGGGAGACATAAAAAGAAAAAAATGCGTAAGGTCAGTTAAAGTCACTTAATAACTATGCTGCATATATGACGCATAAAACAGAAAATCTTATAACCTATAAAGTTGTTTCAACTCATTAAACTTCAATGATCAATTATCTAATACGCCGCATCTTCACATCTATTCTTGTATTGTTTGGCGTCTCCATGCTGGTCTTCTCCGTGATTCATCTTATCCCCGGTGACGTTACCATGGCAATTCTCGGACGCCAAAAAGTATCTCTTGAAAAAGTAGCTGAATTACGTGAGCAACTTGGTTTAAATGACCCTATTTACGTGCAGTACGGACGCTATCTTAATAAAGCCTTGCATGGAGATTTGGGTGTTTCAATTCGTAATTATTTGCCTGTTTCTAAAGCGATTGCAGATCAGATGCCCAGCACTTTCGCCTTAGCGATGTCTGCATTGGCAATCGCATTAAGCATCGGCGGCGTTTTAGGTTTGTTAGCCGCGCTGCGTCACGGCACTTGGTTTGATACATTGATCATGGGGCTATCGGTGAGCGGGCTTTCAATACCAACCTTTTGGATGGGACTTCTGCTGATTCTTTTATTTTCTGTCAAGCTGGGACTCTTCCCAAGTATCTCAAACGATTCAAGCTTCGCCGATCTTTTTTTGCCCGCTCTCACATTAGGACTCCCTGAAGCCGCTATTGTGGCACGCATGATTCGCGCCAGCATGTTGGATGTGTTGAGCAAGGAATACATCACTACTGCGCGCGCAAAAGGCGTGCCAGAACGAATGGTCATTCTCAAACACGCTTTGCGAAACGCATTGATTCCCGTAGTGACTTTTGCAGGATTACAAATGGCATACCTGCTTGGCGGTGCAACCATCGTTGAAACGATGTTCGCACGGCAGGGCATTGGCAGGCTGGCGGTGCAGTCTATTCTTAATCGTGATTATCCAATGGTGCAGGGCGTTGTGCTCGTTACTGCAACCATTTATGTTCTGATCAACACATTGACCGATATTACCTATGTCTTTCTCAATCCAAAGATTCGTCTGCAATGATATCTAAATCATCGACAACTTTATTTCAATCAAATTCACCGGGCGTCCGTACCTTCAAGCGCATTCTGCGTAATCGCAGTGCAAAGATAGGCGGCGTTCTCTTGTTTATTTTGATCTTTGTATCTTACGCGGCGCCGCTCTTTACTGATAAAGATCCCAATAAAACCGTGCCCGCGCTTGCATTGAAATCTCCCAGCTTTGAATTCCCTATGGGCACAGATGGAATTGGGCGCGATAATTTTTCCCGCTTCTTATATGGCGGACGCCTCTCTCTACGCGTCGGGCTGGTCGGCATCATCATTGGAGCGCTGCTTGGAACGACGCTAGGTTTGATCTCCGGATATTTTGGCGGTTGGCTGGATGCGCTCATCTCTTGGTTCACAGATGTGTTGATGGCATTCCCGGACATTTTGTTGGCGTTGGTGATTATTGCTATTCTTGGTCCAGGGATTACGAATGCCATGCTCGCCATCGGCATTTCTTTTGTACCGTCATTCATGCGCCTTACACGCAGTAGTGTGCTTGCTTTGCGCGAGATGACCTATGTTGAGGCGGCACGCTCTTTGGGCAGTTCGGATGCGCGTATTCTAATTCGACATATCCTGCCAAATTCAATTCGCATGTTGCTGGTTTTGATCACGCTTGGCATTGGCTCATCTATTTTGGCGGGCGCGGCGCTTAACTTTTTAGGTTTAGGTGCTGAGCCTCCTACCGCGGAGTGGGGCGCGATGCTCAACAGTGGTATGAAGTTCGTGCGTCAGGCTTGGTGGTTGACGGTTTTTCCGGGTGCGGGTATATTTTTGGCTGTGCTGTCTATCAATTTGATCGGCGATGCTGTTAGTGATGCCATGGCTGGGACGAATGTTATCCCGGATAAAAAATAGCAAAATTTTTCATGCAATCCTGCGCGGGCGAAGAATCGGCTGATGGAATAGAAACAGCATAAAGCTAGATATGATGCGCTTGTTTTCGTTATCTATGAGGCTACAATGAGTCAACAAAATTTACGCGATAAGTCTGTCATCATCACTGGGGGCAGTACTGAAGTGGCTGGGGCGGTGGCGCTGGCATTGGCACATGAGGGCGTGCAGGTTTGTTTGTGCGGCAGACAGGCGGACTTGCTGGAGATAGCCGCGAACAAGATAAAAGAAATTGGCGGCGTTTGTATAACTGCTGTCTCTCAATTGGATAGCTTGGAAGCCGCAGAATCTGTAGTGGAATATGCCCGTTCTACATTTGGGCGGATTGATATTTTAATTCTCGCTTCGCCGTTTTGGGCTGGAGGACAAATCCATGAGCATAGTGTGCGGGCTTGGGATTTGGTGCTTGCGGCAAATGTGCGTGAACCATTTTTGATGGCACGTGCTGTCTTGCCGATATTTCGTGAACAAAAACATGGCGAGGTCATGGCAATTGGTTCTGATTCGGCTTTAGGGATTTATCAGCAGGATGGGGCTTATGGTGTTGCTATGCACGCCTTGACCACGTTGATGGAATTAATTCGGATGGAAAATTCTGAATTTGGTATTCGTACACATATACTTTCGCCAGGCGTTGCATTAACAGATGATATTGATTCTGAAGGCAAGCTTGCTTTGACCACAGCTCACGTTGCGGAATGGGTTATTTGGCTGTTGACGCGTCCTGCTCATTTGCGCGGCAATGGAGCGGTTTTAGTTTGATGAATTTGTAATATAGTTTTGCAGTGGAAAAGATGGCAGAGAAGGTAAAATAAATCAGATAATCATTAGAATTTCTGCGATTGGCTAAAAGTGAGGAGTGATGGGAATGGCGAAAAAAGTATCTCCAACAAACAAGACCACCAAGACAAAATCAGTTTCAAAGAAACCTATTCGAAAAACGAAAGTGTCGAAATCAAGTGTGCTGGAAAAACAGCTTGCCCAACATGAAGCGGAAATTGCACGTCTGTCCAATGAAAATCAGCTATTAATCAAAGAGACCGAACAACGCGCCGCCGAACTGCAGATTGTCGATAATATTGGGCAAATCCTGACAGAAGGTCTTGATCTGAATATCATAGCCAAACGTGTGGCAGAGCGATTACATGAGACGCTTAAAGTTGATAACATCGCCATTACCGTGTTAAATGCAAACACGGGGGCGATTATTATTCGTGAGAATTTTTATATCACCCACCCAGCCTTCGCTGCGGATCGGTTCTCGCTCGATAAATTCAAATATCTTATGCGCCTATCTGCAAGAGGATACGACAGGTCTTGGGTGGTAAACACGAAAGCCGAAAAAAGCTGGCAAAAATTTGTAGTA
>VFJR01000148.1 GCA_009885945.1 Anaerolineaceae bacterium
GCACAGATCTCAACCAAACTGGGGGTTGTTGAATCCAACCTCGAAAAGCATCTTGATTACATCAAACAGGCAAAAGCAGAACATGCCGACTTGCTTGTTTTTCCCGAGCTTTCATTAACTGGATATGTATTGCAAGATTTAGTCGCCTCTGTTGCGCATAAGCCAACCGAAGACGATTCTATATTTAAGCATTTATATAAAGCATCTGAAGATATTGATCTCGTTGTTGGATTCGTAGACGAGGACTCCCGCCATCGCTTCTATATTGCCTCCGCGTATCTTTCTGGCGGAAAGTTGATTCATGTCCATCATAAAGTTTATTTGCCAACCTATGGGCTTTTTGATGAAGGACGCTTCTTTGCTTGGGGCGATTCGGTGCGTGCTTTTGATACAAAATTTGGGCGTATGGGCATGTTGATCTGCGAAGATTTTTGGCATGCGTCTCCGCCTTATTTGTTATGGCTTGACGGTGCAGATATTATGTTATTTTCATCTGCTTCACCAGGGCGCGGCTTGAACGACAAGGAAAAACTTGAATCTGCTCGTTGGGTAGAGCGAGTCGCCAAAGCATATGCCAGCATGTTTACATCTTTTGTGGTTCATACCAATCGAGTTGGCTATGAAGATGGGTTACATTTTTGGGGTGGGGCAACAGCCTTTGACCCAAATGGGGAAGAACTGGCGCATGGTCCATATAATGAGGAAGCAATTACATTTGCTGAATTGGATTTAAATCAATTACGTCGAACGCGGTCTAGACTTCCCCTTTTAAGAGATGAACGTACCGGTTTGGTGCAGAGCGAATTAAACAGGATTTTATCTCGTGGCTGATATACATCTCGCAATCAATACTGATTTAGCTCGTGAAATATTGACAGGCTTTATTAAATCTGAGATTACGCGTGTCGGCATAACCCGGGCTGTCATTGGGCTTTCAGGCGGGCTTGATTCTGCGCTTTCTTGCGCTTTAGCCGCGGATGCTTTGGGCGCACAAAACGTTTTGGCGGTGCGTATGCCGTATAAAGCATCCAGCAAAGATTCACTTGACCATGCTCAATTACTGATTGATCATCTTGGCGTTCAAAGCAAAACTATTGAGATTACAGATATGGTTGAACCTATCTTTAAGCTTGATGCTGAAATTTCCAATATGCGTAAAGGAAATATCATGGCGCGAGAACGAATGATCGTTCTCTACGATCAAAGCGAAGTCTTTAAAGGACTCGTAGTTGGTACTAGCAACAAGACTGAGATACTGCTTGGCTATAGCACCTTATTTGGTGATTCTGCTAACGCTTTGAATCCAATTGGCGACTTGTACAAGTCTCAAGTCCGTCAGCTTTCGCGTGCGATGAATATTCCAGCGCCTATTATTGATAAGCCGCCTTCAGCAGATTTATGGGCAGGTCAAACCGACGAAAAAGAATTAGGCTTTACGTACGAAGATGTAGACAAATTACTATATTTACTTGTAGATCAAAGATATAGCCCACAAGAAGCTATTGAAGCCGGGTTTGACGAAAAATTTGTAACAATCGTTACAACACGAATTCGCAGGAATCAGTTTAAGAGAATGCAAGCCCCTATTGCAAAAATAAGCAATCGAACTGTTGGATATGATTTTTTATATTTGAGAGATTGGGGAACTTAATTGTGCGTTGGCAAAATTATTAATCATGGCGCGCGATCAAAAGTGCGCTTTTTGCGTTAAAAGGACCTTGATTTTTTATGAAATTTAAAATACCGGCGGCTTTATATTATCGCCAATATTTTTACGTTTGGCTTGGGTTGCTGATCTCTATGGCTGGCTCCAATATGCAGCTTGCTGCAATTCATTGGCATATCCGCGAATTGACGGGTGCACCTGACCCTCTTGCGCTTGGGGGAATTGGCTTGGCGCGTATTTTGCCGGTTATTGTTTTTTCATTGATAGGCGGCGCGGTTGCAGATTCTTATAGCCGTCGTGGAATTCTTTTCATTACTCAGACTGTGCTGGGGCTGCAGGCACTGGTTTTTGCATATCTTACATTTTTTGGACAACTTGAGATTTGGCATATATATGTTTTGACAGCGATTCAGGCTTCTGTAGTTTCGTTTGATCTGCCTGCGCGTCAGGCTTTGATCCCAAATCTCGTGCCGCGCGAAGTTCTGCCAAGCGCATTTAGCGTTTCATCTATCGCATTTAACACAGGCGCATTGATAGGTCCTGTTTTGGGGAGCATAGTGATTGATAGGCAGGGATTGGGTTGGGTTTATTTACTGAACAGCTTATCTTTTTTTGCAGTTTTGCTTGCATTGTTTTTTATTGGTCCTGTGCATCAGGAAAAAAATGATGAAAGCAAGATCAATATTTCTGCAATGTGGGATGGTGTAAAATTTATATTCCATAAGAAGTTGATTCTTTCCAGCATGATCATGGATTTTTTCGCTACATTCTTTGCATCTGCGAATACGATGATGCCTATTATCGCCCGTGATATCTTGCGTGTAGGCGTTGTTGAATATGGATGGCTAACCATGTCTCAATCTGCTGGCTCTGTGATTGCAGGTTTAATCATTTCGCAAATTAAAGTGATTAAAAAACAAGGATATGTTTTTTTGATCTCAATTGTTTCTTTTGGGCTTGCTACGATCTGGTTTGGGATGGTGGATTCGTTAGGCTTGGCTCTGGTGGCTTTAGGCATTATTGGTGCAGCTGATACAGTAAGCACGATCATTCGTAATACAATGAGGCAATTGCAGACTCCAGATAAAATTCGCGGACGCATGACCAGTATTAATCAGGTTTTTTTCATGGGAGGACCTCAACTTGGGGAGGTGGAGGCTGGGCTTGTAGCAGCTAGTTTTGGAGTGCCATTCGCTATTATCAGCGGCGGAGTGGGCACAATTATTGCGGCTGGATTAATCGTATGGAAGTGGCCCGTTTTACTTAATTACCAAGGCGAACACTCTGCGCCTGATTAACGAAAACCTTGCGATTACTCTACGAAATAAGTTTAGGCGTTGACTCATGATTTAAAGAGGACTATACTAAATCTATAAGGTTAATCGTCCTATGCGAAAGTTTGGCGGCAAGACCTCATTTGTTTACTAAAGCGCACGCGTTATATACGCGTGCGCTTTTTATTTTATTTTTCAAAGGAGATGCACTATGGACTCAGGACTGATCGGAAAGATAGAAAAAGCCAAGCGCTACGCCGAGGAACCAAAACGCTTCCACTTCACAACATTTGACCTGGTTTTTCACGGCGATAATAATGACCATCACGTAAAATTTGATTCTGGAAAATTTTATTGCGATTGCGAGTTTTTTATTACACATCAGCGTTGTGCGCATACCATGGCTTTGGAAGATCACCTGCTTAAAGGCATGGAACTTGGCTAAATAAGTAAAAAAATAAACTCCTAAAGAAACCATTTGCTTTAAGCGAATGGTTTCTTTGTTTTTCATGGAACAGTCTATGGGCGGTTTTAGTGTAAAATCTATTTTATGATTAAAAAACCATCACGGCGAGACATTTTGCGATTGGGAGGCATGACTTTAGGTAGTTTGGCGTACACTACTTTTTTGCCAGAGCTCAACTCTTTTGATGATAGCGACATGATACGGGTAGCTACAAAAGCTGTCAGTATTTACGATCAACCAAACGATAAAAGCAAGATCAACGCAACCTGGTATCGCGATGAATTGGTCCATGTGTACGGAGAGTACGTTGCGGATGAGCCAAAACATAATCCAATTTGGTATCGAGTTTGGAATGGTTATTTGCATCGAGGGCGTATTCAACGTGTGCGTACACTTTATCAAAAACCGTTGGATTCAATACCCCAAGGGAAACGAAGGCTGGCAGAAGTTTCTGTGCCTTTTACTCAGGCTTATCGCTACACAAAGGCTTTCGGCTGGCAGCCCAATCTCAGGCTTTATTATGATTCGGCGCATTGGATAGAATCGGTGGATGTAGGCCCCGATGGCGGTCCTTGGTATCGCGTCTATGATCATATCGCCAGTTTTTCTTATCACGTTCCTGCTATTCATTTGCGCCCTGTGCCTATTTCAGATTTTGACCCAATTAATCCACAGGTAGCCTGGGATCAAAAACATATTGAAGTAAATCTGACAACTCAAAAATTAACTGCCTACGAAGCTGGCGGTGTTGTTTTTCAAACTACAATTTCATCAGGCATTCCTGCAGGTAAAACAACAGCGAATTCAATTTCTACGAAGACGCCCGATGGAAAATTTAACATCATAGAAAAATTACCAACAGAACATATGGGGAATGGCGGCTTATTTGCTGATATTGATGATAATGAATTACCCGGCGTACCTTGGACAAGTTATTTCACCACTGTCGGGCACGCATTTCATGGAACATTTTGGCACGAGAACTATGGCACCCCGATGAGCCATGGTTGTATCAATATGCGAAATAAGGAAGCCAAATGGCTTTTTCGTTGGGCCACACCTGTACATGATGCATATACATATATCAGCGAAAAAGGTCGCGGCACCTCTGTAGAGATTCATTACTAATGCCTACTCTTAACTGGACTAACAAACATCTTGCAATGCCCGCAGTTGTTGATTTGATTCTCGATTCAACAATTTATCCTCAAGGAAGCGGATATCCTAAGATAGCGCCAAGCGGTAGATTAATTCTTGGAGACAACCTTGAGATTATGGCAGCCTTGTTACCTCAGTATGAAGGCAAGATTAATCTTATCTATAGTGACCCGCCATTTTTCACAAATAAAAAATTTACTGCTCGCATTGGCAAAGGAGAAGACTCGCGTAAGCCAAAGCAATGGAAACTTGCAAAAGGGTATCATGATGATTGGGCTAATTTAGATGAATATCTCGATTTTCTTTATCAAAGACTTGCTTTGATGACGCGCCTGCTTGCGCCTAATGGAACTTTGTATCTTCACTTAGATTGGCACGCTGATGCATATGCGCGTATGCTGTTGGATGAATTGTTAGGCGCAGATAATTTCATCAACGAAATTATCTGGACTTATCATGGGCCATCCCCAATACGCACTGCATTTAATCGCAAGCACGACACGATTCTTATGTATTCCAAGGGTAAGGATTACACTTTTAATGCTGATGATGTTCGCGAGCCATATAGCCCTAATACTTTGCAAACTTTCAAATCATCTAAAAAAGCAGGTTTTGGAAAAATGCCTAACCTAGAACGTGGCAAAGTCCCAGAGGATTGGTGGTATTTTCCTGTGGTGGCACGTCTGCATAATGAACGCACTGGCTATCCAACCCAAAAGCCGCAAGCTTTACTTGAGCGCATCATACTGGCTTCATCTAACAAGGGCGATTTGGTTGCAGATTTCTTTTCGGGATCTGGAACTACATCTGCTGTTGCCTCAAAACATGGACGCAGATTTATCGCCACTGATCAATCATGGCTTGCGCTTCACACTACCCGTAAGCGGCTTGCTCATCTACAAGCCCCTTTTACGCTTGAGCATGGTTCTAATCACACCTTCTCATTAAAATCGTCTGCCAAGATAAATGTTACTAAAAGCGGAGATGTATTTAAGCTCTCAACAACTCTTGATGTGGATTACTGGGAATTGGACCCAAACTGGGACGGGAAAATATTCAAAAGTGTGGCGCAGTCCGGAGATCCAATTAGAAGCGCAGAAGTTGCTATGGAATTAAAAATAAAAGACAGGCGTAAAGCCTGTCTTCGTTTGGTTACAGTAAAAGGGGATCAGTATCAGGTTGAGTTATAGTTAGACGTCTAATCTATAACCAACCCCGCGAATGGTCTTTAAAAATTTTGGATTATCAGGGTCAAGTTCAATTGCTTGCCGCAACCATGAAATATGCACATCCAGTGTACGCGTATCGCCGGTGTAATTTGTTTCCCATGCCTTTTTGAATAAAGCTTCGCGCTCTACGACCTCACCATGTTTGTCCATTAGAATATTTAAAACAGTAACAAGGCGTGGCGTGATTTTTGTGTTCTTTCCCAAACAACGTACACGGCGATGTTCAACGTCAAGGCGAATGGGACCAACATGTAAAATATTTTTTCCATCACCGGGCAATAATGGTTTAATACGATTAACAAGTTTTTGAATAGTAAAGGGCAGGTTTAGCACTGAATCTGCCGCTTCTTTATCCAATTCTTTTTTCGCACCAATGATCAGCACAATCGGAAGTTTGGAATCATGCTCGCGAATTGACTGCACGATCCGTAACCCTGTACTGCGTAATGATGCAGCATTAATCACAACCAAACTGGGCGACAATTGCTTGATACGAGAAATTGCCTGAGTTCCATTTGGTATGAGATGGACATCAAATCCCTTCTTTTGCAAGTCCATTGCAAAAGAAGGGATTTCGGCGTGACGACCTTCAATAATTAATAGGGTTGTTGTTTTCATAGTTTGTCAAATAATTGCGTATCGAATTTATTAAGGTTTGCGTATTATACACTAAACACTAAAAAATCCTTTAATATGCAAGTGCTGCAATATTTTGATCCTTTAAGGTATTTAACATTTCTCTGATTTTGTCAAGACCTTAATAACCTTAAAGAAATTACGGCGATATAAATTGTGTGTTCAAATTTTGGCTGCCGTGTTTTATCAGTAAACATATCTGGAAAAACTATTTTTTACGATGATACAGAATCTGCCATTTGATTTCCCATGTTTTGCCGTCATTGTCAGACCGTTCCCAGTTCCAAGTGAACTCATTTTCTTGAATATCGTGCCAGACCATTCTTTGTTTGCAGTTTTGTCCATTAATAATAGCATTACGCGCAAGAATCATTTTTCCGTTTTCAAATTTGCCTGTAAAGTCTAAATAGCTTCCGCTGTTGTCAACCCAGGTTTGGCACCATAGGGCACGCTCAGGGTCATATGCGGATAGACTCGTGCCGAGTAAATTAACAGCGGCAAAGCTTTCGCGGATTATTTTCCTGTCCAATATCTTTTCGATTAAATTTACTCCTGTTTCATTATCTCCCCAGCTTACATCCCATTCACCAAGCCAAAAGTCAAATTGATTTTCAGGTTGTATGTTCATTTTTACGCTCTCCTTATCTTTTATTTATAGCATAGCTTGTACAAGAAAATACCCCAATAAATGGATACGCACTGATTATGAATTTACATCAATTGATCAAGCAGAATTGTTACCGCGTTTTTTCTTTGGCGACCTTCTTGGTGATAAAGTGAAGAAGAATAAATGGCTAGTTTTGCCTGAATGCACTGGTGTTTGGTGGAAGAAATTTTAAAGCGCAATTCCGACGAGTTATTTTTTTAGGTAAGTTTATCTGCTTCACATAATAAAATTGAACCTTTGCTTGACAATCTAACTTTGTACTAGTAAAATCACGGACGCTTAACAATAGAATAACTTGCCGAGATAGCTCAGTTGGTAGAGCACGCGACTGAAAATCGCGGTGTCCCCAGTTCGATCCTGGGTCTCGGCACTCTCGGCGAATATATTGTTGTACAA
>VFJR01000045.1 GCA_009885945.1 Anaerolineaceae bacterium
AAAAACACTAAAGCGTGAGCAGGTATCAATCGCACCGCCCCATCCATGTGTAAACTTTAAGCCTTCCAATTGCGGGAAGGTCTCAAAAAAATGTTCTGCCAGCCTCCCCCACACCTCTTCATTTTTCTCGTAGCGTGCGCCAAAGCCGTTATTTTTATAATAGACCGCATCGTACCCGCCCCACAAAATTCTGCCGTCGGCAGTAGTGCGATAATAATGAAATTGATTATTGGCATCACCCACGCCCATGCGTTTTTCCCAGCCAATTGCGGCGCGCTGTTCTTTATTTAACGGCTCTGTCATCAAGACATAATCATACACAGGCACAACGTAATAAGAAATTCTTTTCAGCAAAGCTGGATAGGCATTCGTAGCCAATGCGATTTTTTTTGCAGAAACTCTACCCTTGGGCGTTTGCACCACCATCAGCTTCGCTTCTTTTTTCAACGCCGAAACCTGAGTGCCCTCAAACAAGCGGATGCCCAGCCCCAAACATGCGCGCCTTAAGCCCCACGCCAATTGAGCAGGATTCACCATCGCCACATTTGGATTAAATATCCCGCCCAAATACAGCGGCGAATTTACCAAGGCTCTGATTTGTTCCTGATCATAAAAAATTAATTCTTGCCCATAGGGTCTGGCAATCTCTGCGGCGCGCTTAAAACCTTTCAACATGTAAGGCTCTGTAGCAGGGATCAATTCGCCAGAACGCATAAAATCACATTCAATTTTATATTTGCGGATGGTTGTCTCAATCGCATCTAAGTTTTCATTCCCCAATCGAATCAACGTGGATAGTTCTTTCTCCCAGCGTGACAAGCCGTTTTCAAATCCATGCGTGATGGAGGCAGACATAAACCCGCCGTTGCGCCCAGTGGCGCCGCTGGCGACTCGCTCCCCTTCTAAGATCACTACCTCAAGGTTTGGATTTTCTTCTTTCGCAAGCAGAGCCGTCCATAAGCCAGTAAAACCTGCGCCAACGATGACTAGATCTGCTTGAATAGATTCTGTTAATGCTGGGCAAGGTTCGGGACGAGATTCATCTTCCAGCCAAAAAGGAACAGGCTTGAGCGCAGATATAGAGGCGAGTGTTTTTTGTTGTGTAATTTTTGCAAATGGCATACAGTCCCAGGCTTATTTTTCCAGCATCCGATTTAATTCAAGTACTTCGTCTGTACGGGATCGTAAATGCCTAGTCAACATATGAATAGTACCCATTGCCACTTCAACATAATCACCCAAGATCTCGTAAAACGGCGTTTGATCAAGCCGCAATAATACGCTTTCCTCTATTGCGCGGACAGTCGCTGTGCGCAGCGCAGAATCTAAAAGGGAAAGCTCGCCAAATACAGCCCTTGCGCCCAATTGATTGAGAACACGATTACCATCTACTACTTCCACTTTGCCGCTAATCACAATGAACAAACTATCGCCGAGGTCACCTTTTTTAATAATTTCGTAGCCTACAGGCGCTTGAATTTCCTTTAAGAGGTCTGCTAATTCAACCAGCGCCTCATCTGGTGTATCAGCAAAAATACTCAGCGATTTCAATATGATCACTCGCTCTACAGTAGATAACATAGTTTCTTTTGCTCCTGTCCGATTAGCCATGCGGTAGATTAAAGATTCTTGAGATGTAATTAAACTTTGATTGATATTATCATTTGCTACAATTCCAAGTTTACGCGCAACGTCCAAGGCAGTTGCAACAATCCATGGATTTTGACGGGCAAGTTTATTGTTCAAGAGGTCTATCACTCGTGCCGCTCTGGAAAGCGAATCTTGCTTATACAGCGAACCCATTTTCTCAAGCTTAACGGCGGGAGAAAAATCCTCCAGCAAAGGCACAAAAACAATTTTATGAGCGTCAGATAAAATTGAATCCATTACCTCGACAGCCAATGAACGCCGATTGTTATCTTTGCGCGCAATAGATGCGCGCGCACGACGCACAGAACGCTCGTCGTAGATGAAGGCAAATAGGTAAAAAAGGCGATCGCGTGTATCCTGCAGATCACGACTCAAAGCGCGATTCAAGGCAGACATTTTTTCAGAATCGCCCAAGTCATGTATGGCTGCCAGAGTCCATGCGGCGCGGCTAAACTCAACTTCAATTTGATCTTTGATCATCTGAATTTCAGTAGCTGCGGGGGAATATTTGCATTCAGTTAAAGCCGCTAAAACGCGGGAGCGCAGGGTGGTATTAAAATGATTTATATTGCTCAGCAGTGCGTCGATAGCCGCATCACTTTTAATATGAGCGCATGCACGCACCAAACGAATATGCACGCGGCGATGCATACTTGTACTTGCTATGCCCGCAACAATCTGCGGCAAAGCATTATCAGCACCAGAGATCAAAGCGTGAAATGCCAATGTTCTGGTTTTAGGTGAACCAAAGTGTTCGATCACCTTCTCCCAAATTTCAGAGTGATGAGTTTTAGCCGCGGCGCGTAATGAAGCATTTATCACAAGCAAATTTTCGTCGTTCAAAAGCGGCAAAAGCTGTTGATACAATTCGGGTTTGCCAATTTCGCCGATCATTCTCGCCGCAACCACGCGCTCATCTATGCTTTTTGATCTTGTGAGGGCATTCAACATCTCTACGGCATCAGGCACATTACTTAGTTGCTGCGATTTCAACAAGCCGATCATGGTGCCGTAGCGAATAAAAGCATCAGGGTCTTTTAGTAATTTAAGCGGAACATTAATATCTTTTTCAAAGATAGCTGCGGCGCGAGCACATGCTTCTTTTACAGCAGGATGCGCTTCACTCTTTAAGTTTTGCTTAATTGTACTCATTGCTTCGCGCATATCCAATCTCTCAATGCGCTGGATCGCATTCAAGCGCACTTCGAAAGCAGGAGAATTGATCAGCCTGGTCAAAAGCTCAGGCAATTTTTCATCTGCGCTTTTTTCAAGCATATCCAGCGCATAAATCACTTCGCTTGAATGCTCGCTCTCTACTGCTTTGTAAAATATATTTTTACCAGCAGCATCAGAAATTGCGATGCCATTATCACCAAAACGGTGCTTATGCAAAGCTTCTGTCAGGGCAATTGGATATGCGCGCACCAGGCTTAATCCCAATAGAAACCAACCAGTCCCGAAGACAATGTATACAAATGAAATCTGAATGACATTGAATTGCAAGAGAGTATTAAACATTAAAAGCAAACCGCCCGCCAAGCCGATTGCTAAAGGCTGAACGATCCCCTCGGCAACGGTCTGTGCGCGGGCGCGGTCTTTCTCTGCCAATGGCTGGTACAAAATCGCAGAAGCAGATTGGTCAACAGAAAACCCTAAGCCTTCATTTAAAAATTT
>VFJR01000039.1 GCA_009885945.1 Anaerolineaceae bacterium
GTGATGATCAATGTTACACCACTGTCAATGATCGGCTTGAGCGAATCGATATGAACGCCGTGGCTTTCTTTGCCGCGAATGGGTATGTAATAAACAACATTCGCCCCAAGCGCACGTAAAGTTTGCACAAGCAAGGCAGTGGAAGTTTGACCATCTACATCAAAGTCACCCCAAACGCATATCTTTTCATTGTTTCGTATAGCCAATAAAATAACGGCTACTGATTTTTTTATATCAGGAAACTCAACAAATATATCTTTTTCAGATGGAAAGAACGCTTCAAGCAGCTCGGGAGAGTTGATTCCCCTACGGAGCAGAATCTGCTCGATCAGCGCAGGCAAGCCAAGTGTCGAGAATGAGGCGGGTACGTTTATCGGTTGAGGGTCAAGCCAGAGAGTCATATCTTGTATTCTATCATTTTGGCACTTGATGTCATGCAGAGTAAGCAATCTCCCGTAAAGTCTGGGATTGCTTTGCCCCAAGAGCAAGAACGGGGCTCGCAACGACATACCATTAACTATCTGTTTAATATTTTATATAGTCTTGCATGGCTTCTGCTGAAAAGGACTTATCGCTCTTTAAGTATATGCTTTTCATTTTTTTCATGTCCAATGCAACGCGCTTAAATTCAAGGCTTAGCTGTTTTACTTCGACTGTCAGTAAAGCATATTCTGCCCACGGATCAAGTAATTTTTTTTCAGTTAATTGTTCATGGTTGAGTGCAATTCCAACGCTGCCAGGGTTGAAGAAAAAATTTTGGCTACCTCGTACGCGGCGCATAAACTGCAGATGCGTATGTCCGCCGCACAGAATATATTTGGAATAGGGCGATAGTATATTTTGAAATTCATCTTCTGTTGTAGTAGGTAATAAGATCTGATCGAATGAAGTGGGGGAGCCATGAAAACATAATAAGCGGCGGTTTTTGCCAAGAGGAACTATTAGCGTCGTTGGAAACGAATTGATAAATGCCAAATCTTTTTTATTGAGCTGGGATAATGACCATTCGCGGACGATGTCTAATTTCTTGCGCCTTTCAGCACTGATCAAGTGAGCGTCTGTTTCAACACCGCTTAACAGCCAAGCATCAGAATTACCCAGCACGGTTGGGATTTTCAAGTCACGTAAACGCGCTGTTAATTCAGCAGGCTGCGCTCCACCTTGAATTGCATCTCCGAGGCAGACCATTTGATCAACACTTTGATTTTTGATATCTTTAAGTACCGTATCCAATGCTAGGCAATTTCCATGGGTGTCTGAAAATATAGCAATTCGCATTTCGGTCTCCTATAGCTGCTGATTTTAATGCAGATTAACTATACTACTTTAAAAATGTGCAGCGGCTTTATTCTTTATTTTAAGAATATATGCTTATAATTCAATCACTATACTCATACTAATTGGAATGTCAATGCCCTTTTTTGTTCTCTTAGGCGAATCGAGCTATTCGCTATATATTCTTCAACTTCCCATATACTATATCTATACTAATATTATTTCAATATATATATTTAGGAATTTAGAGATAAGCTCAGATGGCTATTTTTATATATTTATTTTCCTGCTTATTGCCCTCTCAATTGCATCATTCTATGCCATAGAGAAGCCAGGAAAAAAAATAATACTTAATATTAATAAGCATTATCTATAGGAGCGCATTGATAACTGAAACTGTAGAACAACCGAAACGCACTGGTTTATTGATCTGGCTGATCGTCTCGCAAGTATTGGCTATTGCGTCCCTTTTGATCTGGTTCGTTGGGGCGGGAATGTCCATGATGTCTGTTGATGCAGATGGGGTATTGCCGCAATTCTCTCTGGTTTATCATTTGCGCCTATTATTTTGTTTTTTGTGATCATCAACTTGATGTAGATATTTATCATGGCATTAATTATCTTTGATTACGATGGTGTCCTTGCAGATACTCTTGAAGACCTATTACAGTTTGGTCAAGAAGCATGCAATGTTTTGGGTGTCGGTCATGTTGTTAAGAAGGAAGACCTAAGTAATCTTGAGGTTATGTCCTTTGCAACGTACGGGCGGGCATGTGAAGTGCCTGAACAGCTGACAGATGAATTTGTCCAAATTTGTTTAAAACTCTTTGCTGAGAAAAAATCCCCGCCCGCTATCTTTGACGGCTTGAGCAATATTGTCAGGCGATTCGCTGTCAATAACATTGTTGCCATTGTGACAACCAATTCATCGCAAAACGTAAATGCTTTTCTTAGCAAACACGGTTTGAGCGAATGTATTCACGCAGTATATGGAGTAGATTCGCCTGGCTCCAAGGCACAGAAAATATCCCTTGCGCGGAATCGGTTTTCAGCAGACATAAAGCAAGAATCAGTATTTATGGTGGGCGATTCTTTAAGTGACATTCGTGCAGCAAAAGAAGCGGCAACTACCAGTATTGCAGTAACCTGGGGACATCAAAGTATAGAGCATTTACTGAGCGGCAATCCTGATTATGTAGTTAATTTTCCAAAAGATCTTATTGAGATAATTGAAAAATAACTCTGAAGTCTGGCAGCTTGCTGGCAGACGTTGAAGTGTAATATGGAAAACCAATTCAAGTCTGCAAAAAGGTGTTTTTTTTTTGATTTTTTCCATTCCTTTTTACGCCTATAACGCGGTGCAAATTTCGTAATTTGTGCTAAAGCCAGTCGGCTTTAGCCCGCCGAATCCTATTTAGCAAAAGCGCAATTTGTGCCCGTTTTCAGTGTAGTTTTTAAAAAAAGGGTATAGTTAAATACATTAGGTATTTTTTTTTATTTTACATGGAGGAAAAGATGACTGAAGTTGAACAAGATAATTTTGCCGAACCGCTGGATTTAGGCGTTGTTGACGACCCCGCACAGGTGCTTGCAATTATTCTAAAAGCTTTGAAAGGCGATTCGCGCAGTGAGCAATTAAGCGCTATTGCCACGTTGAACGAGCTCAATTACAGCAGTGATGCAATTCGTACTCAGCTAGAAAAACTTGCGGCACAGAGCACAGATAAAAGTATTCGCAGGTATGCGCTTGCCGCGCTTAATCAATCCACTCAGCGCAATGTAAGAAGCCGCGTCAATAAAATGTCACGCGCTAACCGACAGGAATTATTAAGTGAGATTTCTAGCTGGGAAGTAAGCGGCTTGCTTGAAAACCAAAAAGCGGATGTCATTCGCCGCCGCTACGATTTTGACCTCATCCCCGAAACCAAGTCAGCGCTTCAGGCGGCGCCTGTGTCTATCGTGACAGAATCAGCCTCACGCGTTGAAAAAGAGGCGCCACCTCTTGCGCAAGAAATGCCAAAAGCGGCAGAGAGCTCTCAGCCTGTAGCCGCAAAAACTGGACAGCCATCTATTACACAAACTTTATTAAGCGAAACAAGCATCAAGGTGTTTTTATATCTTGGCGCATTCTTTGTAGTAGCGTCGGCGATGATTCTTGCCGCTTTAATTGAAACTGCGCGCACTCCAATTTTATTAATTGCAACCGCGTTATTTGGCGGCGGTGCAGTAATCCTTAAAAAAAGATTACCTCAGCCAAGTTTTACTTTGTTTATCGTATTTTCGTTTTTAATGCCTATTGATGCGGGCGTGCTCGCGGATCAGCTTGGCTTTACGGGAGATGCACTTTCTTTTTATTGGGCGATTGCGATGTTTGCAATGACGGCGGCATGGTCGATCGGCGCAATCCTATACAACTCGCGTTTCTTTAGTGTAGCGGCTTTGTTTGCATTCGAATACGGGGCGTTACTGCTCATGCAGGTACTTACCGATGAATGGGAATCGTTTGTGTTCGGAATGACACTTGCGGTCTTAGCTGGTGGTCTCGGCCTTACCTTCAGTGTAAAAAAATTAAAAGACGAAAAATTTGCATTGCCTGTTTTTGTCAGCGCACAGTTTATGATGATGATAATCGTGCCCGTTTTATTTGGGATAAACATTACCCGCCTCTTCTCTGATGCCGTGCTTAGCTTCCCGCTCTGGCTCTATTGGGCTTTTGCGCTGGCAAGCTGGTTGATGATTTCTGCTTTTTATATTTTAAGTGATGAGCTGTACCCATATGTATTGTTTGAATATCCCACTGCGCTTGCATTGGTCTTTGTGCCTGCTCTTGCTTTACAAATGTTTGGCATTAACGAACTGCCGCCTTATGTGTACGCATTTTTATTATGGGGCACTGCCTACGCTGGCGTAAGTGAATGGACGCGAGTAACAAACATTGAGCGCCTGCAAAAATATTATTTACCAACTTTGCTTGCAATGTTCATTCCATTTTCTTTGGCATGGGGTATAGGCATTGCCGAGAATGTTACCTATGCCTTTGCCGCGCCGTTATTCATTACGATTATATTTGCCGTTTTATGTATTCGGAAATTCCGCCTGCCCCTTTGGGCCTTTACACTCATTACTGCACAGTCGGCTTATTTTATTTTTTTCCAAATACCATCGATCGAAAAACTCAATATCTTTTCTGGCTTCCAGCTATTGGGCTCTACTCTGCTTTTACTTTTGCCAGATATTTTCCTGAAAAAAGTTTTGTTATCAACACAGGAGCAGCAATTCCGTTATCCGTTGCGCGCTTTTGGCATACTCAACTTCATCATTGGCATGTTGATCACCTTGCCCGAATATGATGGGCTTAACGGCAAAGCCAGTATTGTGATTGGGATCTACGCGCTCTTCTTTTTACTGTATGCCATTGTCTATAATATCGCCTGGATCGGCATCCTCTTTACCGCGCTCGCTTCCATCTTCACCCTCTACTTGTTGCGCTTTCTCCAAGTCGAATCTTGGCTGATAGTTTTCAGCGCGCAAACCGCCGTGTATTACATTGTCGGCATTGCCTTAAAGCAAAAACCATCCTGGAGCAATCTATTCCGCTTTAGCGCTTTGGGGTTGGCAACCATCATCTCCTTCGCCGCACTAATCCAGTCTGAAGCGTTTGGCGGCTGGTACATCACGGTCTTCACATTATTATTCTTGCTGGAAATGTACCTGAGAAAAGAAAGTATTTTTGAAGCGGGTGCTTTGGTCTTATCGCTCGCCGCTCTTTATATGATCTTGGATCAATTTAAAGTAATTGAATCTGCTTATTATGCGCTCACCATAAGCCTATTTTGGTTAACTCTGGATGCTGTTTTATACAAAACCTATTCTGGAGTGCGCGTGCTGGCATGGGCAACCCGTCTCGCAGGCGGCGCATTGATTTTCTTCAACACTTTTTATTTACTGGTAGATAGCGCCGACGAGCCTAATCGCGCGCTGATTTGTTTTGCGGCATATACAGTATGTCTTCTTGTTTACGCGCTGTTATATGCACAACCTGTCATCGGCTATAGCGTCACTTGGTTTTTCGCGCTGACCATCGTGTACGCCTTGCGCTCCCTTGGCTGGACAGAATGGTTCCTGCCTATTACCGCCTTGTCTGTGATGTATTATGGCTCGGGACTGCTTTTGAAACTTCTCCGCAAAGGCGATGAATCAAAAAATACTTGGGCATATGTACTATCAACCAGTGGTATTGGCTTGGGCATTCTCACTTCCATCATTGCGCCGCTCAAAGGCGGGCTTACTGCGCCCATTCCCTCTGCGGTGACAGCCACAATGGTCACTGTCGAAGCGTTCGCACGCCGCAACGTTTGGCTAGGCTTTCCTGCCAACGCACTTTACTTGCTGTCTTATTTCGTTGTTCTTAATGAATTGAAGGTAGATGAACCGCAATTCTTTTCTGTGGGCGCCGCGTTATTAGGCATGATCATGCATTATTTATTAACCCGCAGCGGCAGCAAGACAGCCGCTTTTGCCACTGGTATGATTTCTCAGTTGGTCTTGCTCAGCACTACATTGATCCAAATGGTTGCCACCCAAAAACTGGGATTTTTTATAGTGCTATTTGCAGAATCCATAGTAGTTCTTATATACGGGTTAGTCATCCGCTCGCGCAGCCTGGTCTTCACGCCAATCCTGTTTGTGGTGCTGGGCGTCTTCGCTGTGATCTATGGCATTCTACAGGGATTATCCACGGTCGTGTTGATCGGCTGTTCAGGTCTCATATTTCTATTTATCGGCATCGGCGCAGTGCTTTTGCGTGAGCGAATTTCAAAGCTCGGCGAACAGCTCAGCGACTGGCAAGCATAAGATATAACCTTGTATAATTTGAGCGCAGGTGACAGACAACTATCTGCATCTGCGCTCATCTATTTTAACAACATGTCTTACACATGAACCGCCAAGTAGCCATGACGCCAAGGTTATATAAAGCTCGCCAAGGGCTCTTCTTAGCGTCTTTCGAAAAAACTTGGCGTTCTCTGCGTCTTGGCGGTTCAAAAAGACTTTGATTCTGCCTAAGCTCAATTAATAAGGACTCACAAATGGACTTCACCCTCATCAACCAGATTTTTGAAACAATGCGCATCCCCGCGCCCCCTAAGCTGATTCTGATCCAAGCGCAGACTCTTTCATCCGCGCATTTCCCGCCCACCCCGCCAGATGTGGATACATTAATCATTAACATAGATTCGCCTGAATTGGCTATTCAAGTTAAGCAGGTTTTGCTGGCAGTGTATCCTGGTGAGCATGTTATTAAAATTGTAGAGGTAGAAAGTAGAAAGTGGAAAGAAGAAAGATTAATAGATTTTGGAAAGCAAGCTGATTTTTCGGCAGTATCAATCTACATCCCAGCGCTGGGGCAGGGCACATCCTTTGAATCCTTCGCTGAGATCGTCGCGCACTTGCGCGCGCCAGAAGACGGCTGCCCCTGGGACAAAGAACAGACTCATCAATCTTTGCGCAAACACCTGCTCGAAGAAACCTACGAGACCTTATCCGCTATGGATGCAAATGATTCTGAATCAATGCGCGAAGAATTTGGCGATCTGCTTTTGCAAATTTTGCTCAATGCGCAAATTGCCAGCGAAGCCGATCAGTTTTCAATGACCACGGTCATTAAAAATATCTACGATAAGATCATCCGCCGACATCCGCATGTATTTGGCGATCTCAAACTAGAAGGCGTGGATGGCGTTTTAAAAAACTGGGAAAAATTGAAGGAGAAGGAGAGAGGCGCAAAGAAAGAAAGTAAGGGCTTATTGGATGGCGTTTCAGTTGCCTTACCCGCATTGACGCAGGCACAAGAATATCAAGACCGCGCCGCGCGTGTTGGCTTTGATTGGCAAAGTATTGAAGGCGTATTGGATAAACTAAAAGAAGAGATCGAAGAAATCAAAAACGCCGAATCTGATTTTGAACTCGCGTCCGAGATCGGCGATCTATTTTTTGTGCTGGTCAACTTCGCGCGCTGGAAACACATAGACGCTGAATCAGCCTTGCGCGGCACGAACCTGAAATTTAAAAAACGCTTTGCTTATGTGGAGCAAGGCGCAAAGAAGCAAGGTAGAAGCTTGTCCGATATGAAGCTCGAAGAGATGGATGCTTTGTGGAATGAGGCGAAGAAACAATGAATGAGCGTCAATCTTATGCAAAAGGTCTAATATTGAATTGAGGATGCAAAAATGAAATTAATTTATTACTTGCTAAATAAGTTATCAAAACCTCCCTTTCAAATTGGCGACATTGTTAGATTTGAACCTGATGAACATGCACTAGGATGGATACCTCCTAAAACAGGTTTATATTATGGTTATGTCGGTAAAGTGACGCGATTGGTACAAGGCAAAGGATTTGATGGGTTTGAATGGGGTGTTTACCTAGATGATATGGATATTGGTTTTTATAGTTTTTATTACAAGCTAGTCCAGAAGAAGCTCCTCCCTGAATAAATGCACAATTAATCATTAAATTATGTGTTGTTCTCTTATCTAGAACGGAGTTCGAGCGAGAACAACAAGAAACACATAATTTTAAAGGAGAGATGAAGATGAGTATTTTCAAATACCTAGCTGAAAAACTTATAAAACCGCCGTTTGAAATTGGCGACATTGTTAGATTTGAACCAGACGAGCACGCTTTAGGGTGGATACCTCCTAAATGTCGGTAAAGTGACTCGATTGGTGCGTGGGACAACTGGTTTAATGATTCTAGAGTGGGCCGTTTATTTAGACGATAAAGATTTTGGTATTTCTGGTACTTTCTATAAGTTAGTCAAGAAGAAACTTTCTGAGTAATTGTTAAACAGGCAAACCCCCACCCGTCCCGCTTCGCGCCAAATACGACATTGAAACTTTAGATGACCAGTTTAATTATGTCAGCCGTATTTGGGGGAGGTGCTCCGCGAAGCGGGCGAAAGGGGTTGCTCTTTGCTCTACTCAAATTTCAACAATTTACGAGCTAACGATTTCAAGAATTCTTGATAATACATAACCTACATTTATAAAAGAGCAGGCGAAGGATTTTCCTCACCTGCTCTCTACTTTCCACTTTCTATTCTCTTACAACTCACTCGCTCTTCTACCAATCCTATCTTTCGCGCGCGCAATAAACTCAGCCAATGGAATATTATTCTGTTGGCTGCCATCGCGGGCACGCAGTGAAACTTGATTCGCCTGCATTTCGTTATCGCCGACTACGATCATGTACGGTACTTTCATTAATTGTGCCTGACGAATCTTGGCGTTCATACGCTGTGACGATAGATCGGCGTGTGCACGGATACCATTCTCGCGCAATTGCTTGGCGATATTTTCTACATATTCATTTTGCGCATCTGTAATAGAGATCACGCGCACTTGCTCAGGGCACAACCAAACGGGGAAGTTGCCCGCGTAATGCTCTAGTAAAAATCCAACCATGCGCTCATGCGTGGATAATGGTGCGCGATGAATACAAAGCGGGATTTCTTCTGCGCCTTCTTTGTTCGTAAACTTTAGGTCAAAGCGTTCGGGCACAGCAAAATCTACTTGATTGGTAGCCAGTGAAAACTCGCGCCCAATCGCAGACCAGATCTGCACATCAATTTTAGGACCGTAGAAGGCGGCTTCATCTTCACGTTCCACATACGGCACGCCGCCATTGTCCATAGCACGCCGCACCATGTCTTCGGTCTTAAGCCATAGGCGCTGATTGTCTACATATTTTTTGCCAAGTCCCTGCTTGCTGTGCAAAGATAAACGCATCACATATTTTTCAATACCGAATAGTTCAAAATATTTGTGATACAGGGCGATCACGCCCATAAATTCCTGCTCAAATTGATCTTCACCGCAATAGATGTGCGCATCATTCATTTGCATCGAGCGCACGCGCATCAAGCCGAAGAGTTCACCAGACTTCTCGTAACGGTAGCAGGTTCCATATTCCGCGAGGCGAATCGGCAGGTCTCGGTAGGAGCGTCCTTTTGCGCCAAAGATCTTATGATGCATCGGGCAATTCATCGGCTTGACGTAATACTTCACGCCTTCCAATTCCATGGGCGGATACATACTCTCGGCATAGTAGGGCAGGTGACCGGAGCGAATGAACAAATCTTCCTTGGTTAAGTTCGGTGTACGCACGCGTGAGTACCCAGCGGCTTCTTCCATTTCCTTCGCTAGTTTTTCCAACTCTTCAATGATGATGCCGCCATTCGGTAACCAGAGCGGCAAACCAGGACCTACTTCATCATCAAAGATAAAGATCTCCAACTCTTTGCCCAACTTGCGATGATCGCGCTTTTTGGCTTCTTCCAATTGATTTAAATATTCCTTCAATTGGTCTTTGCTTTCCCAAGCCGTGCCATAAATGCGCTGTAACATTTTATTGTTCTCATCGCCGCGCCAATACGCGCCCGCAATGCTCATCAACTTAAACGCATCCTGCTTGATTTCTTTCGTGCTCTGCACATGCGGACCGCGGCACAAATCCGTAAACGTATCTTGTTGATAAATTGAAATCTCAGGCTTTTCCGTCAGCGGGTTTCCGTATTCATCCGTGCCGCCTTTTTCAAGCCCTTCGATCAACTCAAGCTTATAAGGCTGGTCGGCAAAAATTTTCTTTGCTTCTTCAGCAGAGACAACCGTCTTCTTAAACTCATGTTTGCCCTGCACAATTTGGCGCATGCGTTTTTCGATCGCTTCCAAATCTTCTGGCGTGAGATTGCGCGGCAGATCAAAATCATAATAGAATCCATTTTCAACAGGCGGACCGATCGTGACCTTGCCATCGGGGAAGATCTCCATCACAGCCTGCGCCATCACATGCGCCGCAGAGTGGCGGATCTTATATAAATTTGACTCTTCGTATTTTTCTTGAACTTGTTGTGCCATTTTCGCTTCCTTTTCTACAATTCGGTTTGATCCTGCTTCGTGGACATTTTCGCGTCTCAGAGGGGAGCAGTCAAACCTCCGAGCCGCCGACGAGTGCTTTCTTTCATGGCGACCTCCATTTGATTAACTCACTTTACGCAGAACGTCCCGCAGGTTTCCTTGAAATACCTTGTTGAACCCCTCAAACCTGCGGGACGGTGTCCTTAGATTGCGTAAGGCCAGTGATTAAATAAAAAAATTCTCACCCGAAAACGGGGCGAGAATTAATTCACGCGGTTCCACCCGATTTACCCTTTCTTCCGGTGGTTGAGTAGCCGCGTTCTTGTTCTTCGCGGCGTATCGAAACCACA
>VFJR01000082.1 GCA_009885945.1 Anaerolineaceae bacterium
AAATTTTCTGTGCCAATTAAATTCACCAATGGGCTGGTAAATGGCCCCATCACTACATAAGCCAGCCACGAACCTGCATTCATCAAACCAAATATTCTTTTGCCTTGTCTTACATCAAAGATATTACCTGCCAAAGTCCAAAAAGCCATAACTGAAACATTGACGAGAGTCTGAGACCAGATCGGCAAAATAAGATAAAGCCATTTTGATGCTGTAAAAGCCATAATGACGCGCAAAACAATCGTGCCCCCTAAAACAAACAACATACACAAAGTTAAAAATCGAGCGAGGGATGTTTTTTCACCGATTTTTAGAAAAAGAGATGTAATGGACGAAACGATCAGCGCAATGCCCAAATAAATATAAGGCATAGCAGAGGGTTCCCAAACCTTGAAGAATAAAGCCAGTGATGCCGATTGAACGAACAGCATTGCAGCGCCCATAAAGAAATATTGGGCGAGCATCAAACCAGCATTTTTTTGTTCCCCGTCACGGAGGTTCAATATTGTCAAAATTCGTAAATACATGTCTGCTGATTTTATCCGATTTTACACGCGCCAAAGAAATACATAGGCTTGACAAACAAAAGCCGCAAACATTCAAAATTGGGATAGAATCATAAAAATTTTATAGGAGATAATACTAATGGATATGCAATATCGTCGATTGGGCCGCGCGGGCATTCAAGTTAGCGTGTTGTCGTTTGGGTCTTGGGTTACGTTTCACAATCAAGCAGGTGTTAAATCTGCTGTTGATATGATGAAAGCCGCCTATGATGCGGGCTGTAATTTCTTCGATAATGCCGAAGTATATGCAAGCGGCAAGTCAGAAGAAGTAATGGGCGCGGCGCTTAAAAAGCTTAAGTTTCGCCGCAGTAGTTATTTAATTTCTACGAAATTCTTTTGGGGATTAGAAAAAGGCGTGAATGAGCATAATACATTAAATAGAAAACGCTTGCTCGAAGGCATTGATGGTTCTCTAAAAAGACTTGAACTCGATTATGTAGATTTAATCTATTGCCATCGTCCTGATAAAAATACACCCATTGAAGAAACCGCGCACGCCATGCACGATATTGTGCAATCAGGGCGCGCTGTGTATTGGGGCGTTTCTGAATGGAGCGCCGATGAAATTCGCGCCGCATGGCTGATCTGCGATAAGAACGGCTGGCACAAACCCATTACAGAACAACCTGAATACAATATGTTTCACCGTACGCGCGTAGAAAATGAATACGCACGTTTGTATGAAGATATTGGTTTGGGCACTACGATTTGGAGTCCTTTGGCTTCTGGCTTGCTGACTGGCAAATATAATAACGGCATTCCAAAAGACAGCCGCGCCAATTTAAAGGGTTATGAATGGCTGAAGAATGAAATCACAAAAGAGAAAGTTGAAAAAGTAAAGAAGCTCACGCCGATCACAAAAGAACTCGGCTGTTCCATGGCTCAGCTTGGGTTGGCTTGGTGTGTTAAAAACGAACACGTCAGCACCGTCATCACGGGCGCGTCACGCGTGGAACAAGTGCGTGAAAACTTCAAAGCGTTGGATGTTTTGCCTAAATTAACCAATGATGTTATGAAGAAAATTGATGAGATCGTTGGCAAGCCAGAAGAAGACGAATTGTAGAGTATATACTTCTGGAATCGTTCAGCTAGCTGAACGGGTTTAAACCAAGTCAAACAGCATACTCTAAAGAGTACATAGCTGTTTGACTCCAGAGAAAACTATGAATCAACACAATCAAATCATCGGCAAATGGGGCGAAAGCCTGGCGGTAGATTTTTTAACTGCGCGCGGCTACAGCATTGAGACACGCAATGCCCGCACGCCTTACGGTGAAATTGACATTGTTGCCAAGCAAAATGACCTGACCATTTTTGTGGAAGTAAAGACCCGCACTTCCACAAAAATGGGTCTGCCCGAAGAAGCCATCACGCCTCGCAAATTGGAACACATGCTCACGTCCGCACAGTATTACGCGGCAAAACATGAAATCGATCATTGGCAGTTGGATGTTATTTCAATAGAGGGAAAACAAGGATCAAGCCCCGCAATTACACATTTTGAAAACGTACAATAGCGCGAGTTTTATCTCGCGCTATTCTTTCGCTTCACACCCGCCCTGAAAGCTGGTTTTGCACCTCGAGCATTGTCGCGGCTGACAGGTTTTCTTTCTACAGTAGATTTCTCCCCTTTTAATTCAGCGATCTCTTCACGGGTTAGATAACGCCATTCGCGCGGTTTTAAATCGCCTAATTTAAGTGACCCAATACGCAGGCGTACGATTCGAACAACAGGCAAGCCGACCAATTTACCTGTCTCACGTATCTGCCGTTTACGCCCTTCGCCCATGGTTACACGAATCCATGCGCCCTTCCCAGATGCAGAAATAAACCTAACATCTGCAGGCGCAGTCTTATGACCATCTTCAAGCACTACGCCGCGCCGCCATGTTTCCATTTGAGCATCATCGGGTCGGCGCGCAAGCAAAACACGGTATTCTTTTTGATGCCCGTAACGAGGATGAGTGAGTTTGTTGGTTAAATCCCCATCATTGGTCATTAGCACCAAGCCTTCTGAATCAAAGTCCAGCCGTCCTACGGGATAGACGCGCTCGGGTACATCAACCAGATCGCGCACCGTTTGACGGTCGTCATCTGCCTCCCCTTCCACAGCCGATAATACATTACGCGGTTTATACAGCGCAATGTAAACAATCCCTTCAAGGCGCGGCAAGGATTTACCATCCACAGTTACTTTATCCACCTGCATGTCTGCCTTTTGACCCAGTGTTGCCACCAGCCCATTAACGCGCACACGACTGGCTTCTATGATCAACTCACAGGCGCGGCGTGAACCGTAACCTGCCTGTGCCAATATTTTTTGCAAACGTTCTTCCATAATTAATTATCTTTTCTTCGTGCTAATTTTTATTTACCTGCAGCCCATTCGATGACGCCTTGTTTTAAAGAATCTTGCCAGTGAGTTTGTGGAGTCCAATCAAGTTCTTCTCGAATACGGTTTGCATTAATAGTCATTGTGCGCCACAACGGAAAGAACAGATCAATGCCCATGCGCGCAGGGTTAGATGGAGATTGATTGAGCAAAGATTTAAACGCAGCCGCAACAACAGACAATTTTTGAGTTGGCAAAGGAACGCGAATTGCGTTGGCTATAATTTCAACAGCTTGTTTTATTTGAATTGTCTCGTCTGCCAGGTTATAAATTCGGTTGATAGCCTTAGGATGCACCGCCGCTAGAGCAATTGCCTGGCTAATATTTTCAACCGCGCTTAATGACATTTGTTGATCACCATTACCAATGTAATAAAAGGCATTATTCTTTAGCAAATTACCTACTTGCGGAATAAAGAACCGATCTCCGCCGCCAGTGATCCAATAAGGTCTTAAGATCGTGTAAGGAATTCCAGATTCTTTAATAAAGTTTTCTGCGGCAATTTTGCTTTTGGAATAGCCATTGCCTGTGCCGTAGGCAGTGTTTTCATCTATGTTACCCTTAAGCATATTGGTGCCATACACAGCGGCTGTGCTGATAAATACAAAGCGCTTCACAGCAGTTTTTTTGACGGCATCCAACAAATTACGGGTTCCATTTGCATTAATTTCCATATAATCAGCATCGGCGCCCCTGCCAGACCCCACCAAACCCGCACAATGAATTACAGTTTCTACATCCTGAAAAATTTCTGGGTCTAAATTTGCAACCGTAATATCGCCTTTGGCAAGCTGAATTACATTCTTCAAAGCTGCTGCTTTTTGAGGGTCTCGCAACAAACCAACCACAGCATGATCTTGAGAAATTAGGCGGCGCACAATTAAATTCCCGACCAAGCCAGATACACCAGTTACAAGGATTTTCATAT
>VFJR01000117.1 GCA_009885945.1 Anaerolineaceae bacterium
GGTATAGCTGGCTTTTTGGGCGCGCTAGAATATTTCGAGTGGATTGGAAATCAATTCGGGCAGGATCAAGCTGAGGCGTGGAGAGAGGCGGGTTTCTCCGGTCGCAGGTTAATATTCAAACAAGCCATGTCTGCTTTAAAAGCATACGAATTCGAGTTATCCCGCGCTTTAATTGAAACGATTCAATCCGTTAAAGGTACGCATATTTATGGCTTAACAGATATGAAGCGGTTGGATGAGCGTGTGTCAACAGTTTCATTTACTTTGGCAGGGAAACACCCAAATGATGTTGCCAAGCAACTCGGTGATGCTGGCTTTTATGTTTGGGATGGACATTATTACGCATTAGCAGTTGTTGAAAGACTGGGCTTACTGGATACTGGCGGGATGGTACGTGTGGGCGCGGCTCATTACAATACCTTGGATGAAATTAAAAGATTTGGAGAAGCGTTAGAAAAAATCGCGAAGTAATTTATTACGCAATCAGTATTGTGTAGTTTCTTAAACAAAAAAACAGACCTCGTTTTGATGGTCTGTTTTTTTACATTAAACCTGTATTTTCTATAAGTGCTTAAATGATAACCGCCAGGGTGAGGGGGGCACCCTAGCGGTTATCATTTTCAATAATACTAGCATCATCAAAAAAAAACAAGGGGTAAAAAATTAGAGCTTTTTAATAATCAGTGCCCTGAGTAGGAATCGGACCTACATCTAAGCCTTAGGAGTGCTTTGTTCTGTCCATTGAACTATCAGGGCGCAGACGAAATTATACAATATGATTTCATTTTTATGCGCCATCATCTTTGGGGGGTGCGGTGGGACCATAATCTAAAATTTTTCTTAGTTGGGTTGCGCCTTCGGGAGGACCCACAATCCCTTTGTCTTCCATATTATCCACAATGCGCGCAGCGCGTGTGTACCCAATGCGCATTCTTCTTTGCAACATAGATACAGAAGCGCGCCCCTCTTTACGCACAAGCTCAACAGCATCGGGGAATAATGGATCACTATCAGATTTCCCTGCTGCTTCCCATAAGGGTTGTTGTTTTAACGGAACGCCTTGAGGAACTGAATCTGCGGGACTTGAATCAGAATTCGGAATTGCTTTACCGCCGCCTGCTTGAGTACGCCAGTAATCTGTTAACTTATGAATTTCTTGATCTGAAACGAACACGCCTTGCAAACGAGCCGCAGAGGCGGCGTCTGGCGCCTGAAATAACATATCGCCGCGTCCGAGTAAACGCTCTGCGCCGGGTTGATCGAGAATAACGCGACTATCTGTATTGGAAGCAACAGCAAAGGCGATGCGTGCTGGGAAGTTGGCTTTGATCAAACCTGTAACAACATCTACTGATGGGCGTTGTGTAGCCAAGATCATATGGATGCCGGTGGCGCGCGCAAGCTGGGCAAGGCGCGTAATGGTTTTTTCGGTTTCTTCGGCGGCGATCATCATCAGGTCGGCAAGTTCGTCAATCACGATCACAAGGTATGGTAACTTCTTTTGGCCTTTCGCAATTTCCTTCGTGTTGTAATCAATAATGTTACGCGAACCATTTTGCGCAAACATGTGATAACGCTTATCCATTTCGCGCGTCATCCATTGCAATGCGCCAATTACACGATCCATTTCTACAACCACAGGACCTAGTAAATGAGGAATACCGTTATATCCGGTTAACTCTACGCGTTTAGGATCAATCAACACTAGGCGCAAATCATCGGGCGTATTATCTAATAAGAAACAGGTCAAGATCGAGTTGACACAAACGGATTTTCCAGAACCTGTAGTGCCTGCAATTAAAATATGCGGCATAGATTCAAGGTTAGCAATGATGGGATGTCCTGCTACATCACGTCCTAAACCAAATGTAAGAGCTTTTTGGTTGCGCACATAACTATCGCTTTCAACGATCTCACGCAACGCTACCAGCGCCATTTCTTCATTTGGCACTTCAATGCCTACATAACTATGCCCCGGCACTGGGGCTTGAATGCGGATACGCGGTGCGGCGAGCGCAAGAGCAAGATCATCTGATAAAGATGCGATTTTGCTAACACGCACTCTCGTACGCACGCCACCACGAGTCTCGACGAAGAGAGGCTCCACACCAAATTGCGTGATCGAGGGTCCACGGCTGATTGCCACTACTTGCGCTGGTGCGCCAAAAGATGCAAGAGTTTCTTCAATGAGGCGCGCACGTTGTTGAATAAATTCTTCGTTTACAGAGGGCGCATTGCCTGTATCTAAAATATCACTTACTTTGGGAAGTTCCCAATGAATGACAGCGGGAGTTGTGGTGACAGGCTGGGAAATAGCTACAAGAGCATCGGATGGTTCTGAATCAGAATCGGCTAAAACGGGGATTCCGCTTGGGATTGCATCAGCAGGTTGAGGCTGGAGTTGAGGCGTGGGTTTCTTCCATATAGATTGAATCAACAGAAGTAATGGAATCACCCATTTGAAAAGATTTTGTACGGAGGTATCCAGCGTCAGGCTAAGAGCAACGATTGCCCACGCCACAAAAGAAACGATAGCGCCGCCTGTACCGAGACTGAAAAATAATATGCGTTCTATCAATCCGCCGAAATATCCGCCGCCAACGCCATCCAACGCGGCAACCTCTGCCATTTCTGGCGCGGCGATAATAGAGTGCATGACACCCAAAAGCCAAAAGAAAAATAAAATAATGCCTGTTACGCGCTCAATAGAAATGGGCGGTATTTTTTCGATTTTACGAAAGACCAACCATAAGCCAACGATGATCAACCCAACGGGTAAAACATAAATACCCCAGCCAAAAAATTGTGCAAGCACTTTGATAAAGCCGCCAAGCAACGCGCTGCGATTGGCAGAAGCTAACCCTAAAATAAGCACCACACCAACAAATGCGAGAATAATGCCAACGACATCTAGTTTTCGCTCAGCAGAAAGTTGATCCCACCAGCTTAGTTGCTTGCTGGGAGGAGGCGTTGGAGAATATGAAACGGGGGAAGGTGTAAAACTTTGCGAACTAGGTTGAGATGAGATAGGCGGTGGTGAATACTGTCCAGATTGTTTTGCGAAAGGTTTTGAGAACGGTTTCGCAGGCTGTTTTGAAAATGGGGACATACCCTTTGCAGGCACACCTTTGCCTCCCTTGGAAACCGTTTTTCCTTTGGGTTTGTTTCTATTAAATGGATTTAAGTTAGGAAGTTTAATAAGAGGCATAGGATGTTAGTCTAATTGTCGCTGTGCTCATTGCAAATACATTTTATAACTATTAAAACAAAGATAAAAAGATTATAGCACAAATGGTCTGTATAACTTTTGGCGTGGTTATTAGGGTAAAATAGTTTATTACTATTGTAAGGATAAATTGTGTTTGATATTTTGTTTCTTGGTACTTCTGCTTCTGCACCCTCTTCTAAGCGCGGGCTGGCAGGGCAGATCGTTTCTCACAATGAATATAGGTTTTTAATTGACTGCGGCGAGGGGACTCAAAGACAGATCATGCAGTCGGGCATCGGCTTTAAGCGATTAACGCGCATCTTGTTAACCCACGGGCATTTAGATCATATTTTAGGGCTTGGCGGCTTGCTTTCCACATTTTTACGCTGGGAGGCAATTGACGAGTTGGACCTTTACGCTGGTCATGCGACCATGGAGCGTGTACGCACCCTTCTTTATGATGTTGTCTTGCGCGGCAACCAACCGCCTATGCCATTAACATTACATGAGATCAAACCTGGGGTTATAGTAGATGCTGATGATTTTACTGTGACAGCCTTCCCTGTCACCCACCGTGGGCCTGATTGTTTGGGCTATGTCTTTGAAGGCAAATCGAGGCGGCCCTTTTTAGCAAATAAAGCGGATGAACTTGGAGTGCCGTTCGGTCCCGAACGACGCGACTTGGTTGCTGGAAAAGAAGTCACACTAGCTGACGGCAAACGCGTTATACCGGAGCAGGTACTGGGTCCACTGGAACGCGGCGCAAAACTTGTCGTAGTAGGGGATGCCGGTCGGACAGATGACCTACTTGATGTATGTAAAGACGCGGATGCTTTGGTCATTGAATCCACTTATTTGGACGAAGAAGCCGATATGGCGAAACAGTTTTCACATCTAACCGCCCGCCAAAGCGCAGAACTGGCAGTGAAAGCCAACGTTAAAAAATTAATCCTTACTCATATTTCGAGGCGTTATCGCGAGAAAGATGTTATAGCAGAGGCACAGGCAGTTTTCCCTAGCGCAATTGTTGCCCGTGATTTTGATACCTTTCAAGTGAAACGAGAGCAATAAAAAAATAACACCCAACGGGTTAATTAATCTTTTCTGTTAAATAAAAAGCGAGATCTAATCATGAGTGAAGCCAAAAAGCATAAAATAGGAATTCTTACCTCTGGCGGAGATGCGCCTGGCATGAATGCCGCCATCCGCGCAGTGGTACGTACTGCGCTGGCAAATAATTTTGAGGCAGTTGGTGTGATTAGCGGATTTGAAGGATTGATCAATGGCGATTTTCGTCCATTAAGCGCGCGTGACGTCGGCGGCATATTACAGCGTGGGGGCACATTCTTACAAACCAGCCGCAGTAAACGATTTGAAGAAAGCAACGGTCAACGCGAGGCGATCCGCAAAATGAATGAAGAAGGCTTGGATAGCTTGATCGTAATCGGCGGCGAAGGCTCGCTCAAAGGCGCTTATGCGCTTTCACAAAAGGGCATCAAGGTAATTGGTATTCCAGGCAGTATTGATAACGACGTCTGGGGCACAAATATTTCCATTGGCACAGATACTGCGATGAACACAATTATGGACTCAGTGGACAAATTGCGCGATACGGCATCATCTCATCACCGCGCATTTTTGGTCGAAACTATGGGGCGCAACAGCGGCTATCTTGCAGTCATGGCAGGCATTGTGTGCGGCGCAGAAAAGGTATTAATTCCAGAAGTGCCTGCTACCATTCAAGAAGTTGCAGATGCTGTCGCCGATGCATATGAACGCGGCAAAACTCATGCCATTATCATTAATGCAGAGGGATCAAACATCACTACTACAGATCTTGCCCAAGGTATTGACGCGATGGATGTCGGCTTCAAAACACGCATGACCATTCTCGGTCACATTCAACGCGGAGGCGGACCCACAGCCTATGACCGTTTACTCGCCTCACGCATGGGCGTCAAAGCTGTTGAAGCCTTGCTTGAGGGCACTCATGGCGTTATGACCGGCATCCGTGGGAGCGGCGTGAAATATATTCCATTGGCAGATGTAGCAGCCAACAAACGCACTGTGAACATGGAGTATTACAGTATGGCAAAGGTGCTGTCAAGATAAAGCCCCCCATTTTGACAGCAGACCGCGGTCTGCTGTCGGTGGTCAAAAAATAACATGCTGTGTGTCAGCACTAATAAAATCAAAAAAGCGACCCGAGATTTTGGAATCTCAGGTCGCTTTTTGTATACCAATTTAGCCAAATAAGGGCTTTTTTAAGAGCAACTCTACCTAAAATATAGTGTTTCAAATATAGAAGTGAAAGATAAAAACGTTTCATCAAAAAAGGAGATTTTTAAATGAACGATATTCTTACACAGCTTCAAACACTTGGCATGCAATTCATCGTTCCATTGGTGGTCATTTTGATTGGCTTACTACTGGCATGGGTTGTGGCTCGCATCGGGGCTTTTCTGATGCGGCGCGCACTAAGTGCACTCAAACTTGACGACCGCGTATCAAGCTCCCTCGGCACAAAAACAGAAGTTGCCAAATGGGTTAGTAGTTTAACCTTCTGGATACTTTTCGTTGTTGTGATCTGGCAATTAGCCATTGGTGCGCAAAGATTTGCCGGCATAGACGCCACAGCAGCCGTAAGCACTCCGCTCGGCAACTTACTGAGCGTATGGTTAGGCAGACTCGTCAATGTTGGTGTATTCCTGCTAGTAGCATGGCTGGTCGCTGCACTGCTTAAATTCCTAGTAGTACGCGTGCTCAACATGACACAACTTGATCAATGGTTAGGCGAAAAAGTTGTAAAAGGCAAAACAGCCAATACAAATGATGCGATTGGCAGATCCGTTTTCTGGCTAACCTTCCTTGTATTCATGCCTTCAGTTTTAGGCGCTCTTGGGCTTGGCGAAACCGCAGACTCCGTGGAAGTGCTAGTCAATCAATTAATCAGCTACATCCCCGGCGTCATCGGCGCAATTATCATTCTCGTGCTGGGAGCCTTACTCGCCCGCATCTTGCGCCAGATCGTAACGGGCTTCCTTGAAAGTGTTGGCGCAGACGGCGTTGGCGAACGAGTCGGCTTGAGCAAATCTAAAAACACACAGTCTCTTTCAGTGTTATTAGGAACGGTCACTTACGTGCTCGTATTGGTACCTGTAGTAGTACAAGCATTGAACACCCTTGGTCTACCTGTCATTTCTCAAGTTGGTACACAAGTACTTGGCAGTGTAACCGGAATTATCCTCAGCGCCTTGGGCGCGGGTGTAATCCTTAGTATTGCTTATTATGTTGCCAAATTCGTCGCAGACATTGCCTCGAGCTTACTCGCTGGAATTGGCATTAATCGCCTGCCTGCAGCGCTTGGCTTCAAAGCTGCCAAGGGACCTGCCCTCTCAGACATGCTTGGCTATGTTGTTCTTGTAGCTGTAATGCTCATCGCCATTCAAGGTACCGCGCAATCCATTGGCTTGACTACCATCTCAGTATTGGTGGGAAGTTTAATGAGCTTTGCCGGCAACGTGCTTTTGGGCGTCGCTATCTTCCTGGCAGGTATTTACTTCGCCAACATTGCCTCTGACGTGATTCTCTCCACTGGCGGCGATGATGCTTCATTCTTGGCAAATATTGCCCGTTGGGCGATCCTGATCTTTGTAGCAGGCATTGCTCTTAGCCAAGCAGGAGTAACTCTCGCTGGCAGTGTAATTCAGATCATCTTTGCAGCAATCGGTGTAGCAGCTGCCTTGGCGTTCGGCTTGGGTGGACGTGAAGCCGCCGCAAAACAAATTGAGAAGTGGTTCAACCGAAAATCAACACGCTAAATATTTAAAACAAAAAAGACTCCGAGATTTTTAAAATCTCGGAGTCTTCGCTTTAACTGCCAACTGCTAAATCATGGTCGGCTCTTCATAAATCCCAAATGTTTCCTTCATCACCTGAATGATCTCCCCCAGCGTAGCATACCCATGCACACATTCCATTAAATGCGGCATGGTATTCTCAGTGCCTTGCATCGCGATACGTAACTTATCCATAGCCTGACCCACATGCCCGTTATCGCGGGTCTTGCGGATTTCCGCCAGCCGGCTGATTTGTTTTTGATACCCGGCTGGATCCATTTCCAAAATTGGAATCGAAAGCGGCTTCTTCTCAGCATATGCATTCACACCCACGATTTTGCGCACACCCTTATCAATTTCACGCTGATAACGGTATGCCGCGTCAGAAATTTCGCTTTGGAAGAATCCTTTTTCAATTGCCGGGATCACCCCTCCAAGTTCTTCTACACGGCGGAAATAATCATACGCTTCTTTCTCCATTCGGTCTGTCAGCGCTTCGACGAAGAAACTACCCCCCAGCGGATCGACAGTATTGGTCACACCTGATTCTTCGGCAATGATCTGTTGCGTACGTAACGCAATTGTGACCGCATGTTCAGAGGGCAAAGCCAAAGCCTCATCTAATGAATTAGTATGCAAAGACTGGGTACCGCCAATCACAGCCGCCAACGCCTGAATTGCTACGCGCACTACGTTATTCTCGGGTTGTTGCGCAGTTAAGCTCACCCCTGCTGTTTGTGTATGAAAACGTAATAACCACGAGCGCGGATTCTTTGCTTTAAATGTCTCTCGCATCTCACGCGCCCAAATGCGCCGCGCGGCGCGGTACTTGGCGATCTCTTCAAAGAAATCATTGTGCGCATTGAAGAAGAATGAAAGCCGAGGCGCAAAATCATCTACGTCCATGCCACGCGCAATTCCCCAGCGCACATATTCAAGTCCATCTCCTAATGTAAATGCCAATTCCTGTGCCGCCGTAGAGCCTGCCTCACGAATGTGATAGCCGCTAATCGAAATCGTATTCCATTGCGGAACTTTTTGCGCGCCAAATTCCATCGTATCCACCACCAGCCTCATCGAAGGCTCAGGCGGGAAGATAAATTCTTTTTGGGCAATAAATTCTTTGAGGATATCATTTTGAAGCGTGCCGCGCAATTGATCCAATCGCACGCCTTTATTTTCTGCGGCGGCTAAATACATTGCCCAGGTAATTGCCGCAGGTGAATTGATCGTCATACTGGTAGAAACTTTATCCATCGGAATACCATCGAATAAAATCTCCATATCTTTCAAAGATGAAACCGCTACACCGCATTTACCAAACTCACCAAGCGCTTCTGGTTGATCTGTGTCATAGCCCATCAGCGTCGCAAGGTCAAATGCAACCGATAAGCCTGTTTGCCCCTGATCCAGCAAATACTTAAAGCGTGCGTTCGTTTCCTCCGCAGTGCCAAAGCCTGCAAACATACGCATTGTCCACAATTTGGAGCGATGAAGTGTCGGGTGGACTCCGCGCGTAAAGGGATACTCACCCGGCAGTCCAAGAGAAGAAGCGTAATCGTTATCAGCAACATCCAGCGGCGTATACAATCTATTAATTGGCTCTGATGATGTGGTGATAAATTCATCTGCGCGTTCTGGCAAAGAGGACAATGCTTTACTTAAACTCGTCTCTTCCCATTTTTCCACAGAGGCTGCGAGTTCTTTTAATTTCTTCTTATCATACATTTGCTTCTCCTTTGGCTTGACAGCCGAATACAGAAATTATACTTTCCACTTTCCACTTCTGGTATACTCGATTTAAGAAAGGTTCTTATGTCTCGATTAGAAATTGATGTTGACCCCTGTGAACATATCACTGCCGATGCCATTGGGCAGCCCGGAAAACGTGTGTTTTATCTGCAAGCCTACGAACCGCAACGCACGATCACTGTGATTATTGAGAAAGCACAATTACTCTCTCTTGCGATTGGCGTAGAACAATTTATTTCACAAATCAATACCGAGAACCCAGATATTCCAGAAGCATCCGGCGACTATCTGGAAGAGTCTATGCGCATCCACCCGCCCGTAGACCCGCTCTTTCGCGTCGGTGAAATTGGGCTTGGCTACGACAAAGACCGTGACCGCGTTGTGGTCTTTGCAAAAGAATTACTGACCGAAGATGCAGACCCCGAAACTGCCGGATCGATTCGCTTTTGGTGCACACGCGATCAAATCCGCAAGCTGGCACGCTGGGGCACAGAAGTTGCTGCACGCGGACGAACGATTTGCCCGCAATGCAGCCAACCGATGGAACCCGAAGGTCACTTCTGCCCAAAGAAAAACGGGCACTTGAGTTAAAACGTTCACACGTTGGAACGTTTCAACGTGCAAACCTTTAAACGCATGGATATCCATTCCCTTCATCAAACATTTCAACTTGGCACCATAAGCCTCAAGGGTCAATTTACACTTGGCTCTAATTACACTTTCCTAGTTGATGTTCAACACGAAGACCAAATAATTCAAGCTGTATACAAACCCTGTAAAGGCGAACAGCCTCTTTGGGATTTTGAGGAGAATACACTTGCACTGCGCGAAATCGCCGCGTACCTTGTCAGTGAATCACTTGGCTTGCATATCGTTCCATTGACCATTTTTCGTGATGATGGTCCGCATGGTGCAGGCTCGCTTCAACAATATATTCATTACGATCCTCAATATCATTATTTCAACTTTAGCATTGAAGATAAAAAACTTCTGCAATCAGTCGTCCTATTCGATTTAATTATTAACAATGCAGATCGCAAAGGCAGTCACGTTTTTTTTGAAGATGAGACTCACAAGCTGCATGCCATTGATCACGGAGTTTGCTTTCACACAGAAGACAAGCTTCGCACCGTAATTTGGGATTTCGCCGAGCAGCCCATTGCTGAAGGCTTGCTTGCGCCTCTCTCCCTAAGCCCAAGCCTGCTCACTGACCTTGAGCCTTATCTCAGCCGGCGCGAGATCAAAGCCCTGCAGCGCCGCGTCGAAAAATTATTAGCAACAAAAATATTCCCACCTCAACCCAAAGATCGCCGCGCGTTTCCATATCCACCGTTATAACGTTCCCACGTTCAAACGTTTATACGCGCAAGCCATCAACCTTTCCATCGGAGACCCCATGCACAACAAACTCGCCCTGATTGGCTTTGGCAATGTTGCCCGTCATTTAGCACGTTTACTGGTTCGCAAACAAGAAGCGCTCAAATCACAATATGACATCACTTTTTCATTTACAGGCATTGCCACCGGCAGGCACGGCTTTGCAGTAAACCCAAATGGACTGGATATTCAAAAGGCTCTTGAGTTGGTAGAAAGCGGACAATCAATTTCGTCACTTTCTACTTTCCAAGTTGACAATTCACTGGCAGTCATTCAAAACTCACAAGCCGATTTTATGTTTGAGAATTCTCCTGTCAACTATGAAACAGGTCAACCCGCAATTGACCATGTACGCACAGCACTAAACAAAGGTATGCACGTCAGCACAGCCAACAAAGGAACAGTTGTACATGCGTTTCAAGAATTGAGCGCACTGGCGAAATCGAAGAACAAAAGATATATGTACGAATCAACAGTGTTAGGCGGCACGCCGATCTTTTCAACTTTCCGTGAGGCAATGCCTGCGGCAGAGTTGATTTCTTTTAAAGGCATTATCAACGCGACTACAAACATCATCCTCTCACGCATGGAAGACGGCGAATCATTTGATGCGGCGGTGAAGTATTGTCAAAGTGTAGGGGTGGCAGAAACGGATCCGTCTGGTGATGTAGATGGCTGGGATGCATCTATTAAAGTTGCGGCATTGGCGACGGTATTAATGAATGCACCCCTCAAACCTCATGATGTGGAGCGCAAAGGCATCAGAGAGATAACGGCTGAGATGGTGAATCAAGCCAAGGCGGAAAAGAAGCGTTGGAAGTTGGTGGCGTCTGCTGAACGGGTTGGGAATCAGATCAAAGGCAGAGTGGCGCCGGAGTTGGTGGAATCAACATCGCCTTTATTTGGCATGATGGGCTCATCTACTGGATTAACATTTAGGACAGATGTATTACCCGATTATTCTGTGACGGTTTCGGAACGCGAAGGCATGCAGGGCGGTCCCGAAGAAACAGCGTATGGTTTGTTTGCAGATTTTGTGAATGCAGTGAAATAAAATAAAAAGCAGAACTCCGAGTTTTTGAAAAACTCGGAGTTCTGCTTTAAGACGGAAGAATGACCGTGTTTGTGTACGCGCCTCTATATTCAGGCGGTAATAAGCCTGCAATATGATTCATAACCGTATCAGAATATCTTTGGCGAGCTTCACGACGCTCGGCGCCTTTTTCTGTCATGGGCGGGAAGTGAATTGGTTTGCCCACGCGCATTTCAATGGTCGGGCGTTCGCCTTGCATAGAACGTTTCCAATAATCATCGGTTGTGCCAGCAATGCCTACCGGCACGACAGCAGCGCCAGAATGTTCAATGATATAGCCAACGCCGGGCATGGCGGGCAATAAACCCGGCACGTGCGAACGGCTGCCCTCCGGAGCAATGATTAACGGGAGGTCTGCCTGTAATATGCTTAACATTGTATCCATCACCACACGGTCATACTCACCACGATGAACGGGGATGACACCATATGTTTTCAACACAAATCCTTGTCCTCTTTTATGAAAAACCTCTGACGAGCCGATAATTTCTGGGGTGTGGGGCCAGAATGAAACCACAAAGGGCGGGTCAAAAATGGAAATGTGATTCATTGCAACCACATACCCTTGCTTCGCTGGAAGATTTTCCAAACCAGATATTTTTACGCGCCCTAAAAGGCGAAAGAGAAAACGAAACACTGCCTTGGTTAATGGGCGTCTAAGTTTTACTTTGAGGGGGACGGAATAGGATTGGGGCATAGGGAATTAGGGAGTAGGTAATTAAGTGATTAGGGGGTGCAGTGAATTATTTGCATAATTCTAAAACATGGGCGAGCACTTCTTCAACAGACATTTTATCCGAATCGAGAATCACGGCATCCTCTGCTGGTTTTAGTGGCGCAACGGCGCGGGTGGAATCGATATGATCTCTTTCTATTATTTTTTCAAGTATCTTTTCATAATCAGCCGTCTCGCCTCTGGCAATCACTTCATTGTATCGCCGTTTGGCTCGTTCTTCAGCCGAGGCATCCAAGTACACTTTAATATCTGCTTCCGGTAATACGACTGTGCCTATATCTCTGCCTACCATCACGATCTTGCCGCGCAAACCGATCTTGCGTTGTTGCGCAGATAGTGCAGTACGCACGCCGGCATGTGCCGCAACAATAGAAACATTCGCATCCACATTGCCTTGGCGCAATTCCCAGGTAATATCTTTATCACCTGCCATAATATCATTTGCACGCCCATCCTCTTTTGTAGCAGGGCGAACATCTAATTTTGAATCTTGTGCTAGTTTTGTGATCACAGCTTCGTCACGTAAATCCATGTCAAATTGCAAGGCAAGGTATGTGACAGCGCGATACATGACGCCTGTATCAAAAAAAATATATCCAAGCGTTTGGGCGAGCGAACGCCCCAGGGTAGATTTACCTGATGCGGCAGGACCATCTATGGCAATAATGTTTGGGGAAGACGATGTCATTGAGTGAGAATCCAGTCTAAGTAAGAGAGTATTTCTTAAGTCTAATTAACCATGATACCTTGAAGGGCACAATGTAAACGGAGATAAACAGAGATTTTTTGAGCTTTCTTTCAAAAAGGCTATTTAGTTCCCAGTGCTTTTAAAGGTTTTCCTTCGTGTTCTTTGTGTCCTTTGTGTTAAAAAATCTTTAAGAAACAGTCTCTAGGGGTTGGAAAGAGCGTGAGAACCATCTATAAAAACATCGGCGCGCACCCATAAGATGATAGCGGTATCTGTATCAGTCATTTTTCGTAAAACAAGCCAGCGCATCCAATCATTGACCAAAGAAATATTCCAATTGGGATATTGATTCCAAATAAAATCCTGCCCGCGATACGAAGCGGCAAGGGCGGGATCAACTTGTTGATATGTAATCACAAGCTCAGGAGAAGTGGTTATATCCAAAGTATCTACAAGATTAACTTCACGTTCGCGCAGCAACCATACCAGTGCAGGCGACTTTACGCCCACAATGGTGACAGGCAATGAATGGTCATCACCTCTGCCCCATTCAGAAAGGTCATTGACTGTTTTCAAAAGTAATTCTGCTTGCGCAGGGCGAGCATCAGAAGTCCATAATTCGTGAGAAATATTTGCACGCAAGCCAGCTACAGCCATCACTGCTGAAAAATTATAAATTCCAAATGCAATGACCAGCGCATATAAAGAACCGAGTTTCGCAACTCTTATCGACCAACCCGCAGCGATCAACACCACACTAAACAACATCAAAACTAACGCGCCGCCCAAAAGCCAAAGCATAGAATTACCCTGCTCTGATGGAATGGGAATGCCGGTCAGTGACGCAAATGCAAGCCAAGAATAAGCAAGCATAAAAAGCACCAACGCCATCACACCGCTAATTTCCCTGCGCTCCTCATCAAAAAATTTCGCGTGACGTGAAAGTTCCATGCCCGCCAGCACAAGCATGGGAATCACCATCCACGCAAGATCTGTCACCTGCCGCCCTGGATTAAAAATTACCAATAACAATGAAACAAATAACCAAATGCTTAAGCACATCACACGCCGCTGACCAAGCCACCATCCGCGGGTTAGTGCAATGAGCGCAAGTACGAGGGTCAATGGTTGATAGGCAATCAAAGTAAATAACAAGCGAGCAGGCGTCAGATCTGAAATCGCGAACCAACTATTAATATATACAGAAAGAGATTTAAAAACAGAACTCAATCCATACGGAACAAAAAGAAGTAAAGTACCTACTGCAAACAATGTGATTAGAAAAGATGGAAACGCATCTTTAAGATTGCGCAACTTTTTCGCTTCTTGATTAGATTCAACCCCTCGGTCAGACTCAGGGTGAGCCTGCTCTGCCCCATCAGGCTTTGGACTCACGAATTGCATTAGTGCCGCTGAAATGCCAAAAGCCAATAACCCCGCCCAAATAAATGGACCAGAAAGCATAGCCAAAGCCGCGAATATACCTGCCTGTTTTAATTGGGTGCGATCCCAGTATGCCCATGCAAAAAGAAAAAAAGTAATGGCAAGAATATTCCCAGCCGCCTGACGTGAAATAGCAACCAAGCCGGGGTCAAGCGCTAAAAAGAACGCCACAAAAATCGCGGCGCGTTTGAGGCGGTGTTCAAACAAAAGAGGAAGCAACACCAGCAGACTGCCCGCCAAGGCTGGAATCAAACGCGCCATAAAATTGGTACTGCCAAAAATATAGAGCAAGGGCGTGGTTAATAATACGTAACCCGGCTGGGCACCAAGCACTGGTTTAAGACCGCGCGTGATGTTCATTGCCTGCAAGGCAAACTCAGCTTCATAATCCGATAACGGCAATGCGCCGAGTTGAAAAAGACGCACAAGGATTGCAACTAGAAAAGCCAGCCCAAACAGCCAGCCTGGTGATTTGGTGGGTGAATTCATAGGAAGTATTTTACTCTATGTAAATAAATTTTCCATAAGATACAGCGCTGGGAATGGCTAATCTTGTGGGCTTAGCCACAGCATTTTTTCTCAGCGACTCTGTAACTCCGTGGCAATAAATTGGAATAGCCCATTCTTTATAAACGCTCCTCAGCGCAAAGACAAAAAAAATAACTCACGCGGCAAGAAACATATTTGCCATTAAAATGTCTTTATGATTACATCTCCGCACAACCCAAAAGTAAAACTTATCCGCGCACTGCAAGGACGCGCAAAAGAACGCCGTGAGGCGGGCATATTTGTCATTGACGGGGTTCGTTTGGTTGAAGAGGCAGTCAATAGCAACTGGGAAATTCAATCTGTGCTGTATGATCAATCGATCAGTGCAAGGGGTATGCTGCAGGTAGAAAGCCTAATGATACGAGGATTGGATGTAGAGGAAGTTTCCACAATCATCATGAAAACCATCAGCGAGACAGAAAACCCTCAAGGCATACTTGCAATCGTTACGCATTCCCCCCTGCCAATTCCCGCCTCTCCCTCTTTTATCCTGATCCCAGACCAAATCCGTGACCCAGGCAACCTCGGCACGCTGATTCGTTCTGCCGCTGCCACGAACGTAGATGCGGTTCTGCTTCCGCCAGAAACAACAGATGCCTTTGCGCCAAAAGTATTACGCGCAGGCATGGGCGCACATTTTAAGTTACCGATCCTTTCAATGACTTGGGATGAAATTAATCAAGTTACAAAGTCTGCTGGATTAAAAGTTTTTGTCGCAGATATGGGCGCGCAATCGTGCTGGGAAGCAGATCTATCTCAGCCTTTGGCATTAATTATGGGAAGTGAAGCAGATGGAGCCAGCAAAGAAGCAAGGAAACTGGCGACTCAACAAATCAGCATTCCCATGTCAGCCTCAGTTGAGTCTTTGAATGCAGGCGCGGCAGGGTCGGTATTAATGTTTGAAGTAGTTAGACAGAGGAAAAGTAAAGCTTAATAAATAATTAATTGCAGGCTAAGTACTACTATATGAATCACGTCTGAAATGCTAATTCTTATATGGTATTTTCCACTTGTTGGGGTTATGATTTGCACTGATATTTGGAGGCACTATGAAAGATTTAACCAACGAAATCCTTGAATTAATTCGGCGCACATCCAGCTCACTGCCGCCGGATGTAGAAAAACGTTTGCGCGAATCGATCGAAAAAGAAGCGCCGGGCTCTACAGCACGCGGCGCTTTGGAAACGATTGTTAAGAACATCGAATTATCACGCGCAAAATCCACACCCATATGTCAAGATACTGGCACGCCAATCTTTTATGTTCACTACCCGCTGGGCTGGTCAACGATAAAGCTCAAGGCGCAGATTCGCGCCGCAATGGAAGATGCGACCAAAAAAAATTATATGCGGCCAAACGCTGTAGATGCAGTCTACGACAACAACACGGGCAACAATCTCGGCGGCGACGATTTCCCCTACATCCATTTTGAAGAAATAGAAAGCGATGATTTGGTAATCGAATTAATGCTTAAAGGCGGCGGCTGTGAAAATGTTAGCCGTCAATATTCATTGCCAGATAATAACGTTGGCGCAGGGCGTGATCTTGCAGGCGTGAGGAAGGTTGTTTTGGATGCAGTGCAAAAAGCACAAGGTCAGGGATGTGCGCCGGGGATTTTAGGCGTAGCGATTGGCGGGGATCGCGGCTCGTCCTATATCAAATCCAAAGAAGTCATGTTCAGCGAAATGGGCACACGCAACGATGATCCTAAACTCGCGGAGTTGGAAGAGCAATTAACAAAAGAATCAAATGAAATGGGCATTGGTCCGATGGGCTTTGGCGGTAAAACAACTGTATTAGATACAAAAATCACAGGCTTGTCGCGTTTGCCTGCTTCCTATTTTGTTTCGGTATCTTATACGTGCTGGGCATATCGCCGCCGCAAGCTAACTATCAAAGGCGAAGAAGTTATTTACGATTAGGAATATTATGAAAAAAATAACAACACCGATAAGCGACGAAGTGATCAAAGATTTGAAAGTTGGCGATGGCGTTGAACTTTCTGGCGTGATGGTGACAGCGCGCGACGCCGCGCACAAATGGATGATCGAAACCTTTATCAAAAAAACTCGCGCGCCGCAAGGTGACGATCTTGAAGTGTATGAAAAACTTAAAACTTTATTGAACGGCTCCGTCATTTATCATTGCGGACCCGTAGTCTCGGGCTTAGACACAAAGGACTATAAATTTCTGGCGGCGGGTCCCACTACATCCATTCGCGAGGAACCCTATCAAGCAGATGTGATGAAGCACTTCAATGTAAAAGGCGTGATCGGCAAAGGCGGGATGGGCGCTAAAACGCTTAAGGGCTGTGAAGAAACGCCCGCGGTGTACTTCCACGCGATCGGCGGCGCGGCATCTTTCCTTGCGCAAACTGTAATCAATGTCAGCGATGTATTTAAACTTGATTTTGGTACCCCCGAAGCCATGTGGGTCATTGAAGTAAAAGACTTCCCCGTGGTAGTGACCATGGATTCACATGGCGGCAGTCAGCATGCGGTCATAGATGAGTCGTCCAAGAAAGTGCTTGACGAACTTCTTGCAAAATAATTTAACAATTCTGTAATAAATACCCTGTAACATTTACTCCTGTTGGGGAGTCTATTTTGCGTATCAGCATTTATTTTAAGAGGAGCTTATTATGTTTATGTTTGAAGGATCAGATCGCAGAAAAGACGAAGAACGAATCAAAAAAGAAGGCAGGCTTCCACCTGGGCAATCGCTGACAGTTAAATTTCCAGTTTTACATTATGGACCTGTGCCCCACTTTAACGCATCCACCTGGAATTTGCGCGTATGGGGCGAAGTGGAAGAAGAAAAAGAATGGACTTGGGATGAGTTCAACAAATTGCCGCGCGCCAAAATAGAAATGGACATTCACTGCGTCACCCGCTGGAGCAAGTTCGATACAGTCTGGGAAGGCGTTTCAGTGAAGGCGCTTGTAGATAACGGCTTGATCAAGATCAAGAAAAGCGCGACTCATGTGATGCAGCACGCTGAATACGGATTCACTGTCAATCTTCCGCTGGAGGTTGTTCTGCAAGATAATTTTTTACTCGCCACTCACTTAAACGGCGAACCGATCACGGCAGATCATGGCTATCCTTTGCGCGGCATGGTCGGTTTTATCCCCGGGCGCGAAGACTTAGAAACACCCTATTTGTGGAAGGGTGCAAAGTGGCTGCGCTCGATTGAATTCATGGCAGGTGACAAACGCGGCTTCTGGGAACAAGCTGGTTACCACAACCGCGCCGATGTTTGGAAAGAAGAACGGTTTGGGTAAATTAGAACTTATGCAAAAATCCATTTTAACCAGAGATAAACGGAGATGAACAAGATAAAACCAGTTTTGATCAAGTGCCTTGCGTAAGTCCTATAAATAATTAAACATGTCCTGCAAATTTGCAGGACATGTTTTTGTAACTGCTCAGCCATATCTTTGCGAGCAGGGCACTTGTTCTTCCCGACGACATCGTACTCGCAGAGTAAGCAATCCCCGTCATGACGAGACTGCTTCGGCACATTTGCCCTGTGGGAAACCAAGCGCGCCTCGCAGCGACATGATTGCGGGTTTAACTTATCGCTGAGCAGTTATAGTTTTCTTAATTTGCTGCCAGCTTCATCACCGTTTGCAATAAAACATTGGCGCCATTTACACAATCTTCCCATTCCGTAAATTCGCGCGGCGCGTGGCTGGCGCCATCAACGGATGGAACGAAGATCATGCCAATCGGACATACATCCACAAGTGATTGCGCGTCGTGAATTGCACCCGAAGCGAGTGTCGTATTGGACAATCCCAAGATATCGCACGAGTCTTGAAATGCTTTTTGAATTTCTGCGCTCATTAAGTTTGGCGTATGTTTCCCAAGCGGCTCTGAGATTAACTTCAAACCAAATTGCGTTGCTTTTTCATTAGCTAATTTTATTAATGCATCATCCAATTTCGAAAGTTGGTTTGCATCGGGCGAACGAAACTCAAGCATAAGATCGGCGCGGGCAGGTACGATATTGGAAGCGCCAGGGGCAAATTCTATTTTGCCGACATTTGCAACACAATTTGGAAAATCACGCATCACCAGTTCACGCGCCGCCAAAATAAACGCGCTTGCGCCTTGCCCCGCATCCAAGCGGTCCTCCATTGATGCTGAACCTGCGTGATCTGCGCGCCCGATAAAACTTAAATGATATGAACCATATCCGACGATGGCAGAGACAACGCCAATATTAATTCCTGCGCGCTCCAAGCGCTTTCCTTGCTCAATATGCAACTCCAAATATCCAGCAACAGATTCTTTTGGACGTTTTGCAGTTAACAAACTTTTTTCAGATAGCCCCGCGCGCGCCAAACCTGCTAAAAAGTTTTCACGTCCGCTATATGGCTTTTGCATATCATCTGGATTAATATGACCAGACAGCGCACTGCTCCCAAGCAGACTCATGTGCGTGCCTTCTTCATCTGAAAAGTCAATCGCTTCAAGATTTAACTTGAGCTTGATCTCGTTTTCTTTGACAGTTTTCAACACCTCAAACGCCGCCATCACGCCCAGCGCGCCATCAAACCTACCGCCTTTGGGAACAGAGTCAAGATGTGAGCCGAATAGTAACGTCTTTGTCATTGCGAGGGGCGCTCTTTGCCCCGAAGCAATCTCCGACTCAGTATGAGATTGCTTCGCCGATTCAGCGCTATCACTGGCAGGCAAAAACGCAGAATGATTGCCCGCGCCATCTGTGCGAAATTCAAAGCCTGATTTTTTTATTTCTTCTTGAAACCAGTTGCGCGCGGCAAGATGTGCTTCGCTGAAGGATGGACGGTTCACACCGCCGTCGCTTGAGGCGCCGAAAGAGGCTAACTGGTTAAACGAATCAAGCATACGCGTAGGGTTGATGCGCAGTTTATTCATGAGATAAAACTCCTTTAGTAAGAAATGTTCGAGAGTGGGTATCTATCAAGCGTAGTTTCAAATTAACCGTCCCGCAGGTTTAAGTGAATCATTGAGAACTTGCCATAAACCTGCGGGACGATGTAAAAAGGAAAAACATGGATATCAAGCTGACGATATTTTCTGATTATATATGACCATGGTGCTATGTCGGCCAGGGTGTGGTTGACTTACTGAAAAAGGAACATAACGTGGAGGTAGAGTGGCGTCCATTTTATTTGCGCCCCGATACTCCGCCGGAAGGAATGGAACTGCCTGAGTATATTACACGCGGGCGGGCAAGCGGTTCTGAAGAACGTTTGCGCCAAATGGCGAATTCGTTTGGATTGGAATTTGTTTCTGTAAATCGGATTTTAAATACGCGCCTTGCACATGAAGCCACTGAATATGCGCGCGTGCACGGCAAGGGCAATGAATTTCATCGAGTTGTATTTTTGAAAGTGTATGCGCAAGGACAAGACATCAGTAAATGGGATGTATTGCGCGCCGCAGCAATTGAAGTTGGTTTAGATGCAGATGAAATGCAAAACGACGTTGAAGCTGGAAAATATACAGCCTATGTTGCACAGCAAGTACAGGAAGCGTACCAAATTGGTGTTTCGGGCGTACCAACGTATGTGATCAATGATAAGTATGCGCTGGTGGGCGCGCAGCCTTATGAAGTGTTTAAGAATGCGCTGGTACAAATCAAGCTGAAGGAACAGGGATAATAAAAAGGGCAATCACTTTTATCGTGGTTGCCCTTTTTATTTTAAAATATAAACATGAGTGCTAAAGCAATGGTTGCGGGCAAGGCTTGGATATAAAAAATTCGTTTGCTTACAGTGAATGCACCAAAAATCCCAGCAATTACTACACAAATCAAAAAGAATACTTTTACAGCGTCACCGGCAAAGAATCCCCAAATAAGACCCGCCGCGAGAAAGCCATTATACAGACCTTGATTCATGGCAAGAGTTCTAGATTGTTTGGCAAACTCCGCGGTTGTGTGAAAGGCACGGCGCCCGGCTGGTTTTTCCCATAGAAACATTTCAAGGGTGAGAAATCCAATGTGCAAAAGCGCTACCAATGCAACCAAAATATTAATGAATGTCAACATGCTTTCTCCTTAAACATTGATGAAGCGGGTAAAATAGATACAGTTAGTATAGCATGACATCTTTTATCACCGGAACCTATGGACCCTCTTAGTATTCTCTTTTGGACATTCATTAAAGTTAATTTATTAAGTACATCAGGTCCTGCTTCTGTGGGCTTATTACACAGCTTGGCAGTGCCCAACCTTGTCAACGAGAGTCAATTTGTGCAAGCAGTGGCATTATCTTCGGTATTGCCAGGCAGTGATGCATTACAGCTTGCTATGTATATTGGCTATGCGGTAGCGGGTATTCCGGGCGGGTTAGTTTCTCTAATGGCATCTATTTTGCCGCCCACAGTAATCATCTTGGGCGTGACAATGATCCTGCACCGTATCCGTCGTGAAGCATGGGTGAAAAATTTTGTAGAGGGTTTAACGCCCGCAATTTCTGTGCTAATGTTTTTTACGGCTTGGAAAATTTTTGAAAGAGGCGGCAACACTGGCTGGCAAGGCTGGACAATTGGCATTGTTAGCCTGATCGCTATGTTTTTGGATGCACCTGCCCGTTTTGTTGTGTTAATCGCGGGGATTGTTGGGGTATTATTTCTCTCATGACGCCAACAAAGTTTCAGGTATGGCTTAAATTATTGTGGATGTTTCTCAAGGTAAACTTGCTATCGCCTTCTGGACCTGCCTCGATCGGCTTGTTATATGATGAAGCCGTTGGCAAGGTAATGACCGAGGAACAATTTGTAGAGGCGGTTGGTCTTTCAAATGTGTTGCCCGGCAGTGAAGCGCTCAAACTTGCGATGTTTGTTGGCTTCGCCGCAGGAGGGATAGCGGGTGTTTTCACTGCATTACTCGGCGCAACCCTTCCCCCTACAGTGATGATGTTAGTAGTCGCCGTAATTTTGCAGCAATTTCAAAACGAAGATTGGCTGCAACGATTTGTAATGGGCATGAGTCCTGCCGTTGCAGCGCTCATTTTTGTTGTAGGCTGGGAACTCCTGCGGGTTAGCGGCGCAAAAAAATTAAATCGCCGCGCGCTGATCATTGGCATCCTTAGCGCGTGCGCATTATGGTTTGATATTCCATCCCCGTATGTATTATTAGGTGCGGGCATTTTAGGCGTGATTCTGTATAGATAGGCAAATATGACTGAATTATTAATTACCACAAATGGATTTACTACAACATGGCCCGCCATTGAATATGGCTCCTGGCTGGCAAGTCATCTGAATTTAAAAGTAACGCTTCTTGGAATTAACGAGAAGCTGTATCCTGTTCAAATAGACGATCACAACCCTTTAGAGCAGGTGTTCGAGCGTGCTATCAGCTTGTTTAATGAACATGGTGTTAAGTACAGCCTGCAAGTCCAAAATGGAAACGCTGAAGAAATTATTCCGCAAAAGGCATTGGAAGCAGATTACATTACGCTGATAGGACCGCTGGGGCGTGCGCGTCTGCGTCATTTGGTGAGCGGACGCTCCATTCGTCAGATCATGGAGGATATATCTTCCCCCATTTTATATGTTCCACAAGTGCGTGTGCCAATAAATAAAATTTTGATCTGTATCGGCGGGCTGGGTTATGAATTAACTGCAGAATATCTTGCTTTACAAATCGCAAAAATTTCAAGCGCCGAAATAGCTTTAATGCATGTTGTCCCGCCCGTTGAGTTAAATTACCCAACGGCGCGCATTGTCAGTCAAAATTTGGATCATCTTGTAGATACAGACACGCCGCAAGGCAGGAGTTTGCGGCAAGCGATGAATGCAATTCAAGAAACAGGATTAAGCGCAGAAATTAAAGTTCGACAAGGGAATATTGTTGAAGAGTTGTTAAATGAAATCAAAACAGGCGGCTATGATTTATTGTGCATGGGCTCGTCATACAGTGGAAATTCCCTGCGTCAGTTATACGCTCCCAATGTCACTGCCGAAATCGCAGAGTCAGTTAATGTACCAGTACTGACTGCAAGGTTAAAGAAAGTATAAATACAAGACTTACGTAAGACACATAATTGCTTAATTTTGACCGCCGACGGCAGGCTGTAATCTGCTGTCGGCGGTCAAATTTTTATATAAACCCCACCCGCGGATACTACTTCTCTGCGCTCGCCTTCATCCAAGCCTTCTTCATATTCAAAGCGTCTTCTTCCATAATAGGGCTTTCGCATAAGATGCGCCCGCCGCATTTAAATTTCTCTAACGCCTTGAATAAATCTTTATATTTCAAATCCGCATCTGCCAACGAAAGGTGCTTCTTTTCTCCTTTGGGTCCATACTCAATGCCGGAGAGATGAATGTGCAATTCCTTGAGCGCTTTTTCGCCAAGGTTTTTGCCGTATCTATCCAGCAGGCGCGACCATTCATCATAACTATTCATAGTTCCATCACCAGGGCGGGCGTGCAAATGCGCAAAGTCAAGGCATGGCTGAACCATTTCCATAGACTTGCTCATGGCAAGCGTATCTTCAAACGAACCCAGCATGGCAGACTTGCCCATAATTTCAGGACGCAAGATAACTTTGTCACCCTTCTTTTGTAATTCTTTTATACAAGCTTCAAGGCGCGGCAGTGCAACTCGCAAAACCTCGGCGGGATCATTTCCAAAATATGAGCCCGGATGAAAAATAATATCTGTTGCACCAGCAAGGTAGCCATAATGCGCCGCATCCATCAATCGTTTGCGCGATTTAGGCCATTCTGTACTATCAGCGTTCAAGTTAATAAAGTATGGTGCATGCACACTTAATAAAACGCCGTGTTTTTCTCCCGCGGCTTTGATCAATGCACAAGTCGCCTCGGTCACACGCACCGATTGTACCCAGCCAAGTTCCAATGTTTCCAAGCCGATCGATTTGCTAAATTCAATCGCGCCTACTGAGCCGCCTGGTTTTTTGGGCGTGCCGGAGGGCGAACCCACTGTGCCAAAACGAAATGATAATGTCATACAAACTCCTTTAATTTCTGTAAAAGCGGCGGACCGATAATTAACAAGCCGATCAAAACTGCGGCGAACACAGCAACCAGCACAGCAGCAGCACCAACATCCTTACCCACTTTTGCAAGAGGATGTTCCTGCGGGCTGGCTAAATCCACTACTGCTTCGATGGCTGTATTAATAAACTCAGCAGTAAAGACCAATGCAGATACTAGAATGATAACCGCCCAATCACGCGCAGGCAGTTTTAGCCATAAACATACAATGAAGACCATACCTGCAATCACACTATGAATCCAAGCATTGCGCTGTGTTTGGAATACATAATACCATCCATCAAAAGCATAGAGGAGAGATTGGATGAATATTTTCATATTTTTATGATGTCTGTGTATTCACACTATTCACTGATCTTGATATGACCCAGCCCGAGTCTTTCCAAGACTTCGGCTTGAGCATTCCACATTTTGGCTTTTTCTTCCGCCTCAGCGTGGTCGTGCCCCACCAAATGCAGAGAGCCATGGACGACGAGCAATTGCACTTCATCAATCAGTTCATGCCCTGCCGCATGCGCTTGTTGCGCGGCACGAGGGATCGAGATGAGGATATCGCCTAAGTACGCTGAACCAGTTTCAGGGTCCGATTCTGAAGCGGGGAAAGAAAGTACGTCGGTAGGCGCATCGATTCCTAGAAAATCGCGATTCAGTTCATGTAATTGATCATCATCAGTCAGTACGATGGTGATGTCACCTGTGGCAAATTCATGCTTAAGTGTTTCGTTCGCGGCGCGCTCCAGCAAATCTTCATCAACAGACTGTTCGGGGAAAGGTTGAATATAAATCACGAGTCTTTTCTCCTCACCAAGGTTGTGTCTTGATCTGGAAGTTTAATATTTGGATATTGAATACGCGGGTGATAGGTACCACGCATAGTGGTTACAAATGATTCGGTAATAAGATGCAAATCACGCAAAGTTAATAAGGTGTCATCCAATTGCCCATTCTTTTGCACGATGTCTATTACATTACGAACGAGCGCGCGCAAATCATCATCAGTAGGCGGACGCTCAGCACGAGCACGCGCTTCAGTCGCATCAGCGAGCATAAGCAGGGCAGTTTCACGAGAAGCCGGACGTGGACCGGGATAACGGAATTTTTCAATATCTACTTTTTTTACATCGCCTTTTGCGGCTTCCATGGCTTGATTGTATTGATAGCGAGTAATCAGCGTGCCATGATGCTCGAGCATAAAATCTTCCAAACGGCTCGGCAAGCGATATTTACGCGCCATTTGTACACCATCAGTGACATGCCTAATAATTAATTGTGCAGTATTCTCTGCATCCATATCATCATGCTTATCCAAGTTAGTAGGGTCTTGATTCTCAATAAAAAAATTGGGATTATTGGCTTTGCCCACATCATGAAAAAGCGCGCCCACGCGGGTTAACAAAGGATCTGCGCCAATTTTTTCTGCGGCTTGTTCGGCAAGATTGGCAACCTGTAAGCTATGTTGATATGTGCCCGGTGCGCTATTGAGAAAGAATTTTAACAACGGAGAATCTGGTCTGGATATTTCTAACAATTGAAGCGCTGTGGCAATGCCCAGTGTTTGCGCCAAGAAATATTGCCCAAGCAATGCCATGCCCGCTGAAAGAAATCCATTGCCAGCGGCGGCGCCCAGCAGTTGTGTAACTCCAAGCAGATCAATATCTGCAAAAGAAATGCGGTATGCAAACAATAAGCCCATGCCAGAAAGAGCGATTGCGGCACCTGCTGTTACAAAAGACCAGAATCGGCGGGCAGGTCCTAATGCTAACAAGCCAAAAATTGAGGAAAAAAGATAATAAGGAAAAAGGTCAAGCGCATTCGGTAATCCATATGTAATTAACACACATAACGAAATAGAAATAACCAACGCAACTTCTGTGCCAAATAAAGTGGCGAGCAGTAACCCGGCAGCGGGCAGTGGAAATAGATATGGGATCACGGTGCGATTGGGGATGGCAAGCCGCGCCGCAAGTAGAAAAAAAATAAAGACAAAGGTGATCACGAATAGACTACGTACGTCTCGTAAAACACGCATTCTCTTTCGGCGAAAGAAATAGGTATATATAAACGCGGAGGAAAGAATCGAAAGTATGGCGGCACCGAGAGTATCCTGCCATTGTTGGCCAGGCTGAATCATGCCAAGCTGTTGTAATGCTTCTAGGTCTGATGGGGTGATAATCTCACCTTCGGGCACGACCATTTCATCTTCTTTGTAGGTTTTTACAACAGGCTGAATTGCATCACGAGCACGCTGACGGGCAGCCTGAGTAAGTTCTTCACTATAAAAACTATTAGGCACAACAAAAGCTGCCACCAGCGCAGTGACCAGATTGGTTTGCGGTTCATTTAAAGTGAGGCTGATTAAAGACGGGATATTTTTTTGCGCGGATTCCAAATCATCTTCATGAATAGAACGGCGTACTACCTGTTCCAAGACCCTCAAGGTTTCTGCTTGTATCGTCTCCCAACGTGCGCTTGAAATTGCGAGCACATAATCAATTGACTTTGGATCAAGGCGCGCATCACTTAACTGAGCAAGCATTTCCTTTTTTTGATCAACAGCCAAGAGTGCATCATCACGAACAGATGTAATATTTTGTAAAGCTGTTTGCAGGCTTTCAATTTGCTGACGGCCGATGGTTGAATCTGGAGATGTATATATAGAAGAGACCGCACTTTCTGCGGCTTGTCTTGCTTCTTCAGTACGAACTTCACTTACATATTCGCTATCGGTAGGGGCAAAGAGATTATAAGGAGCAACATCTCCTATTGCGAGTGGCGGCGCATTGGGTCTTAATCCAATAGGCTGGGTCAGCGCAATGAACGCCACCACGCTAACCAATAACAGCAGGAGAATCTGTAATGCACGGACGCGCTTTGGAAGTAATTTTGTGCGCGATAATCCAATGGTCATGAGGTTATTTTTGCAGTAACTCACGCACTGTAGCGCTGACCACGTCATTAGGCGCACGTCCCGCCACTTTACCCATGACGATCTTCATTACCTTCCCCATGTCTGCCGCAGAAGCGGCACCTGTTTCAGTGATGGCTGCTTGAACGAGAGCACGCAATTCTTCTACGGGCATAGCTTGAGGCAGAAATACTTCAAGGATTTTAATTTCGACCTCGTTCTCTGCGGCTAAATCTGCGCGGTTGGCTTTTTTTGCTTCTTCCAAAGCCTCACGGCGATTCTTCACTTCTTTTTGGATGAGTCCAATAACTGCTAGGTCATCCAAGCTGATGCGTTTGTCTACTTCCACTTGTTTGACAGCCGCCAAAACCATACGGATAGTACGCTTGCGTACTTCATCGCCACTTTTCATGGCTTCTTTAATAGAGTCGTTGAGTTGAGTTTTAATGTCCATAATATGATTATACCTTTTTAATGAAATACACTTTTACCCAAACACTGCAATCACCATCACCCCGGCAAACACAATTGCAGAGCCTACTACCCTAATGCCGCCCATTTCTTCATTTAGAAACTTCCACCCTAAGAATGCGCCGATGACTGCGCTAACCTCACGAATTGCACCTGAATAACTTAAAGGGGCAATCGTATATGCAAAAAGCGCCAGCATATAAGCCACCATCCCTAAGAAGCCGCCCAGCAATAAATAACCACTGTGACTCTTCCACATGTCCATAAAGTGACTCCAACCGTAGCGCCGCGCAAGGTAAGGCGTGGTGATGAATGGAACCATCACGAACATAGAAATTCCATAAGGCATGGCGGGACCATTTTTTACCGCAGTGCCATCTATAAATGTATACATTGAAATAACGAGGGCAACAGCCAAAGCAATTAGAATACCGCGCATATGTGGTTTTTGCTCCTGGCTTTGAATTAACGTTGTCGCGCCAATGACGATCATACCGCCTGTAATCATCGCCAAGCCAATGTATCCGCCTGCGGTTAATTTTTCGTGCAGAAAAATAGCAGACCATAATACGAGCAAGGCGGGCGCAGCTCCGCGCGCAATGGGATACACCAGCGAAAAATCATGGTCACTATAAGCATTGCACAATAAGATGAAATAAATAGCTTCCAAGGTCATACTGATGAGGGCAAACAACCACATCGAACGCGGCGGCAAACCAGTAAAAAATATAAAGCCTAGAGAAAAAATGCCACTGAGAATGACCTGCCAGCCCATTGCAATAAATTTCTCTTCAGAATTTTTTAAGAGAAAATTCCAAACAGCGTGCATAGAAGCGGACAGAAAGAGTAATATAAGCGCAAGAATTGGCATTGATCATTACCTCATAGATAGCAAAAAGAATGACCGCCGTCTCACCTTCAAGAACATCGGTCATTCTTTTTATGTAACTGACCTTACGCAATCTAAGGAAACCTGCGGGACGTTCTGCGTAAGGTCAGTTATGTAAATCAGGTCTGCATTCGGTCTAGTATAACGGAATTCTTGCACCTGTAATCTTCGCCGCCTCGTCTGAAAATAAATATTTCATTGTAGAAACGATCTCGGCAGGGGTTGTGCCTGTGCCTTTATTCTCAGTATCAATGGCTTTTACTTGGATAATATTTGCAGTAACATTTACAGATTTAAGTTCCGCGGCGAGGCTGAGTACAAAATTTTCCTGCGCGGCTTTGGTCGCGGTGTATACGGCAGATTTACCGGGCGGGCTTGTCACAGTAGATGCCGAGATGGCGATTACTCGTCCCCACTGACTGGCTGCTAAATAGGGAGAAAATGTTTGGAACAAATTAAAGGTTGTACGCACATGTTGATTAAGCATGAACTCCAAATCATCTTGAGTGGACTCGGCGAAGGTCTTGCCGCCCACCCACCCGCCGACCAGATGAAATACAGCGTGGATTCCGCCTAATGCGGCAGAGGCAGCTTCCGCCGAGGCGCGAAGCGTTTTTACATCGAGCAAATTAAGGGTTTGGGCGTAGAGTCTTTCGCTGGGCAGGTTAAGCTCACTCGTTAAGGAATCTAATTTATTTTGATCTATATCCAGCAATGCAAGCTTGTGCCCAAGCGCGGCAAATGTTTTTGCAGTGAGATTGCCTAGTACCCCAGTGGCGCCGGTAATAACAATATTTTTTGTCATGTTGTCATCTAATTTTATAAAACCTTAAAGTTACTTTTCGTCTCGCGGAAATCGATCATATGACCCGATTTTGCGGCTTTTGTTTGAAGATAAAAACGATTATGCTCATTAGAGGGCAAGACATGCGCAATGCGTCCATTTACTTTAATACCGTATTGAGTAAGTTGATTAATTTTTTTAGGATTATTGGTCATCAACTGAATAGAGCGCACTTTAAGTAATTGCAACATTTGCGCAGCAATTTCATAATCCCGCTCATCATCATGGAAGCCTAACGCAAGATTTGCCTCCACAGTATCCAAACCTTGATCTTGTAAGTGATAGGCACGAATTTTATTAATCAGACCAATGCCGCGTCCTTCCTGACGCAAATATAAAACAATGCCTTTATCCATTTTGCCAATTTTTTTCAACGCGGCTTCCAATTGGTCGCGGCAATCACAGCGTAATGAGCCGATCACATCACCCGTTAAACATTCGGAATGTAAACGCACAGGCACATCTTCTGCGTCAAATATTTCACCTTTGATAATAGCAACATGTTCTTTGTTATCACGGTTATTTGAGAAAGCCACGATATGGAAATCGCCAAAACGCGATGGCAATTCTGCGATGGCTTCAATACGCGCATAAATTTTTCCGTCTTCATATTCAGTTTGGTCTTGATGCATGTTTTCATTCAAAACAAGTTGAATTTGTTCATGTGTGGTTGAAGTCATATTTCCTCTATAGTTTATATCTTAAGAAGACCCCGCCATCTTCCCATTTTTGAACATCGATTAATTGAAGCTGCAGCGCAGCTTCACGCGTTAACCCAAGCCCATCTGCTACTGTAGGCGCATTCAAACCGCCAAACATTAAGGGTGCAAGATAGATCGTAATTTCGTCCACCAAGCCTAAACGCATCAATTCAAAATTAAGCGTACCGCCGCCCTCCACCATCAAATGATCGACGCCAATTTCCTTAAGCGTTTCTACCATTAACTTTAAATTAACACGCGCTTCACTATGAACAAAAACCTGCACATCCCTTGCCCTTAAAAACTTGAGTTGCTCATTAGATGTCTGCTCTGTTGTAAATATTACGAGTTTGGCAGGACCTGTATTTAAAAAATTGGAGTCTGCTTTGATATCCGCAACTGTAGCCACTCCCACCTTAATAGGATTAGGCGAAAGCCCGCGCTGAATCCTACTCTCACGCAGCGCTTCGCTCTTCACTGTCAGCTTGGGATTTTCTTCCAGCAGCGTTTTCCCCCCGACGATGATTCCATCCGCGAGCGCGCGCAATTCATCCACACGTTCTTTATCGCGCTTTGATGAGATCAACGAGCCTTTACGCTCAAAGGTATCAATCTTTCCATCAGCTGTCATGGCAACATTGATAAATGTATAAGGGCGGTTCATAAGGCTAAGTGTCAGGTATCAGGTGTCAGATGTCAAGTGTTAGCCTGCAATGTTTCAACAATGAATTTAGCACGAAGCAACAATGTCCACTGTATGAAAAAGACATATGCTTGTTGAACAAATCACATTTTAGAATAAAGGCAACCAAATTCTCATGAGCAAACAAGTCGAATTCAATGGCATAGAGATCAACGCAAGTGAAGACAATATCTCAACCAAAAATCTATTTGATTTCGCCGAAGATTTAATGGGAAAACTCGGCTCAGAGATGGATGATCAAGATCAGAATTTCAGCATGCAAATTCACACAGATTTTTACTCGAACAGGCCGCCCAAACACCGCGTCTTCGTCAATGGGCTCTCCAGTGAACGAACCAGAATTAAACTAATCCGAATTCTAAAGCGCACAACCACAATATTCACAGATGAGTCAACGATGAGCTTAAACATTAACCTTGCAATACATGACTAAAAATAGCAGTAAATAAAAAAAACGATGTCTTAAGACATCGTTTTTTTTTATTTACTGAAACAAGTGTAAAATTGCCTTGTCAGTTAAAACTAGGAGAATTTTATGCCAAACGAATCCCCCGAATTAAAAAAATTTATCGGCGCTTACCCCGCCTACTTAAATACAAAATCAATTGACGAACTGCGCGTAAAAGAATATTCACGGCTTGATCGTGGTGAACATATCTATCTTGATTACACAGGCGGCGGCATTTACGCCGAATCACAGATCAAAAAACACCAGCAAATGTTAGCTGAAAATGTGTTCGGCAACCCTCATTCATCCAACCCAACATCACTGGCGGCAACAAAACTGGTAGAAGGTGCGCGTGAATATATTTTGCACTTCTTCAATGCTGACCCCAATGAATATGTTGCCATCTTTACAGCCAACGCCAGCGGCGCGCTAAAACTCATCGGCGAATCCTATCCATTTTCAAATGGACGCTATCTGCTCACATTTGACAATCACAACTCAGTCAATGGAATTCGAGAGTTTGCCCACGCACGAGGCGCAGATGTAACTTACATTCCCATCTCACTCCCCGATATGCAAGTAGACGCATCACAACTAGAACGAGAATTGGCTCAGCCTTCGAAAAATGGAAACAACCTTTTTGCCTACCCCGCGCAATCTAACTTCTCCTCGGTCAAACATCCGCTGGAGTGGATCGAAAAAGCCCACGCCCACGGCTGGGATGTTCTGCTGGATGCGGCGGCATATGTGCCCACTAATAAACTTGATCTCAGCAAAATAAAACCAGATTTTGTACCTGTATCATTTTATAAAATGTTTGGCTACCCAACAGGTCTTGGCACATTAATTGCGCGCAAATCTGCTTTAGCAAAATTACACCGCCCCTGGTTTGCAGGCGGCACGATCACAGTCGCATCTGTGCAAGGCGACAGGCACTATCTCGCCGAAGGAGCAACCGCCTTCGAAGACGGAACATTAGATTATCTCAACATCCCCGCCATTAAGATCGGATTAAAGCATATCGAATCAATTGGTTATGAGGTTATCAATCAACGCGTGTATACACTAACAGGTTGGCTGCTGGACAACTTAACGCAAATGAAACACAGTACTGGGATTCCGCTTGTGCGCGTCTTTGGTCCCACTACAGCAGAAGGACGCGGCGGTGCAGTAACCGTCAACTTTTACGACAAGAATGATAAAGCCTTCGATCACCGTTTTATTGAAGCAGAAGCAAACAAAGTTAATATCTCGCTGCGGACAGGCTGTTTCTGTAACCCCGGCGCGGGCGAAATTGCACTCGGCATTTCACGTGTGGAATTGGATGTATGTTTTACATCTCCACAGCACCACGACAGAATGACCATTGACGACTTCCGCTTATGCATTGACGGTAAATCAAGCGGCGCGGTGAGGATATCGGTGGGGATGGTCACGAACTTTAATGATGTACAGGCTTTGCTCTCTTTTGCAAGAGGGTTGTTGAGTTAAAAATATCCAAAGGAAAACAATGAACATTCAAGACATTCAATTAATGTATCACTATAACTACTGGGCAAATGCAAAAATCCTTACAGCAAGCGCACAGGTAAGTCAAGAACATTATGAAGCGCCTGCAACTTTTCCATTTGGGGGCTTGCGCGGTACCTTGCTTCACATCCTTGAATCGGAGTGGGTTTGGCGTACCTTGTTCCAAAAAATAGAATCTAATTTTGAATTACCTGAAGCAGATTTTCCAACTCTAGCTGTCTTGCAAACTCGTTGGATAGAAGAAGAAAAAGCCATACGCGCTTATATATCTACTTTAAAAGATGCGGATATGGAAAATCACCTTCGCTATACAACTGATACTGGTCTCGTTCGTGACCGCATCTTATGGCATTGCTTGTACCACGTGGTGAATCACAGCACACAGCATCGCAGTGAAGCCGCCGCACTATTAACCAATCTTGGATCTTCACCAGGCGACCTTGATTTCACTGTCTTTTTAAACGAAAATAAGCCATGATCACAAACGGGCAAACACGCGCCAATATCAAAGCTGGAATTACAGTGCTGATTGTTTTAAAACAGAATCAACGCACAGGCATGTTAACCAAGGGAATTGTCAAAGACATTCTAACAAACTCCCCCACCCATCCCCACGGCATCAAAGTCCGCTTAGTAGATGGGCAGGTAGGGCGAGTTAAAGAGATTGTGGTGGAATAAAAGTAAAAGAGAACATGAAAAAAATAAGATTGAGAAATTTGCTGTTTTTAATTCCAGTCCTACCCATTTTTATATGGTGGGCATATTACTCAATTATCTTACCAACTCCCTTTTACGATAACCAAGATCCTGAAACACAATATTTTATAGAATCTTTATCCGTTTTTAACGGAGAGCAATATAAATATATAGACCACCCCGGCATACCCGTTTCTATTATTGGCTCTATCCTGCTTGCATTCACATACCCATTGACCATCGGGCAGGATTTTACGATCTACCACCTCAATCACCCTCAAATATTCTTTCAACTTGTACAAGTATTTATGATGCTCGCTTTTTCATTCTCGGCAATTTATTTTTACAAAACAGCATCCGCAATGCTAAGCAAAGAATTATTGCCAATAGCAATCATTCTGCCTATGTTATTTTTCGTCTTACACCCTAAATCCTTCATGACCATCACGCTATGGTCGCACAATTCGTTTAATTACCCATTCGGCATGTTGCTTTCTGTAATATTAATCAACCTGACAGTGCAAAAAAGTAACATTACACCAAAATCTATTTTCCTCTTTGGATTTTTAAATGGAATTCTAGCCGCCGTGCAATTATATTTTTCCGCTTGGGTTATCAGTGCGGCAATTGCAATGTTCCTCTTTTTTATTTGGAACCAATATTCGTTCTGGAATGCTGCCAAAAAAGCATTTTTATCTTTATCTGCCAGCGCAATCGGCTTTTTTATCTCAATCGTTCCTGCGTATAAAAACTGGGGATACTTTTTCGAGTTTATAAAAGGAATCGCTTCTCATCAAGGTCATTATGGGGTTGGCGAAGACGGGTTTATATCGTACGACACGGCGATTCGTAATTTCCAATCCCTACTTTATTACCATGGGGCAATAATTATCATCTCTATTGCCTCAATTATTATATTTCTATGTTTAATAGTAGCTAAAAAGTTCAAAGCAGATGCGGGGTTATTGACATCAGGCATAACGCTATCGCTACAGATTATATTATTAATCTTCATGTTTATTAAACACTCTGGGGGGTTGTACCCTCTGGCTATTGCTTCGACAGCCCCAGTTCTATTATTAATAAACCTTAGGCTCTTGAATTTCACCTATTCCAAACAATGGATTAAGCGCATTTACTTGATAGCTATAATTATGATTACAATCTATGTCGGTATTCAAACCATAACGAATTTCAATATCAATGCAAACATTCAACGCAGTCAAAAATTATCGCTACAACGAGAAAAAGAAGTCATTCAGCAATTCATTGCAGAATATGCAAATCTTATTAAGAAAACACCTGCCGAATTGGTAGTTTTATATACTTACGAAGTAAAAAATGAATGTTCTGCGCTTCTCTACGGTCAAAGCTATGCCCAGCCAACTCTTTATAAAAAAATGTCAATAGTTTGTCCCAATCAATATGAATTGTTCATTTGGAATGGGCAGGCTCTTGTAAATGGTCAATTGAAGGAACTTCAAAGTACAAAGTGGGATATTATCTTCTTTAAACCAGAAGTTATCCCTAAACAATTCTCTTATTTACTTGAACTGGGAGTTTCCCATAACCTTAGGTCAAAATTAACTGCTGTTACACCTCGGTAAACATTACCAAAACAACTATTTTCTGACATATAAGACAGAAATTGTAAAGAAAAAAACAATATTGTTAGATATTTCTGGATTTAAAGAGGGTACAATAAAAAAATAAAGGAACAGACTAAACATGACAAACAACGAATTAGAAGAAGCAGAAGAAATCCGCTGGCAACCGGTTGTTGCTAAATACGCCAAGCCAGATCTAAAACGCAGTCTTTGGCAAGTAGCAAATACATTAATACCTTATTTCATCTTATGGGCATTGATGATCTGGAGCATCAACGTTTCCTATTGGATTACGCTTGGGCTGTCGGTATTCGCTTCGGGTTTTCTGACGCGTACCTTTATCATCTTTCACGATTGCGGGCACGGCTCATTTTTTAAATCACAAAAAGCCAATGACTTTTTGGGTAGAATCACCGCCTTTTTAAATTTTACGCCATATTATCGCTGGAAACACGACCACGCCATTCATCACGCTACCGCCAGCGACTTAGATCGCCGCGGGACTGGCGACGTGTACACCATGACAGTAAAAGAATATCTTGCTTCACCTTGGTGGAAGAAAACAGCGTATCGCATCATGCGCAATCCATTTGCTTTGTTAGGCGTTGGACCATTATTAATCTTTGTAATTACTCAACGTATCCCCTTGCCATCACAAGGCAAGCGCGAAAAATCAAGTATATGGTGGACTAATTTTGCCTTGGTAGCGGCGATCGCTTGTATGTGCTGGCTAATTGGCTGGAAAAATTATCTATTAATACAACTGCCCGTGATCATGATCAGCTCAACTGTTGGGGTTTGGCTTTTTTATGTACAACATAATTTTGACCCAACTTATTGGGACAGCCATGATAAATGGGATTTTGTAAAAGCAGGATTGCAAGGCAGTTCATTTTACAAATTACCGCTCATCCTGCAATGGTTTAGCGGAAACATCGGCTTTCATCATATCCACCATCTGAGCGCAAAAATCCCCAACTATAATCTGCCAAAATGCTATGCTGAAAACTCCATCTTTCATGTGCGTCCCTTAACTTTGACGGCAAGCCTTAAATCTTTATCGCTGCGGCTTTATGATGAGGAACAAAAGATGCTGATCGGCTGGGCTGGGTTGAAACGATATCGAACACAAAAAGTAAATGCATAAAAAACAGAGACTGCAAAAGCAGTCTCTGTTTTTTATGCCCTATAGTTTATTCTCATCACCCTTCACAAAAATTCTGTTGACTCTGATGCCCGTCATCAGGAATCTCGCGCCAATTGCGGATAAATTCTACTTGCATATCTGTTTCAGGTGCGCGAGGAAAATAAATCCGCTTGGGCATGAACTTCCACCATTCTGCAATTTGTGCCAAAGCTTGCTCCCCGCTCATGCCATGCCGAATCAGATAACAGCCTACTGTTGTACCCGTGCGCCCAATCCCACCCCAGCAATGAACATACACTTTTCGCCCTGCATTGATAGCATTATCCAACACATCAAGGATATTTTTCATTGTCTGAAAAGATGGAACGCTACGATCTTGAATTGAGATACGCGTATAGGATAAATCCAAGCCATACAGGCGCGCCTGCTCCTCTAAAATAGGTTCATAAGGTACAAGTTCATGCGAATAAGTTAGGTCAATAAATGTATTAATCCCTGCTTTAAGAAAAGACTCGATACGTTGTTCTGTATTTTTTTGATCAGAGCTACCAGGATATTCACCCGCTAAAAACTGATCGGGCAGAACCCAATAAGATTCAGAAATTGGAGTTTGCATAATTACTCTGGGAAAGAAGCGCACAAGTTATTTAATATCTGCGCGCGTAACTCTATAAGCTCGGGATAATCATAAAAAAACAAGATTTTCTCTTCAGCTACAGAATCACCATTGGGCTTGGGACCCAGCACAAAGAACGACCACGATTCAGCAATATCTTCTTCTGGCGTAGTAGATGCATAATCAATCACAAAGCGATCTTCATATTTA
>VFJR01000102.1 GCA_009885945.1 Anaerolineaceae bacterium
AATGAAGGCGGTTCGCATTGGATTCAGAATGTGCTTGCCAACGGGGAAGCTACTTTGGAGATCAAAGGAGAAGTCATGCAGGCGCGTGGCGAGTTTGTTGCTGATGAACGGGAACGCCAGATGATTTTTAATTTGTATAAAAAAGATGCGAAGTTTTTTCAATCCAATTTCCGATTGCCCTTAAATTCATCGGAAGAGGAATTACAGAAGGCATTATCCACACGCAAGTTTATTCGGTTTCATAGGAAATAACACATGACACATACAACATTTTCGGCGCCGCCGAAAATTAATCCGCGCGCCAAACTTGCGCTGGGCTTTATGGCATTTCTTTTACGCCGCGACTGGATGGGACCCGCCAGCGATATGTTGATGGTCATCACCACCACAGGTCGCAAAACGGGCAAGCGCCACAGCATTCCGATTGGCTATATCCGTGACGGGGATGATATTGTCGTGCTCTCCAGTAAGAATCCATCCAATTGGTTTCGCAACGTATTGGCAAACGGCACAGCGACATTGGAAATCAAGAAAGAGAAATTCGATGTGCAGGGTGAACTCATCACCGATGAAGCCGAACGTCAGCGCATCTTTGCCATCTATAAGTTGAACACAAAATATTTCAAAGCAAATTTCAAAGTGGAAATAGATTCACCTGAAAAAGTTTTGCAAGATGCATTGACTGAACGAATTTTTATTCGGTTTCGTAAAAATTGAAAAACTCAACGATATATTTGACAAACTCATCTGGCTTTTCAATTTGCGGCATGTGACCTGCGCCAGAAAATAACTGAAACTCTGCATTCGGAATCATCTTCGCCAAATTTTCCCCCATCGCAACTTTCGTAAACTTATCCGCTTCGCCCCACAGCACCATGGTTGGAACTTGCGGAATGATTTTCGCGCCAATACTTTCTGAAGCCGATTGGCGCATCAACGTCACGAAACCCAACGAATCAAAATCAGCCTGCGCAATAAAATCATTCGTCAAAAAAGATTTGTCTGCAAACATCGGCGCGAGACCTTTGTAGGTAAATGTTTGTTTGCGGATCATGTTGAATAACCCATCAAATAAACGGGATTGCATTCCCCACCCGACAAAATTTGGGATATTTGGAATTGCCCCGCCGTTGACGAGAATCAAGCGCTTCACGCTACGCTTGTGCCTGCTTGCCATTAATCGAGCGACTCCACCCCCAAACGAATTCCCAATTACGTTTGCCGAATCGATCTTCAGTGTATTCATTAATTCAACAACCCAATCTGCTATTTGCGCAAACCCCGCCCGCTCCAATGGACTCGTCCCGCTGAACGATGGCAGATTCGGCGCGATGACGTGATACTTTTCTGCCAATTGATTCCATACTGTTGACCAATGCACCTCCGCATTGCCGATGCCGCCGTGGATTAAAAGCAATGGCTCGCCGTTACCGCCTTGCCAGTAGGTGATTGTTTGGTTTTGTAAAGCAATGGTTTTCAGTTGCATAAAACTTGACCACTGACGGCAGACCGCGGTCTTTCCTCTTTCATCTTTCTTTTGGAATCTCTTCAATGTATTCCACCAACACCCCACCCGTGTCTTGTGGATTAAAATAAATCATCTTTTGATGCGGCATGGTGATAATGCCGTTAGGGGTTACATGCCCAGGACGAATTCCTTTTTTTGCCATCTCTGCAACGGCTTCTTCAATATTATCTACAGTAAAGCAGATGTGATTAATGCCAACACCTGAGTTGAACAATATATTTTGAAAATGTTCGGAGATCGGTTGGATGAGTTCTACGGATAAACCGTCCGCGTGAAAAAAGGCAAAACGGGAATCAGCGGGCAGGTCGAATGGAGGAATGACGCGGATGTCTGCATCAGATAAATCAAATAGGCGTTGAAAATCTGTAATTGATTTTTTCAAGTCGCGAACGATATATCCTACATGACGAAATGAGCGCTTCATAAAATTTCTTTTGGCAACTCGGCGACCCACACGTCGTTGTCTTGTGGATATGGCGAGATGACTTCACGGTCGCCGCCGAGCGTCCACAATTTGCCGTCTCGTATCTCTAGCATGAAATCGCTTTTGCCGCTTCCGCTAGGATTTGATTCTGCGTTCCAGACATCATTCGAGATGAGTTTCCAACTATTCAATTCATCTTTTGGATTCCACATCCATATATCATGCGCAAGAAGTTGTTTGTATTTATATTTTCCCTGCACATGCCCACCAACGCAAATAATTTTGCCGTTGTGAGCGATGCATTGTTGCCCAGTGCGCGGCGACCATGGAGCGTAACCAAGCATTTCCCATGTTTTACCGATATCATTTGATTTCCAAATATCGTTGCGTCTGCCTGACCAGTTTGGCAGGAAGACAGGTCTATCGTGATCGCCGCCCATAAAATAAATTGTTCCATCAATGTGGACAACTTGCATGCCCGCTCTACCCATATCGGCTGGGAGTTGGGCGCGTAGTTCCCATGTTTCGCCGAGGTCTTTGCTCACCCAAAGTTCGGGATAAAAAATGCGGTCGCGTGAATTGCGCGCGCCGCTAAATAAATAAATTTCATTGTTAATAGTGATGGTGTGATGACCCGCGCGGACATTCCACGGCGCGTTTGCGCAAACTTGTTTCCATGTTCTTCCACAATCGCTTGAATGCCAAACATCGTTGTAAAACGCACTCAAACTTTGCCCGCCCATCAAGATGATGTTGCCATCGATCAATTCCACTTCTGGATAGCACCGTTTTCCCCAACCTGTGTTCGCGGACATTTTTTCCCATTGAATGCCATCGGGACTGCGCCATGTATCGCTGTATACCTTAAACATCCCTGCGCGTCCGCTTAGGATATAAAAGTAACCATCCATCAAGCCGCCGCGCGGCATGGCGCGTTTGTCCCATGGGGCAGAGGGGAGAAGATTCTTCCAATTCATTTGATATTCGTCTCGTTGTTTCTCTACTTCCACTTACCGCGCGCTTCTTCCATCTGTGCGCGACCCATGCGGTTCTCAACCATTTTGTCCACTTCACCTTCGCCGAAAATATTTACAGCAAGTTTGTTCATTGGGTCGAGCTTGTAGCCGAGTTCGCGTACTTTGAAATCAAAGTCTTGTTGCGCGGCGCGTTCATTCATTGGGACGGGTTCAGCTTCATCAAGATATTGAAACCAGCGATTAACAAATGTGTTGACGTATTCTTCAAGCGTGTCAAAGATGCCGTCACTCATATCGGCGGTCATGCTTAAGCAAACAGGGGAGAGCATGGAACGCATGTAAATGCCGTGACTCACACTCCATGTAAAGCGCGGGTCACCGCGCAGTTTGAGAAAATCTGTGTTGGCGGGTTCATAATATTTTTTGAGATACGCTTCATTGGTGCGGATATCAACCCGCGGGCAGAAATCGGCGTAGAAAAATACTTTAGGAATTGTGCCAAAGACAACAATGAGATGCGGCACACGCGTTTGTTGACCAAGAAAGACAGTCGCGTTCATATCGAGAATGCTATTTTTACGTGAACCCAACCAGGAATTAACCAGCCAATCCACATTTTCTCCTGTGAAGGTATTCATTGAACCTTCCCATTGTTCGTTTGAAGAAGTGTAATACTCACGTCCGACAGAGGATGGATGGCGTTGAACAGGGAAGCGCGCGGCAACGCGTTCCTTCACGCCGCTTAATATTTTCCATGAACGTTCCCACGCCGCGCTGACATCCACGTTGGGGGCTTCAGCTAAAAATTCATGAATTGTTTTTGTATCGTTGGGCATAGAAAATTCCTTTTCGTTAAGTTTTGGATAAAAGCTACTGATGATAGATTGTGAAAGAAGAAAACTACATCTTTCCTCTTTCTTCTTTCTTTATTTTCCTAAAACTCTCTCAACAATCGTCCCACCCCATACACCTTATCTTCAATCCCATTATCGCGCAGAGCCATCCAATAGGTTGCGGCGTTGATTGCGATAACAGGTTTGCCCAGCCAACGTTCGGCTTCTTCGGCGAGACCGAGCATGCTGAGATTCGTCCCGACTTGTACAAGTGCATCTGCATCTTTATTAACTTCAATCAACGCCTTGCGCAATTCATCTTGTGTGACATGCGCAATCGAAATGGCAGTCGGGCAACGTAAGCCTTTAAGCGCAGTTACTTCAAATCCAATGTCTGTAAAAAAGCGGATAACATTTTTATCGCCAACAGGTTGGTAAGGTGTGACCACGCCAATTTTTTTTGCGCCAAACAATTTCAATGCGCGTTCGCACGCCTCTGCACCCGTTGCCACTTTCAAGCCGCCCGCCCAATCAGAAATCATCTTAGTGAATTTACGATTGCCTTCCACGCCGTCCCAAAAAGTTTCGGCGCTCATACCCATCACCATATAATCGGGTTCAGATGTCATCACGCGTTGCACAGCGTATTCAATTTCCACGCGGATTTGTTGCAGTAAATTTTCAAAGGCATCATCACTGCTTAAGTTTTGATCGCGGATATGAATCCGCGAAACATGCGGCGTGACACCTGGCACTGTCATGCGATAGAAATCAGGTTCAACAATGGTGTTGGTGCTGGGGATGATCACGCCGAATTTTTTTCGATATCCAAGTGAGTCTGTCATGGGGATGCTCCTGAATGATTTATTTGACGGCAAACCGCAAGTCATCGTCAACGGTCTGCGGTCGGGTTTTTAACTTGACTTACTCTGCCAAATGTCATAACATTATAACATTCAGGAAAATGATGTCAATTATCCGCAAAGGCTATGCCGACACGCCGAATGGGCAAATCCATTTTCGCCAACTCAAAAAAGTTGACGGCATTCCGCTTGTCTTGCTTCATCAAACTGCCAGTTCGGGGGTGATGTTTGAAGCATTGATGAATTTACTCGCGGATGATTTCCACACTATCGCATTGGATACGCCAGGATTCGGCGCTTCTTTTTCTCCCCCTAGCCTGTTTACTGTTTCCTATTTATCCGCCTCGCTTCAAGCGGCTCTCGTCTCGCTTGGCGTGGAGTCTTGCTATGTATTTGGTCATCACACGGGTTCAGCCATCGCCGTTCAAATGGCGCATGACTATCCAAACTTTATTAAGATGATGGTTTTATCAGGCGCACCAGTATTAAGCGAAACACAAATCAACGGACTCAAAGCCAGCCTTAAACCATTTGCCCTTGCAGAAGACGGCTCACATTTGTCTCATGTCTGGGAGCGGATTCGTAAATGCGACTCATCTCTCCCACTAGAAACAGTTCATCGCGAGGTACTCCTCGCCCAGTCTGCCAGAGAAGCGGCGCAAGGCGCGTATCAGGCAGTGTTTGATCAATCGTTTGGCGAGCAATTATCCGCGCTTGAAATTCCTATTCAATTAATTTCTGGCGAGCATGATACCCTGCGCGCAAGTTTAGAGCCTGCCTATACGTTATTAAAAAATGGCGCGATGAAATTAATTCCAAATGAAGGTGCCTATATTTGCGATAACAATCCGCAAGCTGTGGCGGATGTGATTAGAGAATTTATTTTGTAACAGGAGATGCTATGCTGACTATATTGTACTTCATCTTTGTTGGTGTTCTTGTTTTTTTCACACGGCAAGCATTAGGACAAAAACGAAAATCCTACACTTGGATTCTGTTGATTGTTTTATTCGGATTAATTTATGACAATTTAATGATTGCCGTTGGAAGTTTTATTGGTGAAGGTGCATTGCTCAAAAACTTAAATGCTGGCAGATTCATCATCCATGCTTTGATTACTCCCACGATGATGATTTTCGGGTTGGGCATCTTGCGAAATGCAGGAGTGAAATGGACGCAAGGTAAAACTGCTCACATTCTTGTTTGCGTGTTCGCAACTTTATTAATTGGGCTCGGCGTTTACACAGATATTCTCCTTCTGGATTTACAACCGCGTGATGTTTTAGGAACACTTCGCTACGCCAACGAAGGTGGAATTAAAGGTCCGCCGATCCCTGCAATTCTCACCATTATCTTTTTAATTGGCGCAGGTATTTCACTTTGGCGTAAGACAAGTTGGAAATGGCTGGCGCTTGGCGCATTATTCATGTTCATCGCCGCCGCGATGGGGATGGGTGATATGGTTTTCATCAGCAATCTTGGTGAAGTTGTGCTCGGTGTTGCTAATGTATTAACTGCAAAAAGATTTCTTAATTCATAGACTGTTGATTACTGATTACTCATATCCCATAACTTAAAATAGGAACACCTCCATGCAATATACACTTTCTCTCGCCCTCGTAGATTTTTTACCCGTAACCTTCACTGCCATCGGATTTTATTTTTTGTGTAAAATGATCGCGCATATCAACGCGGAGCAGGGCAGGGTTGCCGCATTTGGGGCAATGCTGGTTGTGGCGGGCGGACTTTTTAAAGCAGTTTGGAAATTATTGATGGCATCGACAGGCGGCGAAATAAATATCCGCTGGATGGATGATGGTCTCTTTGCATGGATGGCGCCAGGCTATGTATTATTTGCGTGGAGCGTATGGCAAACTGTCCGCGCGGTGCAAAAGAAAAAAACATATCACACATGGATCGCGCCTGTTGTGATTTGCGCGCTAGCACTTGGCGGAGCGTATTATTTATCTGCACAAGCAGGTAGTAGATGGGAATTGTTATTATTGATCGTGATGGTGCTCGCCACAGTTGTCGCCAGCGTATTGCTGATTACTTTTGCTTTTCGCCAAAAACTTAAACTGGCAGGTGTGTTATTTATCATCAACCTGATTTGCATATTCATCCTCAGTGGCATGGCGCGCATTCCTGAACAAACCATTTTCTTACAGTGGATCGAAGAAAGTATTAATACAATCTCATGGTTATGTTTTGCAATAGCGGCGAAGAAAGTTTTTGAATATACTCAGAAAAATTTTGGAGCTCGATAACACCACGGCAGACGGCTGACCGCCGACATCACCATCAACCGTCTGCCGTCTTTCTTCTTTCTTCTTTCCTCTTTCATCCTTCACCTTTTGGCAGGTCAACATGCTCACAAATCTTTGGTACGGAATTGAATTTAGTAAAGATATTTCATCCAAGCCTAAACAGTTACAGGTCTTGAATCAAAAATTGGTTGCGTATCGCAAAGCGGATGGCAAGCCTGTGTTGATGCAGGATGCTTGTCCGCGTTGTGGGGCTTCGTTAACGCTCGGCAAAGTGATTGGCGATATGCTTGTTTGCGCAAAAGACGGCGTCAGCGTAGGATCAGATGGCATGGTCACGAATCAGCCATCCCTGTATGTTGATGCGTATCCTTGTGAAGATCGCTATGGTTGGTTATTCGGCTTCATGGGCGATGTGCCTGAATCCGAAAGAATCCCGATCCCTGAGTTGCCTTATTTAAATGATCACGAAACATACACACATATCTACGGAAATTTTGAGTGGAATGCGTTTTACGCGCGCGTCTTAGAAAATGGTGTGGATGCCTCGCATACGCCGTTTGTGCATGGCGGGTCTTTTGGAAACCCTGACGAGCCAGAGATTGAAGAGTATCAAGTGGAGCATCCTGTTCCAACAAGTACGCGCGCAACTATTCACCTCACCCCGCAACCTTCAAAAGGATTGTGGCGTTTTTTATACAAATCAAAACGCGAACCTGTGCGCACTGTGGTGCAGTGGTGGCTTCCAAATATTTCTTTGCTTGAAGTTCATATTCCTTTGGGTGATTTAATTATTTTCAACGCGCATGTGCCGATCAATGATCATACGACTGTTAGTAAATATATTGCTCTTCGTACTTTCTTTAAAGGCGCTTGGGCAAACAAAGATTCGCATCGGCGCGTGTTGAATATTTTCAATCAAGATAAAGCAGTCGTTGAAGCCCAGCGCCCTGAGTTGTTGCCTTACGACATTGGGGAAGAATTACATGTGAAATCTGATTCGGTACAAATTGAATTTCGCCGCGCGCGTCAGCCGTTCTTTGATAAAGGCTGGGGCTTGTATCCGCGCAATGCATATATGCCCGATTTAAAACAAGAGCCTGTGATTCCATCACCTGTGCGAAAAAAGATTAACCATGACTGATCTGCAAAATAATTACAAAGGCGTCTTTGATGGACGTATTGGATTTGGTAAGCATCCCGCGCTTTTGATCGTGGATTTTATCAACGCCTACATAACTGAAGGCTCGCTTCTCTACTCCCCCGATGTTGTTACTGCCGTCGATGAAACGATTCCACTCTTAGAGATTGCCCGCGCAAAAAAAATCCCTGTGTTGTACACAAAAGTTTTATACAACAAAAATTTTCTTGATGGCGGAATTTTTGTTCAGAAAGTGCCTGTGCTAAAAACATTGATAGAAGGCGAGCCGCTTGCAGAGATTGTTGTGCAACTTTCGCCTGTTGAATCAGACATCATCATCGTCAAGCAATATGCCTCCGCATTTTTTGGTACGCCACTCGCTCCAACATTAACTAGTTTGGGAGTAGATACTTTAATTCTCACTGGTTGCTCCACATCTGGCTGTATCCGCGCCTCTGCAGTGGACGGAATGCAATATGGCTTCCGCGTCATCGTCCCGCGCGAATGTGTCGCAGACAGGCATCCAGGTCCGAATGAAGCGAATTTGTTTGATATCAATTCCAAATATGGAGATGTGATGGCAAAGAGCGAAGTGATGGAGTATTTGAGGAAGATCTGACGGCAGATGACTGACCGCAGACCGTGAATTCAGCGTGGTCTATCGTCGGCGGTCTGCGGTCAATTAAGATAAACATGACAGTTATCTTCTCCCCCTTTTGGACTTTCACCAACAAGCCAATAGATTATTTTCTATTTGTATTGTTTGCAATTCTCCTAATTCTCATTTTCGCGTTACAAAAACGAAAAAAAGAAACCACTGGCTATAGTCCACGCCTTGCATGGATTCGCGGCGGGATTTATTTTATATCGAGTTCGATATTGAGCATACTCACAGGCGTATTTTCTACACTAATTAGCGAACCGATTGCAACCGCTAAGAATTTATCTAACTTAAATTGGTGGTTGTTCACAGGTTTATGCGCGGGTGTAATTTATTTTGCCTATTTCGTTTTGTGGGCAAAAGGTACACTCACGCACGGGCGCGAACTGCATATACCTAGTGTCTTAACCTTTGGGTTATTTTGGGGCTTGAGCGAAGGTCAAATATTTTTATCTGTTTGGGCTGTAACCGAAAAATTTATTGGCAATGTTTGGGTCGTCGCTTTGACAGCATTTCTTGTCATTGGAATGTTCAAAGGATTATGGCAAAGCCAATATTGGGATATTTATGTTTCTCCCGAACATAATATCCCTGAATGGAACTTGAGAAAGGTCTTGCTCGGACACGTCCCTAATTTAATTTTCACATTATCTTATTTAGCAATTTTCGGAAACGCATTTTTATTTTTACTCTTTCAAACTGCGGGATTAATGATTTCAGCATATTTAATGCACTTCCCAAAATGGACAGATGACCGTAGGCTATAGAGCGCAGACAACTGACTGCTGAACACCGATTACTTTTTTTACAGTCTGCCGTCCGCCATCAATTACTTCAATTTCAAGGAAACCAAAATACTCAATGAAAGCCCTTCAAGGAATTCGTATTCTCGACCTCACCCACATGCTCAGCGGACCCTACGCAGGCATGATGCTGGCCGATCTTGGCGCAGAAACTATCAAAGTAGAACCGCCCGTCACAGGCGAAGGCACGCGCCGTTTGTTGGAAAAAGACCCGAAGAACAGCCTCAACGGATTTGGCGCGTATTACATGACGCTTAATCGCAATAAGAAAAGCGTTACGCTTGATCTTAAGTCTGAAAAAGGTTTGGAAATTTTTTATGAATTAGTAAAAACTGTGGATATTGTCTTGAGTAATTTCAGCGCTGGCGTGACCGAACGCCTCAAAGTGGATTACGCTCATTTGTCAAAAATCAATCCGCGCATCATTACATGCACAGTGACGGGGTTTGGCGAAACAGGACCAGGCAAAGACCGCACCGCGTTTGACATGGTCGCGCAAGCCATGGGCGGCGGTATGAGCATCACGGGTCAGCCTGAAAACCCGCCCACGCGTTCTGGAATTCCGATTGGCGATTTGGGCGGCGGCTTGATGGGTGTCATTGGTGTATTGTCTGCTTTGCAAGCGCGGCATGTTACAGGGCGCGGACAGCATGTGGATATTTCCATGCTTGATGCGCAAATCAGCTTGTTAAATTATATGGCGACGATGCACTTTCTTTCTGGCGAAATTCTCGATAAGCTCGGTAACGGACATTTTGTGCATGTGCCGTATGATGCTTTTCAATGTTCGGATGGTTATATTATTATTGCCATCATCGCGGATAATTTTTGGGGCGAGCTTCTCAAAGTGATTCCTGCGGATGATTTGAATATTGAAGAACATACATTTCAGCCAGGGCGTTTGAAAAATAAAGAAATCATCAATAAGCGTTTGAATGAAATTCTTTCAACAAATACACAAGCTTATTGGCTTGAAAAATTACAAGCGCTTCGTATTCCATGTGCGCCGATTAATAATCTTCAACAATCATTGCACGACGAACAAGTTTTATCACGCAATATGATTGTCGAAGTGGCGCATCCGCTGGGCGGCTCGACCAAAATGCCTGGCAACCCAATCAAACTTTCGGAAACGCACGAAGACACTTTTTCCCCGCCGCCTACCTTGGGTCAACATAATGAAGAAGTGTATGCTACCATTGGATTGACTGTTGAAGAGTTAAAGTCCTTGCAAAAAGCTGGTGTGATATAAACTAGGAAAGAAGAAAGATAGTTTGATAAGAATTCTTTCCTCTTTCATCTCTCATAATTTATTCCTCATCCTTATCTTATGCTCATCCAACCCAACCGCCTCAAACTTAAACTGAAAGCGGGTCAGCCGATTTTTGGCATGATCTCCACCTCAGACGATCCGCAACTCGCCGAACTCTTTGGCATTGCAGGCTTCGACTATTACATGCTCGACGCCGAACATGGACTGATTGACCCTGCCCAAGCGGTTAACGTCATCCGCGCTTGCGAACGCACAAATATCACGCCATTGATTCGCATCGGCTCAAAAGACCCCAAACTTGTTTTGCAATACATGGATGCAGGTATGATGGGCGTGATGATGCCCGACCTTAGAAATGTTGATGAAGTAAAAATGCTCGTGGATGCAGTTAAATATCCGCCAATTGGCAAGCGTGGAGTGGGTATCTCACGCGCTTCAAGTTACATGGCGTATGGTGGTGAAGCGCAAAAATATTTAGAATTTGCAAACGAAAACACAATGGTCATTCCGCAATTTGAAGACCCCGCGTTGATTGATGATTTTGAACCTATGATCTCACAACCGCACATTGACGCCGTGGTCATCGGTCCGCGTGATTTATCTCTTAACATGGGCTTCCCTGATGGACCAAATCACCCTGAAGTACAAGATATGATTGATCGAGTGATTGCCATTTG
>VFJR01000162.1 GCA_009885945.1 Anaerolineaceae bacterium
GCTTTAGCCAGAAATTATTTGAAATGCACAACGAATTAATGGCGCGCGCATTCGAGCTGGTCAGTCAATGCGGCTGCGCAGACGGCTGTCCCTCCTGCGTAGGTCCCGGCGGAGAGAATGGTTCCGGGGGTAAGAATGAAACTTTGGAAATATTGAAGCTGGTTAAATAGGAGAAATGTGCCGTTCAGCCATGTCGTTGCGAGCCACGTTCTTGGTTTTTGTGGCGAAGCAATCTCTGCCCCTTAAGAATGGATTGCTTCGGACGAAGAACAAAGGCATCCTCGCAAAGACATGGCATTTTTGCATAAGCTCAGTTAAATAGGAAAAATTTACGATGAAAAAAACTTTACCTGTTCTGATACTTGCTCTTACTCTATTGCTGACATCATGCGGCAAAAAATTGCCCACTTCATTTGAAGTTACCTTGTCAGACGGCTTTGGTGCATAAATCGAGAGAAAAGCGGAATTCGTCAATTGGAAACAAGAATTAGGTAATGGAATAACTTTCAGGCATACCCAAATGTGTCATTCGATTGAGCGCTGCGCAACGAATCACGGCTTGAGTGGTTTGGGTCTCTGATAATCTGGCAGAAAGTTTGTCACCAAAGATAGTTTTCAGGTGAGACATAAAGGTCTCTGACAAAGAACGAATGTGATAGCCCGAATCATCCTTCCATTGTCGCCTGCTATGCTGACGAATATAGCGCAGATTCTCATCCCGTTTGAGACGTTCTTCCTTTAAATTGCCATGTTGCCAGATGCGCGCATTCTTGCGGGGTGGGATCAAGATTTCCACTTCTGGAGTATGTTCATTCAGCGCATCATAGACTTTACGCTTGTCATATGCCCCATCTGCGGCGCAGGTCGTCAAGGCTTGTTCGATTTGTGACAATAGTTCTTTTACAACCGCATCGTCACTGATATTATTCCCAGTCAAACAGGCGGCTAAAATCTCGCCCGTGTCAGGATTGCCACTAAGATGCAGTTTACTCCAAGTACGATGCTTTGAGTAACCATGCTTGCGAACCTTCCATTCGCCTTCGCCATAAATTTTCAAGCCTGTGATATCTATTACCAGATTCAAACTACCGCTGCTTTTCTTCGGCAGTTTTACTTTCAAGGTCTTGCTGCGCTTTGATAGGGTCGAGTGGTCTGGCACAGGCAATTCAATCTTCATGATCTGAAACAACGAACGCACAAAGCCTTCGACACCGCGATTCGTCAAGTGAAAGATTTCTTGCAGTGTCAGCATGATCTCAATTGCTTTGTCACTGTATGCAAACTGGCTGCCTCTTTGTTTTTCGCCGCTGTAAAGCCAAACCTTTCTAAAATCTTCAGACAACCAGAAGGTGATCGAACCGCGTTCCACCAATGCGATTTCGTATTCCGCCCAATTTACAGTGCGATATAATTTCTTTGGGAGTGTTTGCGTTTTCTTTTGTTTAGGCATAAACTAAAGTTACACACTCACGCCTCTTTTGTCAATTCTTTCATGCACCAAAGCCGATATAATCTATGGAATTGGAGATAAGCAGTGAAGTTGATTACACACACACACCTGATTTTCTATTTTGCCTTTCTCACTATCCTCTCTGGTTTGATCTATTTGCCTTTAGTGAATCAAATTGGTTACATCAATGATGACTGGTACTTAATGTATGTTGCTCGTGTGGCGGGTCCAGATATTTTTCATCAAGTCTTTGCTAGTGATCGTCCAATGAGAGCATATGTAATGGGTCCTGCTTTTGAACTGTTTGGATTGAATCCCCTCCCGTGGCATATAAGCGCGTGGTTTCTTAGACTGGTGAGTGCCTTTAGTTTATTTTGGCTTGGCAAATTACTTTGGCCAAAGCAAAATCAGTTTGCCGCAGTTTCAGCATTGTTGTTTCTAGTTTATCCAGGATTTTTATCACAGATTAATCCCATTGATTATCAATCTCAATTACTTGGCCTGGCATTGGGAATATTGTCAATCGCGCTTACGGTCTATGCATTAAAAGCCACAAGGCTCATTAATCGCTGGTTGCTGGTAATAATTTCTATTTTGTTGGGTTGGATTACCTTAGGCTTAGTGGATTATTTTTTTGGTTTTGAGGTGTTTCGCTTTTCGTGCATTTTTTTAATTGTTTGGCAAAAACAGTTGGACTCACTGCGTTCAAAAATAATGGATGTGATTTGGAAGTCGTTACCTTTTTTGTTATCTCCAGTTGGATTTTTGATTTGGAAAATCTTTCTGTTTGATACCGAACGGCGCGCTACTAGTGTAACAGCCCAAATTGGGGGCTTCCTGTCGTCACCATTTAATACGGCTGGATGGTGGCTGGTTCACCTGTTTCAGGATATTCTGAACACCATTTTTCTTGCCTGGGCAGTTCCACTTTACAGCTTGGGATTTTCCTTGCGTTTGCGTGATTCGCTTATTGCAATAGTGTTGGCAATATTGCTTGGCGGATTGGTGTGGATTTTGATAAATAAATATTTCCATTCTAATAATAGCAACCCCGAAGATGAATCTTTTCTGAAAAATTTTCTACCCCAACCTATTATCTTGGGGTTAATTGTGGTGGTCGGTGGTTTGCTTCCAGTTACTCTCGCAAACCGTCACATTGAGTTTTTGAACTATTCTAGATATACCTTGACGGGTGCCGCAGGCGCAGTAATTGTGGTTACGTCTTTGCTGTTTTCGTTCCAGGTTAGTAGTGGTTTAAGGAACTTTCTAATTTCTTTATTAGTTGGATTGTCTGCATGGACGCACTATGCCAATGCTTTTACTGCAGTTAATAACCAGCGAGTCATACAGGATTTTTGGTGGCAGGTGGCTTGGCGTGCCCCGCAGATTATGCCAGGCACCGTATTAACTGCCAAGCATGGCGGCTTGGGTTTACAGGAAGATTACTTTATTTGGGGACCGGCAAATCAGATTTATTACCCGCATGAACAAACAGGTGATTCGGTGACTATCAATCTGCCAGCTGTCATATTAGCTAACGAAAATCTATTGAGTATATTGTCTGGGAAAGATGATCAAGAAGGTAATGGACGAGGTAGTATCAGCAGTATTGAGTACGATAATATTTTGGTACTTACACAACCTTCCTCTTCTGGCTGCGTTCGAATATTAGATGGTGCAGCTCCCAATTTATCATCATTGGATGACAACAGCATTAAGCTGATTGCATCTCAATCTAAGCTGGAAAATGTTCTGACGAATGGAGATCATGAAGTTCCTCCAGTCCAAATATTTGGAAATGAACCTGAACATGGCTGGTGCTATTTTTATCAAAAGGCTTCGCTGGCTCAACAACAAAATGAATGGCAACAAGTTATTAATTTGGAAGAAGAAGCTTTAGAAAGCGGTTATTACCCAGGCGATAGTGTGGAATGGCTGCCTTTTTTCCAGGCGTATGCCCGAATGGGAAATCAGACAGAATTGCGCCGGATTGCCCGTGTATTACGTGCAGACCCATATCTAGCCCAACAGGTCTGTCAGCAATCTCAGGATTGGGCTTTAACCAGCGAAGTTATTAATTTTATTAATCAGTTAATGTGCAATCCCAAATAAATGTGGTTTATATGAATATACTTTCCCGCCTCAAATCTGCCGCCCGTATCCTCATCAACGGCGAACCAAAAAAGAAAAACCGCAATCCCGTCCCTGCCATCACAAAGGATGAAGTTGCCGAGATCAAGCA
>VFJR01000059.1 GCA_009885945.1 Anaerolineaceae bacterium
ACTGACACCTCTCTCGTTGGCTTGATCGGCTCCAGCTGTTCCGATGAGACCGTTGGTGGTATTGCTACCCTCACCAACGCTGGTTTAACCACCATCTCCCCATCCAACACTCGCCCTGTGCTCACCAGCGCTGACCGCGGTCCTGACTATGCTGGTTACTTGCGCACAGCTCACAGCGATGCCTTCCAAGGCAAAGCTGTTGCTGAATTTGCTTTCAATGTTTTGAAAGTCAAAAAAGCCGCAACCATTCATGATGGTTCTGCTTATGCTCAGGCTCTTCAACAGGTCTTCGCTGACGAATTCACCGCCTTGGGCGGAACGATCGTCGCTCAAGAAGCTGTTGCTAAAGATTCCACCGACATGGGTCCAGTTTTGACCACCGTCGCTGCAGCCGCTCCAGAATTCGTTTACTTCCCAGTGTTCGTTGCTGCGGGTGGTTATATTGCCGCTCAAATCCGTGATGTTGCTGGTCTTGAAGATGTAGCCATTGCTGGTTCTGATGGTATCTTCACCGCTGACTTCATCAAAGCTGGCGGCAAGAACACCGAAGGCATGTACCTCTCCAGCCCAGATTTCGGTCTGTTCCCTGGTGGTTATGCTACCTTCGTTGAGAAGCACAATGCCAAATATGGCGGCGCGCCTCTCTCTGTATTCCATGCTCATGCTTATGATGCCGCTAACATTTTGTTCACGGCTCTTAAGGCAGTTGCTGTCGTCCAAGCTGATGGAACCATTTATGTTCCTCGCCAGGCTCTGCGTGATGCCATTTATGCCACCAAAGATTTCCAAGGCATTACCGGTACACTCTCCTGCTCTGCTTCCGGTGACTGCGGCGCCCCTGTAATTGCGATGTATGAAATCGTAAGCTCAGATCCAGCCGCTTGGAATCCTCAGGATGCAACCAACCCCAATCCTAAGAAGGTTTATCCTTAATCTTTAGATTTAAGAATTAATAATGATGGGGCAGATATTATCTGCCCCATCATTAAATTTTCCATCCGTTAGGAGCAAGTCTATGATGCGTACAAGTTTTAGCGAACGACTTACAGACTGGGCAGTAAATGGTTTTTTGTGGGGGTTTCGTATACTAATAGTTCTTATTGTTGTTATAGGTACTTTTTTAACGATCTCTAGCGGTAAATATACCAATGAGCAATGGATCGATTTTATTGTTTCTGGAATTTCGCAGGGGAGTATTTATGCATTAATAGCTCTTGGCTACACCATGGTCTACGGGATTCTACGCATGATCAATTTTGCTCATGGTGAAATTTTTATGACTGGCGCATTCAGCGGATACTTCTTTGCCACATGGTTAACATCAACTGGCTTTATGAACACGAATCCATACATAGGGCTTACTTTTTCTATTATTTTCGCAATGCTTATATCAGCTTCAATCGCTATGCTGGTTGAGAAAATCGCATACCGCCCATTACGCGGAGCTTCTCGCCTTGTGCCTTTGATCAGCGCAATTGGCGTTTCGTTTTTCCTTCAATATGCATTTCGGGGATTTTTCGGACCTGGTGTTTATGCCTATCCAAGCATTGACGCTTTGGATGGGGATTGGAATATTTTTGGCATAGAAATTCTTAAAGTGAAAATTATCGTTGTGGTTTCAGCCTTCCTGATGATGGCTATCCTTTATTATGTTGTTATGTTTACTAAAATGGGCAAGGCAATGCGCGCAGTTTCTGAAAACAAAGACGTAGCGTCGCTGATGGGAATTGACGTCAATCGGGTTATTGTTACAACATTTGCGCTAGGCGCAGCTATGGCTGGCGCCGCAGGCGTTTTGTATGCATTGATTTTCCGTCAAGTAAGTTTTTATATGGGCATTGTACCAGGCGTTAAAGCGTTTACCGCCGCGGTATTGGGCGGCATTGGAAATATACCAGGCGCAATGGTGGGCGGGCTTGTTCTAGGTATCTTAGAATCTGTTGGACCAGCTCTTTTCCTTGAAAGTATCGGCATTGACCGCCCTTATCAACTTAAAGATGCAATTGCCTATATTATGCTAGTCATGATATTGTTATTCCGCCCATCCGGTATCTTAGGCGAACGTGTTTCTAAAAAAGCATAGGACAAAAGACTATGATCAATAAAAACAACTTCCTTTGGAACGCAATAAAGCTCGGCCTGCTTGGCGGAACAATTGGAATATTTTTCTCTCTTGTGGGCATGATCGAAGTCTTTAGCAAGCGTGATGTTATTGAAAATGTTATCACGCTTGGGGATTTCATGCTTCTTGCAACTGCAGCCATCTCAGGTTTTATTGCCACTCGCTCACAAACTAATTCAAAAACGATTACTACGAACCTAGTTACAGGGACATTAGCTGGCTTAACAACCGGCGGTTTGCTGGCACTGTTTGTCTGGGTCGGTAGTCAAATTAATTTACGCGCTGTATTTCTCAACGCATCTCCCGTCTTGTTCGATTTGCTCACCTATAAAAAAGGCGCGAATGGTGCATGGCTATTGCTCGAATATGGAGCACTAGCTGGGTTAATAGGTTCATTATTATTTGGATTGCCAGAAAAAACACGCAAGCCGCTTACTAACACCATCCTTTTTCTATTTGGTATGGCGCTCTTCTCTGGTCTTTTCCGTGTGGTGATGATCAACCAAGAGGGCGGCGCGGCAAAATTAGCAAAATTTTTATTTGGACAAACTGGGCTTACCCTCAGCGGAGCCTTCATATTCTTTATTATCGTCGCCGCATTTACATCACTTTGGTCTGGGCAATCAAAAAAAATACAAGGCAGCTATGCGCGCTTGCCTAAAAAAGGTCAAATTACAGTACGTGTGATTTTAATTGCTGTGTTGGCATTTATCGCGATTGCACTGCCCCAAATTTCAGGTCCGTTCATTGCGCAGGTCATTGTTGTAGTTTGCCTTTACGCCATGATGGGGCTTGGGCTTAATATCACCCTTGGCTTTGCAGGTTTATTAGACCTTGGCTTTGTAGCATTCTTTGCAGTTGGTGCCTATACCGTCGGCTTACTTACATCCTATGGACCATTTGGATTGGAACATATCTCATTTTGGGCGGCAGTACCGATTGCAGTTTTAGCATCCATGTTGTTTGGCGCGATCTTGGGTTTGCCAGTATTAGGTGTACGAGGCGATTATCTAGCTATTGCCACGCTTGGCTTTGGAGAAATTATCCGCTTATTAGCAGGCTCCGATTTTCTTGCCAAATACTTTGGTGGACCGCAAGGCATTATAGGTATTCAAAAGCCCTGCTTGGGAACTCTTGAGCAATTCGTTAAAATTGATGTACCTCGAGTTTGCGATGGACTTGAATTTGCAGGACCAAAGGAAATATATTACCTCGCACTTGCCAGCGCAATTTTGATCGCTTTCATCGCCTGGAGATTACAAAGCTCGCGTCTTGGACGCGCTTGGATGGCTATTCGTGAAGATGAGGATGTAGCTGAGGCGTTGGGCATTAATTTAATTCAAACCAAACTTTTGGCATATGTGCTGGGCGCGGCATTTGCAGGGTTGGGCGGAGCCATATTTACAGTATTAGTTGGCTCTATTTTTGCCAGCAGCATGCAGCTGAATGTATCTATCAACGTCGTAGCAATTATTATCGTTGGCGGAATGGGCAGTATCCCCGGTGTAATTTTAGGCGCAATCGCATTGATCGGCTTACCTGAACTTTTACGAGAAGTTTCAGAATTTCGTTATTTATTATACGGAATTACCTTGATCATAATGATGCTTGCAAAACCTGAAGGCTTATGGCCATCTCAAACTATTCTGCGTGAACTTAAACATAATGAAATTATGCCTGATACAGAATCACCCAATATAAAGGCATAAAGAGGCGATTATGACTTCGATCTTAACTGCAAAAAAAGTTATTAAAAGATTCGGCGGGTTAGTTGCTGTAAACTCTGTTGATTTTGAAATTCCTGAAAAATCGATTGTCAGTATTATTGGACCAAACGGCGCAGGCAAAACTACTTTTTTTAACTGCATCACCGGGTTTGGCAAAATTGATGAAGGCGAAATCACCTTTGAGGGAACTCAAATCCATCGTTTACGACCAGACCAAATCACAAGACTTGGTATTTCCCGTACATATCAGAATATCCGCTTATTTCCAGATATGTCCGCCTTGGAAAATATTCTCGTCGGGCAGCATCTGTTCTTACATTCTAGTTGGATTAGTGCAGTATTAAGCACCCCAAAAGTACGTGCAGAAGAAAAAATGGCGTTGAATGAAGCACAAAGATTACTAAACTTTGTAGACTTAAAAGGCAAAGGCGACATGCTAGCCCGCAACTTACCATACGGCGCTCAACGCCGCCTTGAAATTGCACGCGCGCTCGCAACCCAACCTAAATTGCTTCTATTAGACGAACCTTCTGCGGGCATGAATCCGCGCGAAACAGAAGACTTGACCGCTTTTATTCGTAAATTGCGAGACGAGCTGGGAATTTCAATTTTACTTATTGAACATCACATGCGCGTCGTAATGGGAATTTCTGAACGAATTACTGTTCTAGATTATGGTGAAAAAATCGCAGAAGGTACACCGAAAGAAATTCAAAATAATCCCCGAGTGATCGAGGCGTATCTTGGTCGCGGTGCAGCCACCGAAGGCATGGCAAATGCACACGAACGCTTTGCCGATAGCAAAAATTCCAAATCTAATTAAGAGTAGGCAAAAATGTCCACACTAACAATAGACAATATTCACACCTACTATGGCAATATCCACGCGCTTAGAGGTATTTCTCTAAAAATAGAGAAAGGCGAGATCGTAACTCTAATCGGCGGAAATGGCGCAGGAAAAACAACCACTTTGCGAACGATCTCTGGGTTATTAAAACCCCGCGAGGGAAATATCAGCCTTGATGGTGAAGACCTGCTTAAATACCCAGCACATGAAGTCGTTTACAAAGGCGTCTCAATGGTGCCAGAGGGTCGCGGCGTTTTTGCCCGCCTGACTGTTCTTGAAAACCTTGAAATGGGTGCTTTTAGCCGCAAAAGCAAAGAAGAATTAAATCATAACTTAGAAAAAATGTTTACATTGTTTCCTCGTCTAAAAGAACGTCGCACGCAAACAGCCGGCACTCTTTCTGGAGGTGAGCAACAAATGCTCGCTACCGGCCGCGCCCTAATGGCAAACCCGACCGTGCTGTTAATGGACGAACCTTCCATGGGACTTGCGCCAGTATTAGTAGAATTGATTTTTGACATCATCAAAAAGATCAACGAAGACGGTACAACAATTCTATTGGTAGAACAGAACGCCCTTATGGCTTTAAGCATTGCTAATCGTGGATACGTTCTGCAAACGGGCGAAATCACACTGACAGACACCGCTCAAAATTTAAAGAACAATCCAATGGTGCAAAAAGCTTACCTCGGCATGGAGTAGGAAAATCGCACTGTTTGGAATCTGAACGTTTGGTCAATGGCACAAGATAAAGAAAATATCTTGTGCCATTTTATTATCAAATCATAAAATGAAAAAACTGATTTCTAAAATTTTATTATTGTCCATCATCACAGGATGCTCAAGCAATCAGGTGGACGAAGCTGCATCTTCAAGATTAAGTACGCCAACTATTACACAACCCTATATACTTTCAGCCAATGAGAGTAAAAAGCTTGATCTTGGATCAACTCGTATATCACCCGTTGATGGAATGACTCAGGTTTTTATTGCGGGCGGCGAATTTAAAATGGGGTCACAAATTGGATTAACAGATGAGCAACCGCAGCATAAAGTTATCCTTGATTCATTTTGGCTTGATAAAACAGAAATTACCAATGCTCTGTATAATAAATGTGTTCTCGCTGGGAAATGCAGACCGCCAAAAACACAAAACAGTTACGAGGATCAGAATACTCCTTTTGATTATTTCGAAAACTCAACATTAATAAACCACCCGGTTGTTTTAGTTTCATGGAACGACGCAAAAAATTATTGTACATGGGCAGGCAAACGACTGCCCACTGAAGCAGAATGGGAGAAAGCCGCTATTTGGGATCCCACTTCAAATGAACAGCGCACATATCCTTGGGGAAACAACTTCGATTGCAAAAACGGAAATTACGATGATGAGATAGAACTAGATGCATCTATGATGTCTAACACTACCAAAAATTGTGATGGATACTCACGAAGCTCCCCTGTTGGTAGTTTTCCTCAAGGCGCAAGCGCTTATGGCGCCTTAGATATGGGCGGGAACGTATGGGAATGGGTTAACGATGCGTTTATTGAAATTGACCCGTTTAACAATAAGGGTTTAAAAAAATATTATGAGATATCTCCGCTTCATAACCCGCCCGGAGTTGACCCTGCTATTAGTGAATATCGCATCTTACGCGGCGGCTCGTGGAATATGATTTTCGGCTTCGGGCGTGGAGCCTATCGGTTATGGTTTGGCTTGGATGATGCTTATGATGGCGTTGGTTTTCGCTGTGCCAGTAATATGAATTAAAATAAACCATGGAGAAAATATGTTAATCCTTAATGCAGATGAAGTTCGCAAATCATTACCGATGCAAGAAGCAATTAATGCAATGAAAAAAGCCTATATAGCGCTCTCTAATGGAGATGCGCAGGTTCCTTTGCGCAGCCGCCTGCCAGTTAGCCCACATGATGGCGTGACGCTATTAATGCCAGCCTTTGTTGATAGCAAGAACAATCAAGCACTTGCTGTAAAAATTATTTCGCTATTCTCTAATAACCCACAAAACAACCTGCCCTTAATTTATGCAACCGTATTAGTAATGGAAGCCAGCACAGGAAAGCCTGTTGCATTACTTGAAGGTAATTCATTAACTGCCATTCGCACTGGCGCAGGCAGTGGTTTGGCAACCGATGTGCTTTCGCGCGCAGATAGCCATGTTGCGGCGATTTTCGGAGCGGGCGTGCAGGCACGAACACAACTAGAGGCAACATGCACAGTTCGAAAAATTGAACAGGTCTGGATATACAATTCGAATCGCGAGCGCGCTGAAAAGCTTATCGCAGAAATGGCTGGCGTAGGACCAATCCCCAAAGATATACGTATTGCGAAATCATCCGAAGAAGCGGTTCGCAATGCTGATATCATTTGCACAGCTACAACATCACTAACCCCCGTCTTTGATGATGCCGACCTCAAGCCAGGAGCACACGTTAGCGCAGTCGGTTCGTATACCCCGCAGATGCAGGAGATTCCATCTCAAACAGTTAAGCGGGCACGCGTGGTAGTCGATTCGCTTTCAGCGACATTGGCAGAAACTGGGGACTTTCTAATTCCAATCGCAGCAGGGTTGATCAAAACTGAAGAAATTAACATTGAGCTCGGCGAGATTCTGGTGGGCAGAATACCCGCCAGAACCAGTCCGCATGAAATCACATTGTTTAAATCAGTTGGCATTGCAGTACAGGATGCGATGGCGGCACAATGCGCGCTGGAAAATGCTCAAAAATCGGGAATTGGGCAAATAATTCACTGGTAGTTTACAGCGAAGGAAAAAACTTTAATCATGCAAATTCCCAACACAGCAGATATTGTCATCATAGGCGGCGGAGTAATGGGCGCCAGCGCAGCTTATCACTTAGCCTTACGCGGGGCAAAAAATATTATCCTGCTTGAAAAAGAACCGTACTTTGGCACTGGCTCAACTGGACGATGCGCTGGTGGAGTGCGGTATCAATTTGCCACAGATGTAAACATTCGCCTCTCGCAACTTAGCCTGCCAATGATCGAGCGCTTTAAAGATGAACTTGGGCAAGAAGTAAATTACAAACAATGCGGGTATTTATTTGCATTAAATAACGAAAATGATATTTCTGTCTTTAAAAAAAATGTGGAATTACAACACAAACTAGGCGTGATGACAGAGTGGCTGACAGGCGATGAAATTCGTAAACGCCTGCCTCTCATGAAATTTGAAGATATGCTGGCTGGAACTTTTTATCAAAAAGACGGCATCGTAGACGCCAATAGCGTAGTCAGTGGATATATCAGCGCGGCACAACGCTTGGGTGTAAAAACACTTTCCGGCGCTGAGGTAATTGGAATCACTGTCAGCGGGGATAAGGTTGAGGAAGTGCAAACAACTTTGGGCGCAATTAAGACGCGCATGATATTGAACACGGCAGGTCCGTGGGCGGGTCAGATCAGCGCCATGGCGGGCGTGGAAATTCCAATCACACCGATTCGCCGCCAAATGTTCACTACCAATCCGCTGCAAGAAATACCGCTTGACTTTCCTTTTGTGATCGATTTTTCGCAATCATTATATTTTCATCGCGAGGCAGATGGCTTATTAATTGGCATGAGCAACGCGAACGAAACTGCGGGCTTTGATCAAAGTGTGGATGAAGATTTTGAATTGGTTAATATGGAAGCGGCGCTGGAGAGATTGCCTTTACTTGCTAAAGCCAGCCGCGCCGCGCACTGGGCTGGGCTGTATGAGGTAACGCCCGATGCACATCCTATTTTTGGCAAAACACCCGTTGAGGGAATGGTCTTATGTGCAGGTTTTTCGGGTCATGGCTTTATGCACGGTCCGATTGCTGGAAAATTAATGTCTGAATATATTTTAGATGGGGATTTTTCAAGCCTTGATATTAACATGCTTGATCTTGCTCGATTTGCTGAGGACAGATTAATAAAAGAGTACAATGTAGTTTAATAAAGGAGACAATGCAAATGAATAAAATTATAGTATTGAATTTTATTGCAATACTTTTACTTTCTGCCTGCGGCAGCGCTGCTTATAATTGCCAAGATCCGCTTGGGTGCGTGGAAGTAAAGAGCGGCGAAAATATCAAAATGGGCGCATTGCTTACTTTAAGCGGACCTGATTCTCCTTATGGAATTGACGCCTTACGCGGCACTGAAATTGCTATTTCGGATTACGGAAAAATTAAAGGATTTGCCGTTGAACTTATCCAACGTGATGAGCTTTGCTCGGAACAAGGCGGCATTGATGGCGCTACCGCATTTGCAAATGATGCACAGATGACGGGGATCATTGGCGGAACATGTTCAAGCGCATCCATTCCTGCCGCGCAAATTCTCACCGAAGCAAAAATGATCTTAATTTCACCATCCAGCACTACGCCATCTTTAACAGAAGTTGGATCTCACGAGGCTGGTTTTTTACGCGTCATCTATAATGATAAGGCGCAGGGGAAATTTGTAGCAGAGTTTGCAATTGAAGCATTGGGCGTCTTGAAAATGGTCACGATTCATGACGGCACAGCATACTCAGAACAATTACAAAAAGCGGCTTGCGAAAATTTTGAACAATTGGGCGGTTCGTGCCTTGCGCAAATACAAATTGAAAGTGGCAAAGATGACCCAGAAAAAATCTTGCGCAGAGTTGCGGCGCTTGAGCCAGATATTTTATATTATCCAATTTACACAACAGACGGGGTCGCACTTACCAATCAAATACGCAAGGCTGGATTAACCAATCTCGCCTTGATCAGCTCAGATGGTTTATTAAGCACCGATTTTATACAACAAACAAATCCTGCTTCGCAAGGCATGTATTTATCAGGTCCTACCAACACAGATGAATCAGCAGATTTTGTCCAGAAATATACTAATGCGTACGGCGAAGCGCCAATTGCGGCATACCATTTGCAAGGGTACGATGCGGCTACATTACTTCTGCAAGCCATTGCTCAAGTCTCGGTAGAAAGTAACGGAACACTTTTTATTCCACGCCAGTCATTGCGCGCGGCAGTATATCAAACAAAAGAATTGCAAGGTCTAAGCGCGGTGATTACGTGCTCTCCCTCAGGAGATTGCATCACACCTGATATTAAAATCTTCCAAGTTCAGGGCGGTACGTTTACGCCAATTTACCCGTAAACAAGATGGCTTCTGCAGAAATCATTACAATTGGTACTGAAATATTGCTTGGTGAAATAGTAGACACCAATACGCGCTACATTGCCCGCGCACTGCGCGGCTTGGGCGTGAATTTGTTTCGCACAATCACTATTGGCGATAACACCGAACGCATTGCAGCCGAAATTCACGCATCCATGCAGCACACCAATATCATTATTACCACAGGCGGTCTTGGTCCCACTGTAGACGACCCCACACGGGAAGCTGTTGCCAAAGCCGCAGGTGTTGAAGTTGAATTTCGTGAAGAACTATGGGAGCAAATATCAGCTATATTCGTGCGCTATGGACGCAAACCAACCGAAAATCAAAAACGCCAGGCTTATGTTCCAAAAGGCTCCATTGCCTTAAATAATCCAGTCGGCACTGCGCCTTGCTTTATTGTCGAATATCAAAATGCAAATGGCGACGGGGCGATCATCTCTCTACCGGGTGTGCCAAGCGAAATGGAACATATCCTGCACGAATCTGTGATCCCGTATTTGCAAAAAAAATTCAAGCTTCATGAAATTATCAAAGTGCGCTTAATTCGTCTGGCTGGAATTGGCGAGGGAATGATAGACGATAAAATTGGCGACCTAGAAAAACTTACCAACCCCACTGTCGGCTTGGCTGCGCACAGCGGCGTTGTAGATGTGCGCATTGCCGCTAAGGCAGAAAATGAAACTCAGGCAAATAGTATGATCGCAGAAATTGAGGCGCAAGTTCGCGAACGGCTGGGGAGTGCAGTTTTCGGTGTAGATGAAGATACACTGGAAAGCATCACATTCAATGCAGTTGAAAGATGCGGCTGGAAATTGATTCTGCTCGAAAGCGGATTGCCAGAATCCATAAAACTCAAACTTCCAGGCATCGCTTCACTGCCCCGCCTTCAAGCTGATTCGCTTACTGAAACAGTACGTGCCGCCCAAGCAAATGCAAACGCAACTGCCGCGCTCGGCATTGTATTATTCCTTGAAGAACGTGTCGCCGAATTTGCAGTACTAACCCCCAATGGTGATGACATAAAACGTATCACCTATGGCGGACCTGTAAAAACATTCCCGCGCTGGGTGCTGAGCAATGCGCTTAATGCCTTACGTTTGAAAGCTGAAGAAAAAAATTAATGACTCGCAGTAAACCCAAAAAAGACGAACACCTTGTCGCACTGGCTGTTTCTTTACCTCTGCTAGGCTGTATCGCAATCGCCGCTATTGGAATTTTATACTGGACGCAAACAACTTCTGTTCAGGCAGGCTCGGCGCCTAGTCAGACGATATATTCCAACCCCATTATTAATTCTACAAACACACCACTGCCAACGCCTTACTATCTGCCTACAGTCACAAGGAACCCACAATCCACAGAAGTAGTGCTTTTAACACCCACACCCTTCACGCTTATTTTTGGACCAAAGCCAATGACAATTGGCGTATCTGTTTCAGGCAGGCTGATCGAAGTATATTCCTTCGGCGCTGGCATTGACGAAAGAATGATCATCGCAGGTATTCACGGCGGCTACGAACGCAACACAATCGAGCTTGCTGATGAATTGATCAAATATTTTAACGAAAATCCCAGCGCAATTCCAGCAGGCGTAAAGCTATATATTTTACGCAACCTGAATCCAGATGGCGATGCGCGCGATTATGGTATTGACGGACGCGTAAATGATCATGGCGTGGATTTAAACCGCAACTTCCCCATTAATTGGGCAAAGACCTGGAAAAGGCAAGGATGTTTCAACTCCACAAAAACAAGCGGCGGACCATCCCCTGCCTCTGAACCTGAAACACAGGCTGTGATAAACTTTTTCAGCACGCACAAGATCAAGGCTGTAATTAGCTATCACAGTGCCGCCTTAGGCGTATTCCCTGGCGGCGAACCTTGGGAAGCAAACTCCATTCTGCTTGCCAAGGCAATTGCCAAAGCCAGTAATTACCCCTACCCGCCTATTGACACAGGCTGCGTTTACACTGGCACCCTCGCAGATTTTGCAGTTTCCACAGGCGCCGCCGCAGTAGATATGGAACTAACAGATCACACGAACACAGATTTTGAAGTCAATAAAAAAGTGCTGCAAGTTTTATTAAATTTTGACTTAACGGAAAACAAAGGAGAAAAATGACAAAAACAGCGGATACCCTCCTCGTCAATGCCCATATCCTCACCATGGATGAAACATTAAATCAATATCGCACTGGCGCCATAGCAATTAGCGGCGAAAAAATTGTCGCAGTCGGCAACGAAGCCGACATAAAAAGTGAATATACCGCCAAAGAAATCATTGACTGCGGCGGAAAAATTCTTATGCCGGGCTTGATCAACGCCCACACACACGTACCCATGACTCTCCTGCGCGGCTTGGCAGATGACCTGCGGCTTGACGTTTGGCTAATGGGATACATGCTGCCCGTTGAAAGAGAATTCGTCTCGCCAGAATTTGTTAAACTAGGCACCTCACTCGCCTGCGCAGAACAGATTCGCAGCGGCATCACCACCTTCAACGACATGTATTATTTTGAAGAAGATGTCGCCAAAGCCACTGTGCAAGCTGGTATGCGCGCTGTGCTTGGGCAAACCGTCATGAAATACCCTGCACCAGATGCAGAATCATTTGAAGTATCGCTTAACAAAGCCCGAGAATTTATTCAGGGCTGGAAAAATCACTCACTGATCACCCCCGCCGTATCGCCGCATGCACCCTATAGTTGCACACCAGAAATCTTGCGCGCAACATCAAATCTTGCACAGGAATTTGACGTTCCCTTACACATCCATATTTCTGAAACTGCCTATGAAGTGGAAACCATGCGCAAGGAAAATGGCATACCCGTTGTGCCTTACATAAAGAAACACGGCATTTTAGAAGCAAAAGTAATTGCCGCCCATTGTGTTCACATCGACAGCGGCGAAATGCGAACGCTCTTGCATGCAGGCGCGGGCATATCTCATAACCCATCATCAAATTTAAAACTTGCCTCTGGGTTTGCGCCAGTGCAAAAAATGCTTGAAAGCGGATTAAATGTTGGCATCGGCACAGATGGACCCGCCTCCAATAATGACCTTGACATGTTTGAAGAGATCCGCCTCGCCTCTTTCGTCGCCAAAGCTGTTTCCAACGACCCAACCGTTGTCCCCGCTGTAACAGCCCTTCTTATGGCTACCCGCATGGGCGCAAAGGCTCTTCACCTTGGGGATGTGACTGGCTCTCTCGAAGTTGGCAAACGCGCCGACATCATTCTTGTGGATATCATGCCTTTACATAATGCTCCACGCTTCATGCGTGACTTAAACAATGCCTATGCTCAACTAGTCTATGCCTCCAAATCCACAGATGTAACAGATGTGATGGTTAATGGCAAATGGTTAATGCGCTCGAAGAAATTACTAACCTTGAATGAAACCGACTTACTTGAACATGCCCAGGATATGGCAAAGAAAATAGATATCTTTCTGATCGAACGCGAGCAATCTGTGTTATCCAAATTGATCGCGTTAGGCGGATCACTGGAAGAAGAATCCTTTGAAGTGCAAACCAAAGTTAGAGTTTCTAACCCCGGCACAGTCAGCGAAAAAATACAACAACCAGAAATTGAGATCATCCGCTTTAGGCATTACATAGAACATGATGCGTATTTCTCCTTTGACGATGAAAAACAAGGTCGCCTACGCTTTCGTGAAGATGATTTTCTCGATGAAAAAGGAAATACCACCAACACGCGCAGCAGGCTGACCTTGCTGGGCGTAAAACGTGAAGATAAAGTAGCAGACAATGTAGTTCTTTCACGCAGTCGCTTTTTTGCTCCTGCTATTCACAGCCTGCGCTTTTATAAGGAATATTTCAAGCCACAACAAGAAGTTAATATTGAAAAAGACCGCTTGCGCTGGTTAATTCGCTACAAAGACACAGAGTTTTTCGTCAATCTCGATAAGATCATCCAGCCCGCCGCAGGTCACTTCCTCGAGATCAAATCGCGCACCTGGAGCCGCACAGACGCAGAACATAAAGCAGAACTGGTTAATGAGCTGCTTGAATTGCTCGGTCAAAAAAATGCGCCGACAGTGACACAAGATTATATTGAGTTTATTACTACGCAACCCTAACCCTTATGGCGCGGCGTAGTTTTCAGAGAAAAAAAAACGCCTCTCGAAACAGAATCAGATATCGGCTTAAGAGAGAAGCGGCTTTTCATCTAAAAAGATGATTATATTTACATCATTCAATTGACTTATACCCTCACCCTGCTATAATCTGCGCACTTATCAATGACACTCAACTGGGAATCCACCTTCGCCATCGCAATGGAATTACGCAGACAGCACAAAGTCGTAAATATTGAAGATGTAACTATACAGCAAATTTATAAATGGACGCTTGAGCTTTCAGAATTTGAGGACGACGCGGCGCTTGCCAACGACGACATTCTTTATGCGATTTACCAGGACTGGTTCGAAGAAAACATACATGGAAAAACAAATCCATAATTGTTAAAAATTAATTCATCCCTAAGACCAAAAGCGCTGCACACAGCGACATCATTATTAATTGGAAAAATAAATGTCAACACTTACAAAAGAATCTGTACTAGCCGCATTGAGCAAAGTTCAAGAACCTGATCTGCATCAGGATTTGGTTACACTTAATATGGTGCACGATGTTGAAGTGACGGGCGAGCAAGTTAACTTTACGATCATGCTGACCACGCCCGCCTGCCCATTTCGTGCAAAAATTGAAAGGGAAGCAAAAGAAGCGGTGATGTCTGTTGGCGCTAAAACAGTGAACATAAAAATGGACTCGGATGTACCCAACGACGGGCGTATGCGCGGATTGGTGAACATGCCTATTCGCAATGCCATCGCTGTTGGCTCGGGCAAAGGCGGCGTAGGAAAATCTACTGTGGCTGTGAATATTGCTGTGTCTTTGGCGATGAGCGGCGCGCGTGTTGGTTTATTAGACGCGGATATTTACGGTCCCAACACACCCACGATGCTGGGCGTAGAAAAACTACCTCCGCCCGATGGCAAGCGCTTGATTCCTGCACAGGCTTATGGATTGAAAATGATATCGATGGGTCTGCTGGTTAAGCCTGGACAGCCGCTCATCTGGCGCGGACCGATGTTGAACTCTGCTATTCGTCAATTTTTAGGCGATGTAGATTGGGGCGAACTAGACTACCTGATTGTTGATCTGCCGCCCGGCACCGGCGACGCCTCTTTGAGTCTCGCTCAAGCCCTGCCCCTCAGCGGCGCTGTTGTTGTGACTCTGCCTCAGTTGGTATCACTAGAAGACGCATCGCGCGGCTTGAATATGTTCAAGACTCTCGAAGTGCCGATCCTTGGCATTGTTGAGAATATGTCTTACCTCGAGTTGCCAGACGGTACACGCATGGATTTGTTCGGCTCTGGCGGCGGCGCAAAATTAGCAGAATCAACCCAAACAGAATTACTCGGCATGGTGCCCATTGATCAAAATATACGCATCGGCGGGGATACTGGCAAACCGATTGTTGCCTCTCACCCTGATTCGGTGGTTGCCAAGGCGTTGACAGAAATATCGCAAAAGATCGCCGCCAAAGTTTCTGTGGCGGCGCTGGGCGGGAAGAACGATATTCCGATTAGTATTGTGGAATAAGAAAAAGATAATTAGGAAAGGCCTGACAGTTTGGAAATCGTCAGGCCTTTTTTATTGTGCGCAGATATAGATCTTCCACTTTTTTTCTTGCCCAAGGGGTAGTTCGCAAAAACTTGAGACTGGATTTAATACTGGGATTATCTGTAAAGCATTTAATGGGAATGCGCACGCCCAGTTCTTCCCAACCGTATTGCTCCACTAAATGGGTTAGGATCATTTCCAAGGTAATGCCGTGTAAGGGGTTTTGGGGTTGAGACATAGTAGAAAATAGAAAGTGATTTGGATGAGTTCTTTTTTTGAGAATCTTTTCGCAATAATTTTTTTTACAGGCCCACGGGAAAGTAAAATTTAAAATCTATTCTTTACTGGTTTCATATTCCAGCACATGAAGTATGGCGAGTATAACGCCATCCATATTTTTCGTCACTTCGTTGTTCCAAAAGCGGATCACTTTGTAGCCGATAGAGTTCAGGTATTTTGTTCTTTCCAGATCGTACTCTTCCTGTTCCAAATGCTGACTTCCATCCAGTTCGATGATGAGTTTCTTTTCGATGCAGACAAAATCGGGAATGTATTTGCCGATGGCGTGCTGCCTTCTAAAGTTGACTTCTAACTGGTCATTGCGGATAATTACCCACAATTTTCGCTCGGCGGGTGTAGGTTCTTTGCGGAGTTCGATGGCGTGAGTTCTGGTTTTTGGGTTGCTTCTGGGTGGGCGTGGCAATTCTTCCCCTCCTAGCCTCAAACGGCAAGTATCCGCCCCCGCCGTGACTCAACCCTCGCCACCACGCAGTAAATTACGGCACCAAAATCTGCAAGCGGCTTGGCTGAATAGAATATTCAAAATCCTGCATCCACTCGGGGAACAATTCTCCGTCTGTGTGTGCGGGCGAAGAGCGGTTTAGATGCACCGAAATTTTACTGGTCTGCACTTCACGCATCCCATCCATGTAGATGTAACTCTTTTCGCCTTCGTTAAAGGCGCGCGGCAAAGCTTGGAATAATCCCAGCCGCGTACTTCGATATCCGAATGCCAGCGCCAGCTTGCCGTCAAACATGTTGGCGTGCGGAGTCATAAAGAATCCGCCTGTGCGCCGCCCATTCCCAATTGAGATCAGTGAGATCGGGCCCTCATATTCTCCATCATCCCATTTCACTACAGCCTGCCACTCAGGCTTATCCAAAATGCCCTGCACCGCCGCGATCAAATATCGAGCCATGCCTTTGACCCAATGAATGGCTTCGTGCTTGATGGAGACATACGGCTCAAGCCCCGCTGCAGAGTTGTTGACAAAATATTTTCCATTTAACAAGCCGAGGTCCATATTTCTGGTCTTGCCAGCCGCAATCACTTTTACAGCCGCGCTTAAATCAGTAGGCAACCCAAGCGAAAAACAAATATCATTTGCAGTGCCCGTTGGCAAAATACCTAATGGACCCAGCGCATCCTGCTCAGACTTCGCGGCACTCGCCAAACCGTTGACAACTTCGCCTACCGTCCCGTCACCCCCCATCGCAACAATCGGAGCAAATCCAGCACGAGCGGCTTGTTCAGCCAGTTCAGCGATATGCCCTTTGCGTTCTGATAATGCTATTTCAAAATCAAGACCCACAGCCCTCAAGGCAGACTCAGCTTCGGGCCAGCGTGCCTTCGAATTCCAACGGTTTGAATATGGATTGAGAATTATTTTTGCAGTCATGAATATCTCCTAAGGCGCATCATTTTTAAAGCAGAGTTAAAATCCGCGCAAGGCTAGATATTCAAGGGCGGCTTTGTGCCTGCAGGAATCGGGGAGACGTAATTTGCGGCGGCGCGTTTTTGTTTAAATTCTTGCATGGCTTGCTCGCGCAGTTTTTTATTTTGCATAAATTCTAATGCGCTGACCGCCATTACCTTACCGGCGTATAACATGCCGCGCTGCCCAATGCCCATTTTGCCTTGCGCAACAATTTGCCATGAATGACCCGGCGAACCTAAAGCCCAACACGTAGTGATGATTTGTCCCGTCGGCGCAACCCAAGAGACGTCGCCAACATCTGTCGAACCAGGCAGAACGATCTCGGTTTTGAAGGGCGGCAAAATATCTTCAAATAGAACAGTATCCTTTAATGCGGCAACTGCTTTTGAATCCAATCCATAAACATAAGCGCTTGTGGCGAGGCTGTCTGCTGGAATAGATTTGGAAAGTTCACGGGCAAAGGCATGTTCATCTTCAGTAAATTTTGGCGCGCCCACTTCATGCAATTTAGCTTGCAGAACATCGTTGATGGTCTCATTAGGAAGCATATTGGACATGCCTGTAATTACCTTAATATCCACTTCCGTGCCAGTCATCAACGCGGCTCCTTTGGCAACATTTTTAATGCGCTCGAATAACGAATCCAGTTGATCGGTACGCGGGGCACGCACAAAGTAATACGACTCGGCTTCATCGGGTACAACGTTCGGGGCTACTCCGCCTTTTGTAACAACGTAATGGACTCGCGCATCGGGGATCATGTGTTCACGTAAAAAGTTAACGCCCACATTCATCAACTCAACCGCGTCCAGCGCACTTCTTCCGTTGAATGGGTCTGCGGCAGCGTGGGCTGTCTTGCCATGGAACTTGAAAGTTGCGCAATAAATAGCAAGGAAGTTCGCGTACAGTGTTCCGTTAAATGTGTCAGGGTGCCAAGTCAGGCAAATATCTACGCCATCAAAGACACCCGCATTCGCCATAAACGCTTTGCCTGCGCCGCCTTCTTCTGCCGGGCATCCAAAATATTTAATCATGCCTTTTACTTCACCGGAGTCAATTGCTTGCTTAACCGCCATACATGCCGCCAGCCCTGCTACCCCTAATAAGTTATGCCCGCAGCCGTGACCCGGCATGCCATTATCAAGCGGTTTACGATATGGCACGCAATCCTGACTTAATCCAGGCAAGGCATCGTACTCTCCAAGAATACCGATAACAGGACCATCACTGTTTCCATAACTAGCAACAAAGGCTGTCGGGATTTCTGCCAGCCCGCGCTCAATTTTGAAACCGTTCTCCTCAAGCGCATCTTCCAATGTCTTTGACGATTGAACTTCTTTATAACCAAGCTCAGCATAGCCCCAAATTTCGTTACTGAGTTCAACGAACATCGAGCGATTTGATTCGATCCATTCAGAGATTTTCATTGTTTGCTCCTTAATCTATTATCTTCCAATATATAATAATTAATGACCCGGAGTCATTACTGGATAAATATTTAAGTCTATAAGCGGATCAACATCCAGATCAGCCGCAGAGATCCAGCAGAGTTTATGAAAATATGGATTAAGGATTACTAACCAACCATCAACGCTACCGCGACCCTCCAATTGAACCTTTTGCCCTGCTTCAATATTACTATCCAGCTCGTAAGACGAACCAGGGCCATACCAGCAACTTGTGAACTTATTCGTAATAGGCTTCGCGATAGGTGCTTTTTTAGTAGCTGTAAGTTTCACTTTAGTAGGACCACGTGTTTTAGTTGCCTTAACCGGTCGAGGCGTGGGTGTAGGTGTATAAGCAGCAGCAGTTTGAGTCTGCATACCAGATGCCAATTGGGCGACAATAGTGCCCATGGAATCTACAGGCGGCGCCGTGGGTGTTTGTGGAACGCAAGCCACTGCCACAAATAGTAGCAATAATATAGTTATGACAGGTTTTGTATGTTGGCTAGTCACTAAAAGATCTCCTATATTTAGGATGGATGTGAAGACGGGCTTCGTATGTTCTTAGTATAGCATGTGCAAAATTATTATTACCTGATGTTCCGCACCGTCTCGAAGACGTAAGGTCAGTTATTAAAATCTACATCCACTATTCTCTAAAATTCCCATATGGTACACTTGTTCTATTATGAAATCAATCGTAGCCATAGATATAGAAACCACGGGCTTAAGCGACGAACGCGATTCCATTATTGAGATTGCGGCGGTTAAGTTCAAGGGTCACCGTGTAGAAGCAGAGTGGTCTTCGCTGGTTAACCCCGGCAAGCCCATTCCCCCATTTATTATAGGATTAACCAATATTGATGACGCCATGGTGCGCGGTGCTCCGCGGCTCCAAGAGGTTGCCCATCAGTTGGAAGCCTTCGTCGGCGACGCGCCGGTAGTGGGACATAATGTCAAATTTGATTTGGGGTTCCTGCAAAAAAAAGGGTTGCTACAACACAATGAAGTGATCGATACCTACGAATTAGCATCGGTTCTTTTTCCCACTGCCAGCAGATACAACCTCGGTGCTTTGGGCAAACAATTGGGCATTCTCCTGCCAGCCACACACCGCGCCCTCGACGATACGCGCGTGACTCACGCTGTCTACAACCGCCTTATCGAAATTGCGATGGAACTACCGATTGATTTAATTTCAGAGATCGTGCGCTTAGGCGAGCCTCTAGACTGGAATGCCAACTACGTATTTCAAGAAGTGCTTCAAGCGCGCGCCAAAGAAGGCATCGGCGCGAAAAAAGTTCGCAGAAAACAGAAGCAAATTTTCGGGGATGGCGAGCGTTTACCAGCCATAGAAATCCCAGAAGAGCCGAAAGAACTCGACGCAGAAGAAGTCGCATCCATTCTTGAGTATGGCGGACCTTTCTCAAAGTATTTTGAAGCATACGAACAACGCCCCGAACAAGTGGAAATGCTCAAGGCGGTCACCAAAGCGCTTTCACGCGGCAATCATCTAATGATCGAAGCTGGCACAGGTGTTGGCAAATCTTTTGCTTATCTTGTGCCTGCCGCCATGTTTGCCATTAAAAATAATGCGCGCGTGGTTGTCTCCACAAACACGATCAACTTGCAAGATCAACTAATTCAAAAAGACCTGCCCGATCTCGCCGCCGCATTAAATATTAATTTACGTTCTGCCATGTTAAAGGGACGTTCTAATTATTTATGCCCGCGCCGATTGCAAAACATTAAACAATACGGTCCGCGCAACGCCGATGAAATGCGCGTGCTGGCAAAAATTATGGTCTGGCAATTGGAAAACGAATCGGGCGACCGCAACGAATTGAATCTCAACGGACCCGTTGAACGCGAAGTGTGGATGCGCATGTCTGCTGAAGACGATGCTTGTATCACTGAAACATGCATGGGGCGTGAAGGCGGCACATGCCCATTTCACATTGCAAAGACCGCCTCGCAAACAGCGCATATTCTCGTGGTCAATCATGCCTTATTATTATCGGATATTGCCACAGGCAATAAAGTGTTACCTGAATATTCTTATTTGGTGATCGACGAAGGTCATCATCTTGAGTCTGCCACTACCAACGCGCTTTCTTTCCGTTTGAACCAGTATGATTTGGAACGTATGATGAAAGAAGTAGGCGGATCAAACGCCGGGATTCTTGGGCGCACCTTGGGCGCGGCTCACAACACGCTGCGCCCCTCCGACTTTGGCTTGCTTCAACAAAAGGTCAGCCACGCCACCGACAGCGCCTTTCGCTTGGAACAACTCAACCGCGAATTCTTCAACGCGATTGGATTCTTTATTCAAAGCCAGCGCGAAGGACAACAGCAAAACAATTATTCATGGACAATGCGCGTTCTGCCTAACACGCGCACACTGCCCGTCTGGGATGAAGTTGAAAATGCATGGGAACAAACGAACCAAACCATGACCATTTTGCTAAAAAGTGTTGATGAGATTCACAAAGCCGTTGCAGATATTTACTCCGATGGTCACGATCAACTCGAGGATTCTCTTGGTGACATCGCTAACTTCTCACGCAGATTATCAGAAGCGCACACAAATTTATTTGGCATGTTTAGCAAACCTAACAACGAGCAAATCTACTGGCTGGAGATGCAACCCAACGGCAACAAAATCACATTAAACGCCGCCCCGCTGAGGATTGGTCCCATGATCGAAGAAAACCTCTGGCATCAAAAAGCCAGCGTTATTGTTACCTCTGCCACTCTCACTGCGCATGGCGAATATCAATATCTCAAAAATGCGCTCGGCGCTGACGAAGCCGACACGATGACTCTCGGCTCACCTTATGATTATGAAAGCGCCGCGTTATTATATGTAGCCAACGATATTCCAGAGCCAAACGTACACGGCTATCAACAGGCATTAGACCGCGCCATTATCAACACTGCCAAAGCCACTGGCGGGCGCATGTTGGTTTTGTTTACATCCTACGCCGCGCTCAAGAAAACCGCGCAAGCTATTACAAACCCGCTCGCCAAAGAAGATATTTATGTCTACGAACAAGGCGACGGCGCCTCTCCCAACGCATTGCTTGAATCTTTCAAATCCACCGAACGCGCAGTATTGCTCGGCACACGCTCCTTCTGGGAAGGCGTAGACGTGCCCGGCGATTCGCTCCAAGTTGTATTCATTACCAAACTGCCTTTTGATGTTCCATCTGACCCCATCATCGCCGCCCGATCTGAATTATACGAAGATGCCTTCCATGAATATTACTTACCCGAATCTATTTTAAAATTCCGCCAAGGCTTCGGGCGCTTAATTCGCACCGCCTCAGACCGCGGCGTGGTTGCAATTCTCGACAGACGTATTCTCACCAAACAATATGGACGTTTATTTCTCGAATCATTGCCGCAATGCACCACCCGCCAAGGCGCTATTGCGCAACTGCCAAAATCGGCAGGTGAATGGCTTGGGTTATAGATAAAATTAGAGCGAGATAATATCTCGCTCTAATTTTATTGTGTTTAGCCGCCACCCCAAAGACAATCATTCCGCCTCTTTCGCAAGAGCAATTGCCCCAAGAACTCCAGAATTATCACCCAAGGCTGGAGGAATAATATATTCATCAATATTCTCAAGAATATCTTTATGCTGGACGTAGTTATTTAATGTTTCTTGTACTTTTTTTCGAATACCCGCAAACAAAAATTTGCTGTGCATCACTCCTCCCCCGAGGATTATTTTTTTAGGGCTTAAAATAAGAACAAGGTTGGCAATTGCTTGACCGATATAATTTGCCTCTAAATCCCAAACTGCATCATTATCATCAATCACTTCAGCCTTCTTCCCAGTTCTCTTGTATATCGCTACACCAGATGCTAACCCCTCAAAACAATCGCCATGATAGGGACACACTCCTGAAAAATCATCATCCTTCCAATCATGAAGCACGCGTATATGCCCCATTTCAGGAACTGCTAAACCTTTTAAGGTTTTACTGCCAATCACATAACCGCCGCCAATCCCTGTCCCAATCGTAATATACAAAGATGGGTCTAAATCCTTGCTTGCTCCAAACATAAATTCCCCAAAAGCGGCCGCGTTTACATCTGTATCAAAAATAACTTTTACACCAAGCTCAGTTTCAAGAGCGCCAACAATATTAGTATTTTGCCATTTAGGCTTTGGCGTAGTAGTAATATAGCCATAGGTAACTGAATTAATTTCAAGGTCGATGGGGCCAAAAGAACCCAAGCCTATATTTTTTAGGGCGCCAGATTCCACAAAAGGTTTAAAAAAAAAGACCGCTGTTTTCAATGTTTCAGCAGGCGCTGCAGTTGGAAACTGAATTTTCTCAATGATATTCCCGTCCCCATCCCCAACCGCACAGACAAATTTTGTTCCACCCGCTTCAATTCCACCATACAATAATTTACTTTTCATAGCCACCAATCCGCTTAAATAATATTAAATCACTCGATCTTTACAACTATCTTTGTTTTCCCGCACACAATCTCATCACCAGAAGTCACTACTGTTGGAATATTCACAACATGTTTATTTAAACGCGTGCCATTCTTCGATTCCAAATCTTCTAACCACCACTGATTATGATGATAACGAAGCCGCGCATGCCGCGCAGAAATAATAGTCTCATCCAAATGAAGATCGCACTCTGGGTCACGGCCAATAGTAATTTCTTGCTGATCAAATAATTTGATTGATGAAAACCCGCCTCTGCTCCGCACTGTCAAGTTGATTCTCGGAACCGTACGCAACATCAACTCTGACGCCTGGCTCTTTAAACCGCGCCACAAAGTATAAATTGCCCAACCAAGAAATGCGTATAAAGCAATAGCAAGCAACAATCTTAAAATTAATACGATAATTCCGCTCATAATGTGTCAATTATAAGGGGTAATTAAACAATAAAAGCGACTCAGAAAAAGGAGTCGCTTTTATCTCTATTTACGATCTTTTTGATTAAATTTTGCTGTTGTCATTTCCCGTAAAATAGCAGTTGGTCGATCCTGAGAGGCATTCATCAAAGGAGATGTCTCAGCTAGGTCTGGGCGCGGCGGCGGGTTATCCTGCCCAAAAATTATGGCAACGCCCGCCAGTGAAATCACATCCCCGGGATAAAGAACACTTTGATTCGTCCTTTGCCCATTCACGAAAGTCCCGCCTGTTGAGTTCAAATCAAAAAGCACAAACCGCCCCTTTAGGGAACGCAACTGTACATGATTTCGTGAAACGCGCGGGTCGTCAATCACAAGCTGGTTATCCAGCCTGCGCCCAATATTTACCACGCTCACTTTAAGAGGAAAAACTTTCACGCCTTCAATAATAAGAAAGGCGTTTTCTGGCATAGTAGTATCTTCTTCTTGCTGGTTTTTATCTTGTGTTTCAGTCATTATTTATCCCAATGTATTTCTAGCAACGAACATATACTTTAGCTTTCACTATATGATTATAGGATACCGATAGCTGTTTTGCAAGTGATGAATCACACAATATTTCCACAATTTTGACAAGTCACGCCACTTGCGTCAACAATAAACCCACATTTAGAACATGGCTTTGGCTGGGATTTACCGAGCGGGGCTCCGCAAGCAATACAAGCGGGTTCCCCAACCGGGGTAGCTACACCGCAGTGGTCACAAGTCAACCTGCTTAATTTTTCAGAAAGTTGATGAGATGCCCCCGCAGATTTAATCGCAGCGCCAACCACCCGCCAGGCACGCTCTGCCAGCTGCAAACTTTCAATATCCTGAGCAATATCGTCCAAACGCCCCAGTAAACTTAGCGGATTCCTCAAGGCTGCAAATGCGCTATACCCAAGGCTAGCCGCTACGCCCATCCACGCCTGTTGCCCCACCTCCACCATTACACCACCTTGAGTCTCTTGAATAGAGACAGTCAAAGCAGTCTGCCCGCCAGATTGCGAATCAAGGCGCGTGCCAATTTGTACAGCTATTTTTTTACCCTGCCCTGCCATTTGCGCGCGCAAATTACCTTGATCAAACTCCGCTAGCAATGCCTGCGCAATATCTGTTGGGGCTATTTTTCCGTGAAAAATTTTACGATCCATGTTTTAGATTATAATCTCAATTGAATTTGACATTATTAAACCATCCTTACAGTTTCCTATACACATCCCCTCACAATCCAACTTACATCAATATAACGCAATGAATAAAAATAAGTTTCATCTTTTCTCTTTGATGTCCATCCTAATGTTTTGTGCACTTAAAAGCGCGGCAACAGCTCATGCTCAAGAGCCAACACCGACATCCGCATCGAATAGCAATGGAATGTATATTACTGTCATCTCAACCGAGCCGCAGATTAATGTGCGCATGGGACCTGGCTCAATTGCCTACCCCGTTGTTGGAACTTTACTGCCAGGGCAAACCGCTCCAGCCTTAGGGCGTTCTCCGGGCGGCGATTGGATTCAAATCTCCTACCCTGGCGCGCCTTTTGACGCCGGCTGGGTATACGCGGCGCTTGTACAAGTATCTCCAGGAACATTAAACATCAGCGAACCGCCGCCAACTTTGGTGCCCCCTCCCACGCCTACAATAGACCCAACATTGCTAGCCCAATTTTCAACTCAAACCACCGTGACTCGTCTGCCAACATTCACACCGCCTCCATCGTTATCCATACCTGCGTTTACAGATACACCATCAGCAAAAAATTCATTACCATTTCCAATGGCAGGCGCCGTTATCTTTTTTGCGATCATTGGCTTAATGGGTCTTCTGGCTTCATTCATGCGTCGTTCGTGATCATGAACAAAAAGAATTATTCTCTATTATTACTGAGTCTATTATTTAGTGTAGGATTATTATTAAATATAATCACAGCTCCGCCTAAGATCGCGCGCGCACAACAACCTACAGGCATTATTCCAACCGTCACAGGCACACCCTTAGGCGCTTACGTTGAGGTCTATCAAGACCTAGGCTATATATATGTATATGCAGGACCCGGCAAATACGATTACCCAAATCCAATTGGTGTTTTACTCGCACTGCAACAAGCCCCAGCGCTGGGGCGTTCACCAGATGAACAATATATAAAAATTAAATATGAAGGCGTACCAGGCTCTGTAGGCTGGGTATACGCCTTATCAGTTTCATTAAACAACGGCACCCTGCAAATTATTGAAGTTCCACCAACGCCAACTTTTGCATCGACACCCACCATTAACCCAACTCTTGCAGCAGCATTCATTACTCAAAATGCAGCAACTCGTCTGCCCACCTATACAGCTCCAGCCCCAATTGCCATCCCAGCATTTCAAGACGAAACAGAACAGCCAAGCCGCATCCCATCTGGATTAACCATTCTTGCTCTGGCATTCATCGGCGCACTAGGCACATTAATTTCCTTCCTGCGTGGACGTTAAAACAAAAAAGACCAGCATATTTCGCTGGTCTTTTTTGTTTTAATTTCTATAATTAGTTATGGTTGCCGCAAGAGCAAGCACTAGCTCCGCCGCCGCATCCACAGCCGCCACCACCACCACTGCCTCCACTACCACATGCGCAACCGCCATGTTCAGAAGCTGCAGCATTAGGATTGCTGACTACAAAACCAGCGCCACGCTGAGGGTCGTTCACAAAATCAACGGTGGCGCCGCGCAATGAATCCATGGAAATATTATCAACTACGACTTTAATTCCATTTGCTTCAAAGGTCATATCATTCCCTTGAAAGTTATTATCGAGCGCCATGCCAAAGCTAACCCCGCAGCATCCGCCGCCTGCAACATATACGCGCAGAGCATAGCCGTCAAGGTTGCGCTCAGTGATAATATTCTGAACCGCTTCTGAAGCGGCAGGGCTTATATTAATTGTTTGAACATCAATTTCTTGTAACATTTTTTCTCCTTGTTTTGTTGGAGCTGAAGTGGATATATATTATCAAATTCACACCTTTAAGTCAATCAGCGCTTTAGCGAAGTCATTAGGGTACGGGGCAGTAAAAGATGATCTTTCCTGCGTGTTTGGATGAGTAATAGCCAATGAGTATGCGTGAAGCGCAGGGCGTAAAATCACATTTGTTTCAGGCGCGCTATACAGAGTATCACCCAACAGCGGATACCCCAACGCGTAAGCGTGGACTCTAATCTGATGAGTTCTGCCCGTCATCGGCATCGCCTCTACTAACGCTGAGGCTGGGTTGCGCTTCAGAACCTTGAATCGTGTCTCAGAGCGGATGCCGCTTCTGTTGTCCACCATAGTGCGGTGCTTATGCCCAACATTCACACGTAAAGGAAATTTTGTAATCTTCTCATCCCACTTGGGCACACCCACCAAAATAGCGTGATACGTTTTCTCCACTTGATGTTTTTCAAATTGAATATTTAACGAACGATGGGCTTCAGCGGTTAATGCGAAAACAATAATACCGCTGGTGATTTTATCTATACGATGCACAACCCACACCTTGCCAAATTGTTCATTCAGCATTTTAACAAGATAATCAGCCTCCTTTTCCCAGCCCTCTGGCAAAACAGAAAGCCCTGCAGGTTTATTAACAAGCAAAACGTCAGAATCTTTATAAACAATATCAATATGCGTCATGTATACGATTGTACCTTGCAACCTAAAACCTTTGACTTTTGACCCTCAACTTCCAACTTTAAAAACCTTGACATTAACGTAACGTTAGGGTTTATAGTTGCGGTATGTTCACTGTAAAACAACTCTCTAAAATAGCAGGTGTTACACCGCGCACGCTCCATCATTATGACGGCATTGGGCTTCTTAAGCCAACCCGTGTTGGCGATAATGGCTATCGCTACTACGGTGAAGAATCCCTCTTGCGCTTGCAGCAAATTCTATTTTATCGAGAGTTGGATATGCCGCTGGATGAAATTCGTAAAATCATGGGACGCCGTGACTTTGACGCGTTGTCAGCGTTGGAAACACATAAAGAATCGCTGATCAGGCAAATGGAAAAGACGAAGCGGCTGCTTATCACAGTGGGCAATACAATTAATCATCTGAAAGGAAAAAAGATCATGAGCGAAAAAGAATTGTTTAAAGGCTTTAGCGATGAAGAGCAGGAGCAGTACGCCCAAGAGGCAGAGCAACTATATGATCCCGAAACCGTGCGCGAATCTAATCGTAAGTGGAAGGCATATTCTGCTGCAAAGAAAGAGGCAATTATGGCAGAAGGCAAGGCAGTTTACGTGGATATGATTGCTGTAATGCCAAAAGGCGCAAACAGCTCAGAAGCACAGGCGGTCGTTGAACGCTGGCACAAACACATGCAGTATTTTTGGACACCAAATCTCGACCAACTTAGAGAGTTGGCAAAAGGCTATAACGACGATGCGCGCTTCAAAGCAAATTTCGACAAGCTACATCCAAAGCTCGCAGGTTTTATACTGGAAGCAGTAGCCGCGTACGTAGAAGCCAAAAAGAAGTAAAGAATAGACTCAAATTTAACTACAGAAAATGCAGGTTCGGTTTTACCGAACCTGCATTTTCTGTAGTTTCTGCATTTTTACAATTGGGAACTTTTTTTGATTAGAGTCGTCAATAGTACACAGGAGATACAAATGAAAACAACTACAATAATTTTAACTGCTTTACTCATCTTATTAAGCGCGTGTTCCACAAAAGCGGATTTGGCCATTGCAGGTGAATGGGAACTGGTTTCGTACGGCGACACATCGAACCCTACTTCTGCTTTAACGGATGTAGACACTTCCATTATTTTTGGCAAAGACGGTAAATTAAACGGAAATGTTGGCTGTAATTCTTTTGGCGGCGAATACAAGTTGAATAATAATGAAATTGTCTTTGGGGCAATTTTTTCAACGTTAATGTTTTGTGAAGCTGTTTCCTCTCAAGAAAGCATGGTTCTGGGCATTTTGTCGGATAAGTCAGTCACTTTTCAGATTGATGAAAATTTATTAACGATTACATCTGCCGATGGCGCATCTACAATAACGCTTGCGCGTAAATAATTACGTTACTACCAATTTTTGGGCAGAGTACTTCTCGTATTTCTTTTGCTGCACAACTTGTTTAATTCTATCAAAGCCTTCCCATATCTCTGCGAAGGAAAGGTAGAGAGGTGCAAAACCAAGACGCAAATTGTCGGGGGCGCGAAAATCTGGAATAACATTCATTTCTTCGATGAGGGCGCGGTTGATACGATAACCTTCGGGATGTCGAATACTAATATGCGAGCCGCGCTTGGCAGAATCACGCGGAGAGCCGAGAGAAAAGCTCAATGGGGCAAGCCAGCTATCCGTTAAGAATGAGGCGTAGTCTGTCATCAAAATAGATTTTTCGCGTAAACGAGTGATACCTGCATCTAATAATGGAACGATGCCCGTTTCGAGCGCAATCATTGAGAGCATGGGCGCAGTGCCGGTTAAAAACCTGTGCGGACCGGGGGCGGGTGTGTACTCCAAGCCAAAATCAAACGGGTTGCTTTGCCCCCACCAGCCCCAAATGGGCGATGAAGTTTTTTCTTGAATTTTTTTATTGACGTAAAGAAACGCAGGTGCGCCTGGTCCGCCATTGAGGTATTTATAAGTACAGCCAATCGCTAAATCCACATTGCATTTATCGAGTTCAACAGGATATGCGCCGGCTGAATGGCTTAGATCCCATAGGATAAGTGCGCCTTTGCGATGGGCCATTTCAGTTATCTTTTGCATATCATATACATATCCACTTTTAAAAGTGGTGTGCGAAAGTGTAACAAGGGCAGTGTTTTCGTCAATTGCAGATTCAAGCGCGGCAAGGTCTGGGGTGATGTCATTATCTTGTGCGCCGATGCGGACTATTTCATGCTGGTTGCCAAGTGATTTAACAATACCTTGCAAAATATAAAGGTCAGAAGGGAAATTAAATGTGTCGGTGATAATACGTTTTTTTTCTGGCTGTAATGTAAGCGCCGCCATTGCAAGTTTATATAAATTGAGCGAAGTTTGATCACTAACAATAACCTGCCCTTCAGCCGCACCTAAAACAGCGGCGAGCATTTCGCCAATTCTTGCAGGAGCTTCCCACCAACCTTTATTCCAGCCGCGGATAAGGTCTGCACCCCACTCTTTTGCAATCGCTTTTTGCATTCGCTCAACGACGGATTTAGACATGCGCCCCAAAGAATTGCCGTCAAAATAAATAAGACTTGGGTCACTGATTAAAAATTGATTTCGATAAGAAGCAAGAGGGTCTTGCTGATCTAATTGATGTGCGTATTCAAGGGTAGTAGTGAAGTTTGTCATAGTTTCCTTTTTTGCCACGGGTTTCACGAATTATCACGGGTTTTTTTCTACAATTGACCTCTTGCAAAAGTCTTTTTTGCCACAGAGATCACAGAGAAAAATGAGCTTCACAGCTTTTCACAGAGAACTGTGTATTCTCTGTGGCTAGTTTGTTTTTACTTATGCAAGAGGTTTAATCTTACTCACTGCATATTCAGCCAAGGCGGTAATCGTCAGGCTTGGATTAACACCGGGGTTAGCAGGCATAATGGAACCGTCAATAATATACAACCCAGGATAGTTGTGGATTTCAAAATTTTCGTCAACCACACCTTCATCTGCATTTTTGCCCATGGGAGCGCCGCCTAGAACATGCGCAGTTGTAGGCAAGTTTAATAAATTCTCGCCGAGTGAACCCATCGCAATTCCATTGGTGCGTTTGGCAAAATCACGCACTAATTCATGCGAGCCGTCTACAGTGGCATTAATTTTGTAGCCCGGCTCATCCTCAGCGACAAGACTGCGAGAGAAAAGCGTCAGCAAACTGCGCCCAAGCCTGAAACGCATTCGATTATCAACATGCTGCATGACAAGCAAAATAGTGGCATTATGCGCCCAGCCTGGCAAAATCATTGTTTTCAAAAAATCGATCGGACGAGTGATAACCCAGCCAATTGTTTTGAGGATACGCGCTGGTACGCTGGCATCCAGATCAATTAATGGCGCAGAAACAAAACGCATCAAAGACGAACCATCGGGATAACGCACTGGCTCAACACGTGTAGTTTCATTCATGTTAAAAATAGATGAAATCGCAATTCCTTGTGAATAATCAACATCACTTTTGCGCGCAATAGAGCCAAGCAAGCCCTCAGAGTTAGTGCGGATCATTGTGCCGAGTTTGGCTGAAATCTTAGGCAAGGAGGTTTCACGCAGATTGAGCAATAATTTCATAGTGCCCATTACGCCGGCAGAAAAAATTACATTATGCGCTTGAACAGTATGCTTACTCTTTAAAAATTTTGTAGATGATTGATAAGTGATGGAATAGCGCGATTCAGCAGAGGCGGCTGGCAGAACATCAACAACTTCCATTTCTGAAATAACTTCTACGCCTTGTTTTTCTGCAAAAAATAAATAATTTTTTGGAAGGGTATTTTTTGCATTGTAACGGCAACCCACCATACATCCGCCGCACTGGATACAACCTGCACGCGCGGGTCCTTCCCCGCTGAAAAATGGATCAGCGACAAGTACGCCTGCTTCTTCGCCAAAAAATACCCCAACATCGGTTGCGCGAAAGGTGTGCGCCATATTCATATCTTCTGCCATTTGCTTAAGCACAAGATCGCCTGCCCATAATTTTGGATTTCGAGCAGGGTTCAACATTTTGCGCGCAGATTCGTAATATGGCGCAAGTGTTTTCTTCCAAGGCATAGGATGATTCCAGGCGGGCGTCTCAAATGTTTCGTCAGTAGGAACTTCCAACACATTTGCGTATCCCAAACTGCCCCCGCCCACGCCCACGCCATGCAAGATCATTGCCCCTTTGGTGAGGGAGATTTGCAAAATTCCGTGCGCCCGCAATTTTGGGATCCATAAATATTTCCAAAACTGCCAGTTGGATTTTGCAAAATCCTTATCTGTAAATCGTTTTCCTTTTTCAATAATTAAGACGGTGTACCCCTTTTGCACAAGCCTCATCGCAGAAACACTGCCCCCAAACCCAGAGCCAATAATGACGTAATCGTAAATTTTCTGCATTGAATTTCCTTCAACAATTTAGTTATATATCTGTCAAGCGAATTACATTTAAGTATAATCTCAAACTTGTTACTCTCAGTTTATTGAAAGTAACGAAAAGGTATAATCTCAATGATAAATCAATAAAGCTCTGGAGAAGAATCAATGGAATATATAGACTTACGCTCAGACACAGTCACCAAGCCCACACCTGAAATGCGAAAAGCCATGGCAGAAGCAGAAGTGGGCGATGATGTGTATATGGACGATCCCACTGTCAACAAGCTTCAAGAAAAAGCCGCGGATATGCTAGGGAAAGAAGCCTCTTTATTTGTGCCTAGCGGAACGATGGGCAATTTACTGGCATTGCTAATTCACTGTCAGCGCGGGGATGAGATCATTCTTGGAAATCTTTCGCACATATACATAAACGAAGCAGGTGGAAGCGCCGCGTTAGGCGGCATTCATGCTATGCCTGTTAAAAATCAGGCGGATGGAACGCTGGCGATACAAGATATCATCACCGCAATTCAAACTGAGGATGTTCATCACACCATCACTAGATTGATTTGTCTTGAAAATACTCAAAACGTATGCGGGGGAATTCCACTTACAGCGGCATATACCCGTGAAGTTGGCGCTCTCGCACGTGACCGAGGCTTGATCCTGCACATTGACGGGGCGCGCATCTTCAACGCTGCGGCGGCGCAAAATGTTTCTGTCAAAGAATTAACTGAGCCTGCTGATTCTGTTATGTTTTGCTTAAGCAAGGGGTTGGCAGCACCAGTTGGGTCGATGTTAGTTGGCACGAATAAGTTCATTGCGCGCGCGCGCCACCTAAGAAAAATGCTCGGCGGAGGAATGCGTCAAGTTGGGGTTTTGGCGGCAGCGGGATTAATTTCTATGGACACGATGACGAGCAGGCTTAGGCAGGATCATGCACGGGCGAAGAAGCTGGCTGATGGTTTGAATCAGATTACAGGCTTGGTCTTAGATGCGGGTACTGCCTCTACAAATATGATTTATTTTAATTTATCTAAGGATGTTAAATTAACTGACCAGCAGATTATTGATCAAATGAAAACATATGGGGTATTGGTAGATTGGGCAGACAAGAGACGCTTTCGCTTAGTGACACACTTTTGGGTGGATGACGATGGAGTTAAAAAAACCATCAAGGCATTTAAAAAAATATTTAACTCTTGATTATTAAAGGTATTTCTAATAAATAAAGCATTTCCAACAACCAATAAATTTAAGTGGAAAACATTTCTTCAAAGGCATCAACAATTTTTGGGTCAAACAAAATCTCTTTATTCTCGCGAATATATTGAAACGCTTCAGCGGCTGTAATCTTCTCACGATATGGACGCAGGGTGGTTAATGCATCAAAAGCATCAATTACTGAAAAAATGCGTGCCAATAATGGGATCGAATCGCCGCGCAGCCCATCTGGATACCCAGAACCATCCCATCGTTCTTGATGATGACGAATCAGCGGAATTGTTTCCAGCAAAAACGGAATACCTGCCACGATGCGCGCGCCGATATCAGGGTGCAATTTCATCAACTTCCATTCGGCTTCTGTCAACTGACCTGGTTTATGCAAGATCGTATCACTAACACCGATTTTTCCGATGTCGTGCAAAAGCGAACCGCGCTCTAATATTTTTAATTCGTGAGCGCTCAAACCCAAAGCAGATCCGAGTTTCACAGTCATTTGACTCACCCGTGTACTATGCCCTTCTGTCTCACGGTCACGCGCATCCAGCGATGACATTAAAGCGGCGAGCGTTCTATCATAAGTTAATTCCAATTCAGAATATGCTATCTCTAATTCATCCGCCTGCCTGCGCGACTCTTCAAGATATATCAGGCGTTCAAGTGCTAGCGCAGCTTGATTTGCAAGAGTTTGCAAATCTGGGGTTTTTCCTGCTTTTGGACTGCGCTCATCAGGAATATTTATCCAAAGGACACCATATATTCTTAAGGGAGTCTGAATCGGAATGGAAACCTGCGCAGAGATCTGATTGCGAGAAATATACATTGTCTTTTTTTGCGACATTGTTTCTTCGATCAATGCCATAGGATGAGATGAGATCTGGCGCTTGCCGGAAGCATCTACACCCACTTCCGTTTCTATCTGACCATTAGGCAGGAACAGCACAATCCCAGCTTCTGATTCCACTGAAAGTTTTTGCGCAGTTTGAGCAATATAAAATGCCGCTTCTCGCAAACCCAGTGCCTGCAAAATTTTTATACTCAGTTGATATAGTAAAGAGGTTGTTGTTAAGCTAGTTCGTAATTCATCTTGCAGCCAAGTGCTTTCGAATGCGCCTGCCGCCTGCGTTGCAATTAACCTTGCCAAAGATTCATCATCTTCAGTGAAAAAGACTTCGTCTTGTTTACCGAACGCAAAAACAACGCCAACATTTAACCTGTGCAATCGGATGGGAATCACCAGCAAACTGCGTAAGTTTCGCTGATCTGCATCTAAGTGAAGGGTTGATATATTTTTATTAATGTCACGAATTCGAAACGGGTGCGATGCCTGCAAAGCCATCTTGAAAACAGAATTGCTTTCAGCATCTTTTTCAATGGATTGCAATAATTTTGGCGCAAACCCAGAAGATGCCGTAAAAACAAAAGTGTTTTCTTGGCCGGGTTGTATTTTTGCATACACAAAGCGAGCCTGCAAGGTATTGCGCGAAATTGTGGCTATTTGGCGCGTTGTATCTAGCGGAGAAATCATACTGGATAGACTAGCACCCGATTCAATCAACTCTGTCAGTTTTTGATAATAAATAGAACGCGACCAACTTCGGGCTAATTCTTCAGCAGCATTTTCAACTAGACTTACATCTGCACTGGAAAACGCATTTACTTTCGGCGCAGTCAACTTAAGTACGCCATGAACATATCCGTTATAAATTACGGGTAACGCAAGGATAGAAAGGCTTCTTTCATTTTCAAGTGCTATAAAATCAGGGTCAAGCTTTGTATCATCCACCACTTGTGTCTTACGCTGTCGCACCGCACGTCCTAGCACGCCAACTGATATATTTTGACGATAGCCCCAAGGAATAACTCTGGCATTAGTTCCTGCAGATGCAAGCACGATCAATTCTCGCTTCTCAATTTCGTGGGTATACACACAAACAACATCACATTCAACTGCATGTTCCAATGCATTAACAACCAATTGCGCGGCAACCGGCTGCTCCAACTGAGTTTCCAGTTGCTGGCTTAACTCGCCTAGCAAAATAAGCTGAGTGTTCTTTCGTTTTTGCAGATTCAACTGGTCGGTTAATAAATCAATCCGACTGGCTTGCGAATCCAAGCGAGCTTGCAAGCCAATACGAGAAAGAGAAAAAGGAGACAAAAACCTGGAAATCCGTTGATTCCAGGTATGTTTATTCTCGTTTGTTTCATTGGCTGAAAGCGGAAAATCCTGCGTCAGTCCATTAATGGTGATAAGAATCGTGGATACGCCATAGATGATCAAAAGGGAGAGAATCAAAAAGAGCCAAAATATAGCAAGGCGAATAGGATAAATAATATGAATTTCGGCTGTAGTTAATTTTCCTTCCAAAATAAATAGCAAGCCGCTAACCACACCAATCACGACAGCCAAAGTAGTGCTTGTTGCAAAAACAACCCTGCGCCCCACAATGTCATTTTTTGGCAGAGACAATCTTTCCCATGGAAAGGTGTCGCCAATAAGGATCATTACAACCAAGGAAATCGGCGAAATAATGTGTGTTAAGTTGAAAGATATAAAAAATAGCCCGCACCAAACGACCCAAGGGAATACTAGAAAGTAATTCAGCAGGCGATTCTGTTTAAATTTTGAAAGGATTAAAAATAAACTCGCAACCCCGGTAATAACAAAACTCCAGCCTGTTAAATCTGGAAGATTGTAAGTAAATCCTTTTTCTATTAGCAGAAAGCTGCCGCAAATCACGTTCAACACACCCAACATGATTTTCAAAATATCCACATCTATCGTATGGCGACGACCATCAAGATACAAAACAAACGCTTTGGCAACAACCAACAGAGCTATAATTCCGCTTTCAACAAAATAGCCTGAGCGCATGTAAAGCCAAAATAAAACAACCGCCACGGTTGAGGTAACAAATTCTGTTATTTGTTTTGTTGATTTTGTAACTGGCACAGATATAGGAATTGCACAAGCTAAGCCTGCAAGAAAAAAAATCATCCCCGCCACTGAAACCGCAGCGCCCCCGCTACTCCCAAACAAATTCAGCTGCGACTCGGGGGTTAGTAAAAAATACATGCCAGTAAGCACAAAGACCGAGGTTGCAACAGCGTCAATAATGAAATAGTATCGTTTGTTCATAAATTTTTCGTCAACTAATCTAAGGTAGGATAGCATAAGAAACGCTTTTTTACTACCTCTGAAAGCTGTGTTTTGATTTCTGATATAATCTTTTTAACAAGCAAATTCAAGTTCTGAAGATAATAACTTGTATTCTTGCTCTGAAATTAATATTAGGTATATTCCACATGCACACTCAATTCATGACAATAGAACAAATTCAAGAAACTGCGCAGGCTATTCGTATGCGCACAAAACATAAACCAACTGTAGGTATCATTCTCGGTTCGGGGCTAAACGAGTTGGCTGATTCCGTCCAAAAGGCAGATTCTATGCTCTTCAGTGAAGCGCCTAATTTCCCAGTCTCTACAGTTTATGGGCACAGCGGAAAATTGGTCATTGGCGAACTGGAAAACCAGATCGTTTATGTAATGCGTGGACGCATTCATTTTTACGAAGGCTACAGTATGAGTCAAATCACCTTGCCTGTACGGGTAATGAAATTACTGGGCGTGGAAACATTAATTGTAACCAATGCCGCCGGCGGTGTAAATTCAGAATTCAACCCCGGCGATGTTATGTTAATCACAGATCATTTAAATTTAATGGGTATGACGGGATTTAATCCGCTGATAGGACCTAACCTCGAAGAGTTTGGCACACGCTTCCCGGATATGAGCCAAGCGTACGATCGTGAATTATCCGATACAGCAAGGCGTGTTGCAAAGGAAAATAATATCAATTTACGCGAAGGTGTATACGCTGGATTGAGCGGTCCTTCATTTGAATCTCCAGCAGACTTGCGCTTCCTAAAAACAGCAGGTGCTGATTCTGTCGGCATGTCCACAGTACCAGAGGTAATTGTAGCCCGTCACAGCAACATGCGCGTGCTTGGTCTTTCCGGGATTAGTAATAAAGCTAATTTAGACGGTTCAACAACCACAACCCATGAAGAAGTTATGGAAGCAGGAAAAATCATTACACCGAAAATGGAAAAGATCGTTCGTGGGGTTTTACGATCACTTTAAGTTATGATTTCCATTTATAAATTTTTATCACTATACGAGCCGCTCATCTATATTGTGCTTGCCATCGGCGGGATGTTCGCCTTCCGCTGGCTATGGAATTCTTGGAACGAATGGCAAACTGCTATTTACACGCTAGAGCGCGAATTTTCAGCACGTAGGCTTGGACAATCTGCTGCAATTTCTAGTTTGCTGGTTATCTTTTTTTGTGCAGAATTCGTAACAGCCTCTTTTATCATTCCCGGGCTGCCAGCTGAGTATTTTATAATTACGCCTACGCTAAATCTTCTGGTTACGCCTGTTGGCACACTTTCTGCAGAACAACTAACTCAATATGCTGTTTTACCTCAAGCTGTTAATTCAAATACTGCGGGATGCGCGCCAGATCAACTGATTATTACGTCGCCAAAAGCGGGTCAGGAAATCTCTGGCGCGATTGAAATTATAGGCACTGTCAACATTGCAAACTTTGGGTTTTATAAATACGAAGTTGCATCACAAGGCAGCGATATTTGGGCAACCATTTCTGCAGGGCGCGAGATTGTGGTAAACAACATCATCGGACGCTGGGATACATCCGCATTAACGCCGGGTGATTATCAGCTAAGGATTGTTGCAACTGATAACAAAGGACAGCTAATTCCCCCATGTACAATCCCAATACGAATTGCACCAAGGTAAGCCATGAGTGATATACAAATTAGACCTACTGTAGCTACTGATCTTAACCGCCTGATGGGCATGGATCACAGCGAGACGAGCGAGTTTGTCTGGCAATTAGAATTGCGCCGAGAGGTGAATCAAATCGCGGCTACATTTCGTGAAGTTCGTCTGCCTCGCCCAATTTCGCTTATTTATCCGCACGATCAATATGCCCTGGCAGATGAATGGACTCGCAAATCCATGATGTTCACTGCATTAATGGGTTCTGACCCTGTTGGATACGCCAGTTTAATTGAGCGCAAAGGCGCATCCATCGTGTGGATAAATGACCTGGTCGTGGCGAAAGAAGCGCGGCGCCAAGGTGTGGCATCCAGCTTATTAACTGCATCGCAGGATTGGGCGACATCGCGAAGCGCTCGCCGCATTATTCTTGAAATGCAGTCTAAAAATCAGGCAAGCATCCGCCTTGCTCAAAAATTTGGGTATGAGTTCTGCGGGTATAATGACCAATATTACGCAACACAAGACGTGTCGTTATTTTTCTCGAAAAATTTGAAGTAATCAATAATTGGAAGGCTGAATGATCAACGGTTGGGCTGAAAATGTGCTGGCAGGGCTTCAGACACTAAATCAGATATTAACAGCGGGAATTGCGATCACGGCTTTTTCGCTATTCCTATATGCGCTTTCATTTAATTTACGCGACCGAGTAGCACGTTCTTTTGCCCTGATTCTGTTGTGCGTTGTAATCGTTTTTACAACAGAAGCCTTGCAAGATAAATCCATCTCAGACAATGTATTGGAATCCCTCCTACGCCTGCAATGGTTTGGCATTATCTTTTTGCCAGCCTCTTATTTACATTTATCAGACGCAGTATTGGTTACAGCGGGCCGCCCATCACGCGGCAGAAGAAGGCTGGCTGTACGCACAACATACCTGATCTGTCTTGTATTTGTCGCTCTTTTATTAAGTGGCGACCTGCTTGGAAACTTAATATCAAACGGCGAACCAGCCCCACATCTTCAAAGAACAAATTACACAGGCGCGTTTACAGCTTTCTATATTGCGGCAATGATTTGGGCGGCGATCAATTTTTCGCGCGCATACAGCCGTATGTTAACTCGTTCTGGCCGTAGGCGCATGTTATATCTGATGGTAGGGGCTACTGCGCCCGCGCTTGGCTCGTATCCCTTCTTGCTTTATGGATCATCCATTGCATCTAAATTCCCATTAATTTTCTGGGGATCTGTAGTTGTTATTAATATTTTGGTTGCGGTCTTGGTAATTTTGATGGCATACGCTGTGGCATTCTTTGGCGTATCCTGGCCCGATCGTGTCGTAAAAAGCCGCCTGATGAAATGGCTGATGCGCGGACCGGTAACAGCATCTGCTGCCTTGGGATTAATGACCGTTGTACGGCGGGCGGGCGACTTGTTCGACAATAATCCTTATACTGCATTTGTACCGTTTACTATGGTAGCAACTGTTCTACTAATGGAGCATCTCATCACCTTTGCAGCGCCACTTTGGGAACGTTGGTTTTTTCAAGGCAGCGACCACGGAGAACTACAGATCCTGCAAAACGCAGAAGAACGCTTGCTAACCCAAAGCGACTTACAGCAATTTCTAGAATCTGTTTTGGCGGCGGTGCGCGACCACGTCCAATCGCCATCTGCATTTGTTGCCGCATTGGACGAAGATGAATTATCGCTGGTTGTCATGGCAGGCAACCGCGCTATGCTGGACCAAGACGCACTCACTGAAGCATTAAATAAAATACAAGATGACCAGCGACGTGAATTTCGCTGGGGAAATTTTTGGATACTGCCTCTTTATCAACTCAAACGCCAAGATTTAGACCGCGATGAAACACCCCCGCTCCTAGGGCTGCTGGGTGTTGCCCATCGCGACGAATCTTCATCCGTTTTTGAAAAAGATCAACGTGACGCCTTATGGCTTCTGGCAGATCGCGCTACATTGGCGCTTCAAGATCGCCTCATGCAAAAACGAATCTTTCGCTCGTTAGCCGATATTCAACCTCAAGTAGAAATGATTCAACGCCTGCGCGCGGCGAGTCAATATGATAGTACTGCAAATTTACTATCAGAACCAAAACCACAGGAAGCTGATCTCGCCAACTGGATCAAAGACGCACTGACCCATTATTGGGGCGGCCCAAAGCTGACAAACAACCCAATTATGAAATTAAAGATCGTACAAGATCTAATAAAAGAATCCGATGGCAATGCATCTAATGCAATGCGCACCTTACTAAGAAGCGCAGTAGATCAAGTAAAACCTGAAGGCGACCGCAGGTTTACCAGCGAATGGATTTTGTACAATATACTTGAAATGAAATTTATAGAGGGGCGCAAAGTGCGCGAAGTAGCAGGCAGACTGGCAATGTCTGAAGCTGATCTTTATCGCAAGCAACGCGTGGCTATCGAAGTCATGGCACGCGTAATTTTGAAAATGGAAGAGGAAATAAAATAAAAAAACAAGCGCGCAAGTATCAGCAAGTCCAACCACCCAACCAAAGCAAATCAAACTGGCTGGATCGTTTTGCGCGCTTCAACCTGTACTTCGGCAGATTTCTACGCGATGTCAGCGGTGTAGCACTAATGGCTTTTGCAGTAATGTCATTATTCGCAGTTTGGGGATGGACAGAAGGATTATTATTAAAACCCTGGGGGAGCTTATTAAGAACATGGTTTGGCTGGGGCAGTTACATCGTTGTAACTGCTTTGATATTTGCGGGCCAGACGTTTATTCAACGAGATACGAAAAAACTACCCACCGGAAAATTAATTTCACTTGAAGTCGCTTCTCTCTTAACTTTGGGCTTGCTTGCCCTGCTCGGAGGCAGTTCCCTCACCCGGGCAGAGCTTGGCATGGACGGCGGCAGAATAGGCTGGGGTATTGCAAAGCTTGCTGTCTTGCCTGCTGGTACCTTTATAGGTTTTTTAATTCTTTTCTTCTCATGGGCATTAAGCATCATGAGCGGCTTTGGCTTATGGACGATCCTAGAAAAACGCCTCGCAAAAATTGCAGGGATTTCTGAAGTCGCAGCAGAATCAAAACCCCAAGCTGTTATTGTGGGTGAAATAGAAGAACTTGCGCAACAAAAAGCGCCTAAAAAGAAGCCCGATTCGTTACCCGCCGAATTTCGCACTACCCTTAAAGCAGATCAACAGAAAGAACAAAAATCAGCCAAACCTGTTCAACGCGATACAAGCCTGCCGCCCCTCAGCATTCTATTGGGAGATACAGCTGTCCGTAACGATGAAAGAACGATCAACCAAACTGCTGGACTGATCATGAAAACTCTCTCGGAGTTTGGCATTCCAGCAACAGTAATTGGATACCGAGTTGGTCCTGCAATTACCCAATTTGCAGTTCAGCCGGGCTTCATCAAAAAGCCTGGTACAGACGAAGAAGATGCGCAACAAATGAAAGTGCGCGTGGCGCAAATCGCTTCGTTGCAAAAAGACCTCACCTTGGCACTGTCAGCCCAAAGACTGCGCATTGAAGCGCCTGTTCCGGGTAAACCTTATGTAGGCATAGAAGTTCCCAATTTACAATCATCCACTGTAAGGCTAAAAACACTGATCGAATCAGAAGCATTTAATAAGATAGGCGCACCTCTTGCAATCGGACTCGGACGAGATGTATCCGGTCACCCGCTGATTGCAGATCTCTCACGCATGCCCCATCTATTAATTGCGGGCTCCACTGGGTCAGGAAAATCTGTTTGTATTACAGCCATTGCGGCATGTCTCGCTATGAACAACACACCGGAAGATTTACGAATGGTGATGATCGATGCAAAAATGGTGGAGTTGATCCGCTTCAACGGGCTCCCGCATTTATTGGGCAAAGTTGAAACGAACGTAGATCGAATCCTAGGCGTTTTACGCTGGGTGGTAGTTGAAATGGAACATCGCTATCGCCTGCTTGAAGAAGCGCATGTCCGCGATATCAATGCGTATAATAAAAAAATATCACGGCGCACCGATATAAATGCTTTACCTCGCATTGTTGTCATCATTGACGAACTCGCCGACTTGATGATGTCTGCGCCTGATCAAACAGAACATAATTTAGTACGCCTGGCTCAAATGGCGCGCGCAACAGGGATCCACTTAGTAGTTGCTACTCAACGCCCCAGCACAGATGTGGTCACAGGGCTTATCAAAGCAAACTTCCCGGCACGCCTCGCCTTTTCAGTTGCATCTGGCGTGGACAGCCGCGTTATTTTAGACAGCAGCGGCGCAGAAAGTTTACTTGGACGCGGCGACATGCTATTTTTAAATCCAGAAGTCGGCAATCCGATTCGCGCTCAAGGTGTATTGATCACAGATGCAGAAATTGAACGGATCATTTCTCACTGGCAAAAGAACAGCGACATACCCGTAGATGATGCGCCGCCTTGGGAAAAATTATTAACAGAACCAGAAGAAGGCGCGGATGACGGATTAATTGAACAAGCTATTTCCATTGTTAAACAAAGCCAACGCGCATCAGCTTCGCTTTTACAACGCCGACTTAGAATTGGGTACCCGCGAGCCGCGCGCCTATTAGATCAATTGGAAGAAATGGGAATAGTGGGTCCATCTTTAGGGGGTGGCAAAGAACGAGATGTGCTTCTCAACCCGGACGACGGGGCAGAATTTGACAGCGAGCAAGGATAATTTTTTTCGATAACGAGGTCAATCATTATGACGCATGCAAACTCAAAGAAAACCTTTACCGACCATCTGCGATCTATATTCAAATGGATACTCGATCCTATTGGCGCTTTTATAAATAGTGTAGGAATTACCCCAAACATCATGACCCTGCTCGGCTTGGCAGGCACTATGCTGGGCGGATATTATCTTGCTCAAGGCAACATGTTAATTGGTGGAATCGTGATCCTCTTCATGGCGCCGATAGATTCGCTAGATGGCACCATGGCTCGCCTGCGCGGAGAATCCACAGAATTTGGTGCATTTGTAGATTCGGTCAGCGATCGTTATTCCGAATTAATTATTATAGGCGGGTTGTTATATTATTTCACAGCAACGAATAATGATAATGGCGTAATGCTAGCCTATCTTGCTGCCGCAGGCTCTATTCTTGTATCCTATGTAAAAGCGCGCGCTGAAGGATTGGGGTTTCAGGCAAAAGTCGGGCTGTTAACCCGTGTTGAAAGATATATTGTTTTAATACCCTGCCTGATATTTAATCAGCCTTTCGCCGCAATGTTTATCATTGCTATATTGGCAAATATCACCGCTCTGCAACGAATTTTTTATGTCCGCAAAGAAATGCACAGACGCATGACAGAGAATAAATAATGGCCGACGGATTTTTTGTTGGGCCTATTTACATTCGCTTCTTTGGAATCCTGATTATGGCTGGAGTTCTTGCAGGGACATGGTTATCAACTCATTTTGCAAAACAGAACAACGAAGAGCCAGAGATAGCCTGGGATATGCTCGTCAACCTAATGGTTGGCGGAATTATTGGAGCACGTTTTTGGCACATCCTGACGCCTACCAATTCATCCATACAGCAAGGGCTAACGTCTTATTTTTATCTTACACACCCACTTGATATTCTGGCAATTTGGGACGGCGGTTTGGGAGTGCCGGGCGCACTCATTGGCGGCGCTTTCGCTTTATGGAGATACACACGTAAAAATGAATTAAGCTTTGCAAAATGGGCAGATATTATTTCGCCAGGAATTGCGTTAGCTCAGGCAATTGGCAGAACGTCAGATTATTTCAACCAGCAAATTTACGGAATCCCAACCAACCTGCCATGGAAAATATTTATTGATCCGTCTCACCGCCTAACGGGGTATGAAAACATAGAGTTTTATCATCCATTATTCGGATACGAAATCATCCTAAACATCATCAACGCGGGCATCCTTATTTGGATATTTAAACGTTATGCAAATAAAATAAGCAGTGGTAATTTATTTATTCTTTATATATTTAATTATTCACTCATACGGGTTGGTTTGGAGTTTTTACGCTTGGATACAGCCATAATTGCCGGTTACAATGTAAATCAATTTCTTGCCGCGCTGTGTGTTATTTTAGCCGGTTTACTTTTCGCCCAGCGCCATTATTCAAACGATAAGTAGTTGACGATTCTTACTTTCGCCAATTTGGAGAAGATATGATTGAAACAAACGATCTTAGCAAACAATTCAATGATTATTGGGCAGTAGACGGGGTAACTCTCAATGTTAAAGAGGGGCAAATTCTTGCTCTACTTGGACAAAACGGAGCCGGCAAAACAACCACCATACGGATGATCACTGCGCTTCTTTCCCCAACCCGAGGCTGGGCACGCGTTGCAGGATATGATGTGGCGACCCAGGGTCAAGACCTGCGCATGTCAGTCGGCGTTTTAACCGAACAGCATGGCTTATATATGCGCATGACTGCATATGAATACCTTGACTTCTTTGGACAAGCCTACAGCTTATCCCCTCAAGTTAGAAAACAAAGAAGCGATTACCTGCTAGAATATTTTGGTTTACAACACGCCGCAAAACGACGGGTCGGTGAATATTCAAAAGGTATGAAGCAAAAATTAGCCCTTGCGCGCGCGCTGATCCATGAACCGCCTGTCCTTTTGTTAGACGAACCCACATCTGCGATGGATCCCGAATCAGCTCAGTTAGTGAGAAATGAAATTGAACGGCTACGTTCATCCAAAAGAACCATCGTGCTTTGTACGCACAATCTAAACGAAGCTGAATCATTAGCAGATGCCGTTGCCATCATTTACAAAGGTAAAGTGTTGGAGCAAGGCATGCTAACAGAATTAAAGGATAAAGTTCTTGGCAACCCAGAGTTCGAAGTCAAATTTGCAAAACCTTGGAATGGAGACGCTCTTAAACCAATAGACGGCGTAGATATAACATCACGGAGCGAGACCAGTCTCAAGGTGCGCGTGAAGCGTCCTCAAGAAACAAATCCAATCCTATTAAGTTCACTTACATTACAAGGAGCATCTATCATGGCGCTTCAAGAATCAACTCGCACGTTGGAGCAAGCCTATCTAAAAGTAATGTCTGACGCACAAGGAGGCGCCATCAATGCTCAACAGATCTAGTAAGATATGGCTGATCGCCAAAAGAGAACTTCGAGATCAACTTCGGGATTGGCGTATGCTGACCCCAATGTTGATTCTTGCGCTAGGGTTTCCTTTTTTTATGAATGAGGTATCCTATCGAACGATTAACTTTATCAATCAGTTTGGCGGTCCACCCATTATCGTTGACCGCCTTGTTCCCGCATCTATTTTCATTATCGGATTCTTTCCTGTTACCGTTGCGCTAGTGATCGCATTGGAAGCGTTCGTTGGTGAAAAAGAACGCGGAACCATCGAACCTTTGCTTAGTTCGCCTCTTAATAGTAAAGATCTTTATCTTGGAAAATTGTTAGCAGGTGCGTCCACTCCAATTCTTGCAAGCTATCTTTCTATTACAGTATATTTAATATTGGTTTCAAGACAACAATTGCAAATGCCGCCGATTGGGATAATTGCCCAATTGTTTGCGCTGACAACAGCGCATGGAATTCTCATGATCAGCGCAGCAATCATTGTTTCCATACAATCCACATCGATCAAGTCGGCAAATTTGATGGCATCCTTCATTGTTGTGCCCGTTGCGATTCTAATGCAGAGCGAAGCAGGCATGTTGTTTTGGGAAGGAGACGACGCGCGGACGCTTTGGTTCATCGTAATTGGCATTTTCGTATTATCCACATTATTGATTCGCTTAGGCATGGCTCATTTTCACCGTGAATATTTGCTTGGCAGAGAAATTGACGAATTAAATATACGCCAATTAAGCAAGTCATTCTGGCAAGCATTTAAAGGCAAAGCAATTTCTGTAAGAAATTGGTATTCTATAACAGTACGAGAGTCGCTACAGCGCTTACGTACACCACTACTAGTAACAACAGTCCTAGCCATTGCAGCATTTGCGGTTGGATATCAATGGACGATCACGAACGTTCCCAGCATGTTAGAACGAGCATCTAGTCAAAACGTCACAAACTTTACCGAATTGCTCAAAAAATCGCCCGACTTGCAAACCTTAGGCAGAGATATTTCTGTAACGTATTTGTTCCGCCACAATGTACGAACTATGGTTATCATTTTAATCTTGGGCATAGTCTCATTCAGTGTGCTAGGTATGTTTATTTACCTTATTAATGCCGCCTTGATTGGAGGGGTGCTGGGTGTATTCCAAATTATCGGCTTATCACCGCTTAACCTTTTCCTATATGGAATTCTCCCGCACGGAATTTTTGAACTGCCTGCACTATTACTGGCTTCTGCCACCGTGCTTCGTCTGGGTATTATGCTGGTCACCCCGCAATTAGGAAAATCAATGGGCGATATATTTATTGAATTACTCGCTGATTGGGCAAAAGTATTTATCGGTTTGGTCGTTCCATTACTTGCGGTTGCGGCGATGGTTGAGGTGTACGTCACGCCCACGCTTTTATTATCCATTTTGAAATAGGTGAATGTATGCCAAAAATCGTTATTCTAGGAGCATCGAATGCTGTTCCTACCCTTAAAAGTGAGAACACTCATATGGCTCTCGTTGGAAAGAAACGAGTTGTCTTAGTAGATTGCGTCAGCACTGCGGTTGTAAGGCTGGAACAGGCTGGGATTGAGCTCAACGATATAACTGATTTGGTGATTACACACTTTCACCCTGATCATGTTGCGGGAGTTCCCCTGCTTCTTATGGATATGTGGTTAATAGGCAGAAAAACATCTATTAATATATATGGCTTGCATTACACACTTGACCGCCTAGAAGAACTTATGAAACTATATGGCTGGGAAGAGTGGCCCAACCTTTTTCCAATATCCTTTTGCCGTTTGCCTGCCTCTGAAATGACACTTGTAATGGACAACGAAGACTTCACGATCCATTCATCCCCCGTGCATCATTTTATTCCCAACATAGGAATAAAAGTAGAATTCAACGAAACAAAAAAAACAATGGCATATTCCTGCGATACAGAACCTTGTGAAGAGGTTATTAAATTAAGCGCTGGAGTAGATGTCTTAATTCACGAAGCAGCGGGAGCCTCTGCGGGACATTCCTCTGCGGCGCAGGCTGGAGAAATCGCCACAAAATCTGAAGTGGACTCCTTGTACCTTATTCACTATGCCACAGGAAAATTCGCCAAAGGGGATTTGGTTGCAGAAGCCAGCGCTACATTCAAAGGCAAGGTTGCATTAGCAACTGATTTTATGGAAGTAGATTTTTCGTAATCAACCCAAAGCCTGATATTGCATTGAAGCATAGCGCCCATAAGCATAATGCTCTAGCTGGCGCTCAATATCATTAAGTAACGCCGAGGCGCCAATACGAAACAAATGGGGTTGCATCCATTCATCCCCTAGTTCTTCTTTCATTAATATTAACCAATCCAAAGATTGCTTTGCAGAACGAACACCACCAGCGGGTTTAAAACCAACTTTATATCCAGTTTGTTCATAATAATCCCGAATAGCCCTAACCATTACCAAACTCACAGGCAATGTTGCATTGGTTGGTTCCTTACCTGTAGATGTTTTGATAAAGTCTGAACCTGCTTGCATACATACATAACTCGCACGCATCACATTTTTAAGCGTACCAAGTTCCCCAGTTGCTAAAATAGACTTCATATGCGCATCGCCGCAAACCTCACGAAAAGCCCGCACTTCATCGTATAACGCCTGCCAATTTTGAGTAAGCACATGCTGACGTGAAATCACAATATCAATTTCACTTGCGCCTGCTTTTACAGATGCTTCAATTTCCTCAATTTTTTGTTTAAATGGATTCAACCCAGCGGGAAAACCTGTAGAGACAGCCGCCACCGGAATACCTGAACCTTCCAAAGCATCAACTGCCGCAGAGACCATGCCATGATACACACAGACAGCGCCCGTTGTTAATGATTCTTTTAAACCAAGCGCATCCACAATTTCAGATCGAAGCGGCTGACGGGCTTTGACACACAAGCGCTTGACCGTTCCAGGCGTATCGTCACCAGAGAGAGTCGTCAAATCAATGACACGAATCGCCTGTACAAGCCAGCTTGCCTGCCATTCTTTTTTTACAGTACGCCGTGTTGGAATCGTCGCGGCGCGCCTTTCCACTGCCGAACGATTCACTTTTACATTTTCTACAAAGCTAAGATCAAGCGGCATAATTGGAACACGAGTGTAAATTTTAGGTTTTGTATTTTCAGCGGTCTTCATAAAAACTCCTGTTATACGGTATTATACAGCCATAGCAATACAATCTTTTGAATTACAAAGGAACAACATGAAATCACTGACCCAGCCTACTACAGATGAATATGCCCCATTTTATAGTGATTATATTGAGCGCGCACAAAAAACCAATGTGCTCTCCAGATTAACAGAACAAATTAATGAGATCAATTCAGCGCTTGGCGCTCTTACGGACCAACAGGCTTTAATAAAAGACGCGCCAAAAGAATGGTCTATTAAAGAAATCGTTGGGCACATCAACGATGCGGAGCGAGTCTTTTCCTACAGGCTTCTACGCATCTCACGCAATGATCAAACACCTCTTTCAGGCTTTGAACAAAATGATTATGTGACCGCCGCGCAATTTGATACACATCCCATCAAAGACCTTGTTGCAGAATTTGAGCATTTACGCCGCGCCAATATTTTAGCAATCTATAACATGAGCGATGAAGCCGTCTTGCGGCAAGGTACAGCCAGCGGAGCCACCATCAGTGCGCGGGCATTAATTTATATTTTGGTGGGTCACGTAGAAAACCATCTGGCAAGCCTGCATGAAAAATATCTGCCATTAATAAAATGAAACAACCCTACTTTATTCAACCATTTGTGGATACTGGATTAGGCAACTCAGCCTATCTGATTGGATCGCACGACACCAAAAAAGCGATTTTAATTGACCCGCTTCGCGACGTGGACCGATACCTGTATGCCGCATCCGAGCAGGGTCTTACCCTGACGCATGTTCTCGACACACATCTGCACGCCGATTTTGTCTCAGGGAATAGAGAAATCGCCCAGCAAACAGGAGCGCTCATCGGCGCCAGCGCAGAAGCGAAAGTTGGTTTTGACCATCAAGCTCTCACTGAAGATTCGATCATTGATCTAGGCGCGTTCCAAATTCGCATTATGGCTACACCCGGTCATACCCCAGAACATATTTCATTTCTCATTACAAATGCTGACGGCAAAACACCTGAAGCTTTATTCAGCGGCGGGGCGTTGATCGTGGGCGGGGCGGCGCGCACCGACTTGCTTTCGCATGAGATGACTCACCCGTTGGCAAATCATTTGTATCACACCATTCACAACAAGTTATTAAAACTGCCAGATGAAGTAAACGTCTTTCCTACTCACGGTGCAGGATCATTTTGCGTTGCGCCAGCGTCTTCTGAAAGAACGACAACGATCGGTAAAGAAAGAGTTACAAATAAACTGGCGCAGCCACAAAGTGAACAAGAATTTATCAAACGCGCGTTAACTGGTTTGCCGATGTATCCCACTTACTATAAGTATATGCGCGAAATCAATCAAAGAGGCGCAAAAATTTTAGGCGGTGTGCCGATCCTAAAACCACACAGCCCTGCCGAAGCAAAATCCTTGATAGATTCAGGCGCAGTCGTTTTGGACATTCGCAAGCAAAAACAATTTGGCGAAGGGCATATCCCAAACTCATTTGGGATTCGGGTGGATGCGCCGCTTCTCGTTTGGGCAGGTTGGGTGATTCCGTTTGGAAGTAGAATTCTGCTGGTTGGTGAGTCAGCAAGCCAAATGGAAGACGCGACGCGGCAACTTATGCGCATTGGTTATGATGATGTGCTTGGTTATATCGAAGGCGGCATTGAGGCGTGGGCGCGTGAGTATTCTGTTGAAACCATAAAGAGCATGAATGTCACCGAATTGCGTGAACGATTAAATGATTTCACGCTTGTGGATGTGCGCAATCTTGTTGAATGGGAAAGCGGACATATTGCGGGCGCAAATCATTTTGAAGGCGGACGAATTGCGTGGGAAGAATTTCCTTTTTCGCAAGACAAACCTTTGGCAATTCAATGCGCCAGCGGCAACCGTTCGATGATTGCGATATCAGTATTGAAGCGGCATGGGTTTCATAATGTGATTCAAGTGGAAGGCGGAATGACTCAGTGGAAATTGAAGGGGTTTGAAACCACTAGAAGCGCGCCAAACATTATTCAACTATAAAATGAACACAAACTCTTTTCCATCTTTCAATTCATATTTAACCAATCTCGATGGGTTTATCTCCAAGCTGGTAGAGAATTATCAACAAGGAAGCATAAATTCCTGGGGCACGTTAGACAAAGCGGTAAAAGAATATTTTGACATTCAACAAATGGAAGAAACCGAATCTGTTATCCCGGGCTGGACTCGCATGGCATCCTATACAGATGGAATCACATTAACGCACGTGATATGCGTATTTTTAGGAATGTCTATGCTCCCAGAATATAAAAAACTGAATGAAAGCCAAAAAAATCTGGTGAATTGGATCGTATTATTTCACGATGTAGAAAAAATACACATTAAAGGAAAAAGGGATTTTATCCATGGGTTCGTTTCTGCATCTACTACTGCAAAAGCGTTAGGGGATTTAGGTTTTAGCGTTACGGATCAATATAAAGAACTGTTATCAAGCTGGGGTGAATTGACACGCAGCGCAATCGCAAAATCTGAAAACGGCGGCGATGATATTCAAGATAACAAAAAACTTCCGCGCATTATCGCTGGGATAGATGAAATGTTTGGCGATAATACAGCAGGCGCATTGATCACCAAAGGCGTATTATTGCACATGTCTGTGAATGTAGTCCTTGAATATCCGCAAGCCGCCCCATTGAGTAATGATGAAATCAAACAGTATATCGGCAAAGATTTGACGCCTTTGCTAAAAGTAATGATGCTGGCAGATAATGACGGCTGGACTCTTTTTTACCCAGAGACTAGAGAACAACAAAGAAGAGAAACTCTGGAAGTTTTTGAAGGGCTTGAAAAAAATCTTCAATGACAACTATCAGCGAGCTTTTCAAAACCTTGGGCGCTTGGACACGTTGGATGCGCGCACAACGCGCTTTGACATGGTCTTTACGCGGATTTATTTTTGGATTGGGAGTTTCACTGCTCGGTGGGCTGGCTGGTTTATGGTTTGAAAAAATCGTTAAGTTTGAATTTATGATTTTACTAACATCAGGCTCTCTCGTTTTGTCTTTGCTTGCGGGAATCGTTGCCTATCTTTGGAAAATTCAGCTTTTGCAAGCCGCACGCAAATTTGATACAACTTTTCATCTGAAAGAACGCATCAGCACCGCGCTAGAACTTGCTGAGGGGAAAACACGCGCGTCGAAGGAATTAATTGCGAAACAATTAACAGACGCATTAAATGCCGCGCGCAAAGTAAACCCTGCGCGCGATTTTGGATTAAGTGTCAAGAAGCGAGAAATTCTTTATGCTCTAGTTCTAATAATTTTCGCGAGCCTGACCTGGCTACGCGGAGAAAGATTATTTGCAGCAGCACAGCAAGCACGTACTGTGCAATATGCAGTACAGGCACAGGAAACAAAGGTCGAAGAAATTATTAAAGCAATTGAGACAAATTCATCTTTAACCGAAGAGCAAAAGAAGGCTTTAACTACCCCATTGAACGAAGCATTGCAGGAATTAAACAACGACCCATCTCTGGAAGGTTCTGTTTCGACATTGACTAGCGCGGGCGAAAAACTACAAGCTATGTCTGATTCTCAGGTGGGGCAAACTGCACAGGCGTTGCAGGAATCGGGGAAAAATATTTCAGAGCAAAAGGGAAGTCCTTTGGAGGGCGTGGGTGAAAAGCTTGCAAACGGAGATACGATTGGCGCGGCGAATGATTTGCAAAATTTGGATTTGAGCAAATTATCAGCTAGTGAATTGGAACAGTTGGCGAATCAATTATCAACGATGGCAGATGCGATTGCTTCTACAAACCCGCAATTAGCAGAGAAATTAAATCAGGCGGCAGAAGCAATCAATAATGGGAATACAGTTGCGGCGCAACAAGCTTTGAGTGAAGCAAGTCAGGCGATGACGCAAGCGGGACAACAACAGATTATGAATCAAGCGGCGCAACAAGCTGGGACACAATTACAGCAAGGCGCGGGACAAGTATTGGTGGCGGGCGGAGGTCAGCAGGGATCAACTCAAAGTGGGAATCAGGCTGATGGTTCAGGATCAGGTTCGGGGACGGGTGAAGCGAACGGGGAATCAAATTCAGGCGGTCAGAGTTCCAATTCTCAGCAAAATAATGGCGCGGGCGATGGCGGCGAATCAACGTATGAGCAAATTTATGCGCCTTCATTATTAGGCGGTGAAAATAATGCGAATGTGACTTTGCCTTCTGCGGGCACAGACGGTGAAGTAGTTGGCACAGGACCTGTTTCTGCAAGCGATGATGGAAATAGCGTGGTTCCTTATAACGAAGTATTTTCGCAATATGAAGATGCGAATCAACAGGCGATGGATAATGGCGATGTGCCGTTTCAGTTTATGACGATCATTCGGAATTATTTTGATTCGCTAAAACCGTAGTTAATGGAAAGTAGAAAGTGGAGGATGGTTAATGGAAACTTTGTCGGTTGAAGAATTTAAGGAAATTGCAAAAAATATTGAAAGTGAAGTGGGGCATGTGATCGTTGGTCAGAATGAAGTTGTGCGTCACGCACTAGTAAGCATTTTGGCGGGCGGACATGTTTTATTGGAGGGCGTGCCAGGGCTTGGCAAGACGATGTTAATCCGCACTTTGGGGCAGGCGTTGGATTTGAAATTTTCGCGCATTCAATTTACGCCTGATTTAATGCCCGCAGATATTTTGGGCACTGAAATTCTTTTGGATGAAAATGGAAAACGTGAGTTTCGTTTTCGTGAGGGTCCGCTTTTTTCAAATTTAGTATTGGCAGATGAAATCAATCGCGCCACACCCAAGACACAATCTGCTTTGTTAGAGGCGATGCAAGAAAGTTCTGTGACGGTGGCGCGAAAAACATACAAACTTGACGAACCTTTCTTTGTAATGGCAACTCAAAATCCGTTGGAGATGGAAGGTACATATCCCCTGCCTGAAGCGCAATTGGATCGTTTCTTTTTCAAAGTGAATGTGAATTTACCCAATGTCAGCGACTTGGCGGAAATTTTAGAACGCACAACGGGCAAAGAAATTACATCCGCAAACCGTGCGGCAACTGGCGGGCAAATTATAAAAATGCGCGAACTAGCGCGAACCGTGCCGATTGCATCTCATGTGAAAGAATATATTGCGGGATTAATTCTCGCCACACATCCAGATAATCCTACCGCTACACCGTTGGTTAATAAATACGTGCGCTATGGTTCCTCTCCGCGCGGCGGGCAGGCAATTGTGCTGGGTGCAAAAGTGACGGCACTGTTAGCAGGCAGATACAATGTCTCCTTTGAAGATGTTCATACCGTTGCGCCCGCGGCTTTACGTCATCGTTTGTTGTTGAATTTTGACGGCTTGGCGGAGGGGATTAAGACAGATGATGTAATTGGGGAAGTGATAAGGATGAAGGGGAAGGGATGAGGGATAAGGGAATAGAAGGTGGAAAGTAGAAAGTGGAAAGGTGAAAGAAGAAAGATGAAAGAGTGAAAGTAGAAAAAAAGAGAATGAATTAGAATGAAGGTTGTATTGTGAAGTCCCTCAGGGGGCGAGATTTAAAACTGACTCTTACAATAGGAAAACAACATGCCTGCTCCACAAAAAATCATACAGCTTGTAGAAATCTTTGAACAAAATATCAATGACTATCATAATAAGAACGAAACAGAATTGCGTCGCCATTTCCTTGATCCTTTCTTTGAAGCATTGGGCTGGGATGTAAGCAACGCCAAAGGCAATGACGAACGCAGCAAGGAAGTAGCGCACGAACTTTCGGTAGAGATTGACGGTCAGCAGAAAAAAGCAGATTACGGAATGTGTCAATGATTTGAGACACGAAATTCAAGAATTTAGTCACTCCAACGGAGAGACTGTTTGTAGACAAAATTCAGGTAAAATTATCTCACCCCCAAACGAA
>VFJR01000170.1 GCA_009885945.1 Anaerolineaceae bacterium
CGCATCATTGATCGTCATGGGTTGGCGCGGCAAAAGAACCTTAAGAGAGAATGTGCTCGGCTCGGTCTTGGACGAAGTTATTTGGGGCTCAGATACGCCTGTGATGATAGGAAAACTCGAATTGCCCTTAAACAGCATGGAGCGGGTTGTGTTTATTGTGCCCACGAAAGCAGTCCCGTTGATTGCATTGCGCCGCATGCTAGAAGCAAATTTGTTAATATCCAAAGCATTAGGCATCCCGCTTGTGGTTCGCGCTCATGAAAGCTACTTGCAAACCATAGCCGCCTTGCTCGTTGCGATCAATTCAGATCATCCCATCACTGTGGAAAAACTGACAGATCAACTTAAACCTGACGTTCTCGAACAAGAAAGTGTTAGTAATTTTATGGTCGTGCCGGGGTTCGGTTCGCGTAAACGCGTTGCCGATACGCTTGGAAATATTCCCGAACAACTCGCCGCTTCATTTGACGGTAATTTGGTCGTTTTGCATTTCGATAAATAATTTAATAACTGACCTTATGCGGTTGCTTTCATGACCCCAAAGGGGTCAAATGATTATAGAATTGTAGATGTTGCGAATTTAACCCCGAAGGGGTGTCAGAGCTTGTAAAATTTATATCATCCCTTCGGGATTGAGAAGTGCGTAACATCAGTTAATCATTCAGCCACTTCACCGCGCCATGACCTGCTTTATATCCGCTTGCAAAGCAAGCAGTTAATAAATAGCCGCCTGTGGGCGCTTCCCAATCCAGCATTTCGCCCGCGCAAAAGACGCCGGGCATTTTTTTTATCATTAAGTTCTCATCTAATTCTTCAAAAGCAACTCCGCCAGCGCTGCTAATGGCTTCATCTAACGGACGCGTGGCGCTTAAGGGAATAGATAGAGATTTAATCGCATCTGCAAGTTTTTCCATATCTGTAAAATCTTCTTTTGAGACAAACTCTCGCAGTAAGCCCGCCTTTACTTCTTTTATGCCGACTGTTTTTTCAAGATGGCTCGCCATCGATTTTGAACCGCGTGGGCGTGAAAGTTTTTTTGCAATTTCATCGCGCGAAAGATTTGGCGCAAGGTCAAGCTGAAATACAGCCTCGCCTTTTTTTTCAATTTCATCTCTTAGCAATGCTGAAAATGTATAAATTAAACTACCTTCTACGCCGTCTTTGGTAATGATAAATTCACCCTGTTGTTTTAACTCTCCAAAAGAAAGCGTAATAGATTTTAATGGATGACCATGATATTTTTCGCGAAAGTGATCAGACCACGCCGCGTCGAATCCGCAATTGGCTGGCTTCAACGCTTCTACCTTAACCCCAGCCTGATTCAGCACCTCAACCCACGCGCCATCCGAGCCGAGTCTGCGCCAACTGCCTCCGCCAAGTGCAAGAATTACAGCATCTGCTTCTACGTTTTTTTCTCCGTCTGTAGTTTTAAATTTTAGCTGTTTATTTTTATCCCACCCTATCCATTTATGACCCAAATGGAACTGAACATTGTTCGCCTCAAGACGTTTTAGCCACGCCCTCAACAGCGGACTCGCTTTCATACCTATGGGAAACACACGCCCCGATGTGCCTACAAATGTTTCAATGCCAAGCCCCTTTGCCCATTCGATTATTTCATTTGCCCCAAATTCTTTGAGCATTGACTCGATCCATTTTCGGCTTGCACCGTATTTTTTAATGAATCTTTCAAATAGTTCTGAGTGCGTCAAGTTCAACCCGCTTTTTCCAGCCATCAGTAGTTTCCGCCCCACAGAAGGCATCGCTTCATATACATGAACAGTGTGTTTGCTTTGGCTTAATACTTCTGCCGCCATTAACCCTGCGGGTCCAGCGCCGATAATTGCAATTGATTTACTTAAAGATTTCATAAAGATGATTATAGCCTTTCCCATCTCGCTGCACAGTATAATCAGCCATAATGAAGACGCAGATTATTTCTCTAGAATCTCATGACGACTTAATTTCGATCCGTGACCGTATCTCGTGGGTGAAGACTCCGCGTGTATTGCTGGTTTGGCCCAAATATGCGCGCTTGGTTTTGCGCTCGGTAGATTTGAAAATTCTGCAAAGACATGCCGCCGCACAAGGCGCTCAGCTTGGATTAGTGACGCGCAAGTGGAATGTGATTCGTGACGCCGAGTTATTGGAAATCCCTGTTTTTGAGTCGACGGGTTCAGCACAGCGTGAGCAATGGCCCGAACGCAACTTACAGCCAGACCGTCAGACGAGGCGTTTGGAAATGATCGGCAAGCGTTCCAAATCTGCGCACAATAAGTTGCGCGAGGCAGGGAGAGCCTCCCGTGTGGAAGATGCAAAATGGAAGAATCTGCCTCTCGTGCGTGCGATCGCTTTTTCGGTGGGCGTGCTGTCTGTTTTGGCGATCGTCAGTTTATTCATCCCCCGCGCCAGTGTTGTGATCTACCCACAATCCCAACCTCAAAGCGTTATGATTCCTATATCAGCAGACCCATCAATCGATGCTGTGATTTTGCCTTCCATCGTCCCGGCATTCGAAAAAACTTTAATCGTTGAGCAAATACAGTCCTTAACGATTACAAGCCAAATTGCTATTCCTCAAAAAAAGGCGCAGGGAATTGTTCGGTTTAGTAATTTAACCCAGCAGGAAATATTTTTGCCGAAAGGTACCGTAGTGTATACGCTTGGCGATTCTTCGGTGCGTTTTGCAACCTTGAACGAGACGAGAGTTAAAGCAGGCTTGAAAGAAATTGCTGAAGTGCCAGTTGAAGCGGTTGAACCTGGCGCTGCTGGCAACCTGCCCGCCGATTCGATAAAAGTTGTTGAAGGGGCGTTTGGGCTTTCTTTGCTGGTTACAAATATTGATCCGTTTGCAGGTGGTTCGGATAAAACGTCTGTGGGCGCAACGGTTGAAGACCGTGAAAGATTGCGCGCCATGTTAATGGACCAGCTTGCGTTTAGCGCTTTACAGTCTTTTGATGCGAATAATGTAACTGAAGATATTATATTATTGCCAGATACATTATTGATTGCAAAAATTTTGGAGGAATCTTATACTCCTTTGGCAGGGCAGGCTGGTACGCCATTAACCTTATCTTTGCGCGTCGAATTCAAAGTACATTATGTTAATGCTAAAGATTTGCAGACTGTTTCTAGAATTATCATGGATCCAGCTTTGCCAATTGGCTTTGTTCCTGCTTCACAACGTGCCGATCTTGTTTTGGTTGGCGAACCCATTACAGCAGAAAATGGCATTACAACAATGAATGTTCAAGCGCAACGAATTTTATTAAAAGAGATCGACCCAAATCAGGTATTTAATCTAATCCGCGGGCACACTCCTACGACAGCGGCAGAATTATTGAGTCAAAACTTTTCCATGCGTCAACCTGCGCTGATCACCGTTACTCCATCATGGTGGGGTTTATTGCCTGTGTTGCCGCTGCGCCTCAGTGTGGATATTCAATGAGAATTTTATGTATTGATCATGGCGAAAAAAGAATAGGCGTTGCAATTAGCGATCTTACGCGCACGATCGCCAGCCCTGTTAAAGTAATAAAACATATTTCTAGAATGATAGACGCCGCGCAAGTAGCAGAGATTGCACAAATGAATGATGTCTCATTGATTGTTGTCGGTCAATCTTTTGACGAAGATGGATTGCCTAACCTAGCAGGGCGCCGCGCCGCGCGCTTTGCAGATGAATTAAAAGCACAAATACAACTCCCCATAGAGTTATGGGATGAATCGTTTAGTACAAAAGATGCGCGCGCCATGCGTCTGGCAGTGGGGGTCAATCGTAAAAAACGCGCTGGGCATTTGGACGAATTCGCGGCAGTTGTCATTTTGCAATCCTATCTCGAAGCTTTACGTAATTTATAGAATGCGTCGTTATCTAGCATTATTCCTTGCCATTTTTGCGGTTGGTTTTGCGATGTATTTCTTTTCTGTTCCTGCTCGCGCCGCCCGCCAATACGGCTCTCCCTCGCCAAACCTTTCATCAGCTCAGGTCTATAACTACTCTGCAAAATTAATTTGGTACGATGGATTATTAACCGAGCCGTTGAACACAAATGGTAATGTGCAAACATTTGTGATTGAGCAAGATACATCCGTATATAGTATTGCTGAAAATCTATATAACGCAGGAATTATTCGAGACCCAAATGCATTTGTTGATTATCTTATTTATAGCGGGCTGGATATCACCATCAAAGCCGGGGTGTATGAGCTAAGCTCCTCGCAATCTATTTTGGATATAGCGCATGAATTGCAGGATGCTACTTCGCAAGATGTGAACTTTGTGATTCTGCCGGGCTGGCGCATGGAAGAAATCGCCGCCTCTCTCCCCACCTCCGGGCTGTCTGCGACACCTCAAGAATTTATTTCGCTGGGGCTTGACTCTTCTTTAAACAACATCTCAGACTCGCTTAGTAACGAAGGTTTTTTTTACCCTGACAGCTACGTCTTGCCCCGCACAACGGATGCGCGTACCCTCGTTGAAATTCTTGTTAGAAATTTTGAACAGCATTTAACAAACGAAATCCGTGAAGGTTTTGTGCGTCAGGGGTTGAGTGTCTATCAGGCAGTAATCCTAGCCTCTATCGTCGAGCGCGAGGCGGTGCAAAATGACGAAGCCGCATTGATTGCTTCGGTTTATATAAACCGTCTCAATATTGGCATGAAATTAGATGCAGACCCCACTGTGCAATATGTTGTTGGGTCACCGCAAACTTGGTGGGTGAATCCAATTCTTTATGAGCATTTACAAGTTGATTCGTTGTATAACACTTATATGTACAATGGCTTGCCTCCCGCGCCAATTTCAAACCCATCGCTTAATTCACTTCAAGCTGTGGCTTTCCCCGAGCAATCCCCGTACTTTTATTTCCGCGCTCGTTGTGATTACTCTGGATACCATGCTTTTTCTGTAACCTATGAAGAGCAATTGAGTAACTCCTGTAATTAACTGACCTTACGCAGAAATATTATGTCGTTGCGAGGGCGTTCTTGCTCTTCGCCCGAAGCAATCTGTTCTTGCCGTGTTGGGATTTGCTTCGCCGCTACATTTGCCCTGTGGGAAACCAAGAACGCGGCTCGCAAAGACATGATTGTTAGTAAAAGTACTTAAGGTCACTAATTAAATCAAAAGACCGCAAACATTACTTGCTTGCGGTCTTTTCGCTATCTATTTTCTACTTTTTATATTACTTTTCTGTAATGGTCACACTCTCAATCGCATCCCCACTATAGTTGGGGTATGTCTGCGGGTCGCGCAGGGTTATTGCATTGACTACATCTATACCTTCTGTTATTTGCCCAAAAATTGTGTAGCCGCCATTTAAATAATCTGCAGGCGCAAATGTGATAAAGAATTGTGAGCCATTAGTGTCACGCCCAGCGTTTGCCATGGCAACTACGCCTTCTTTATCAAATTTTAAATCATTATCTTCGTTGACAAATTCATAGCCTGGTCCGCCAGAGCCTGTGCCGGTTGGGTCGCCGCCTTGTGCCATAAACCCTGCGAGTACACGGTGAAAAGTAACTCCGTTGTAGTATCCTTCGCGCGCCAAAAACACAAAACTGTTCACAGTAATAGGCGCTTTATCCGGGAAAAGCTGAAGGGTAAACTCGCCGCCTTTTGCCATTTTAAAGGTGGCAAAATATTGTTTGGCAGGATCAATTGTCAGCTCGGGGCTTGAAGCGTATTGCTTATATTCCGGCGCGGCGACCGTTGGTGCATCTGTTAGCACTGGCTGAATATCAATAGGCGCTTCTTGTAAAGCGGGGATGGTAAATTCATCTGCTGGTTGTTGATCTGCTTGACCACTGAATGCAGACCAGATAAACCATCCGATCAGGCTGATGGCAATTAACCCGATCAGCGCGGCAATTGCTTGAATATTACTTGAATCTTGCGCGGCTTTTTTTGCCGAGCGTTTTCCTTTAGACATACGTAGTTTCTCCTTGAGTTGATTTTAGTTGCCTGTAGCAACGAATTCCAATTTTACCCCCTCAGAGCCTTTGTAGTGCCTCCACGCAAATTCATGATCAAGCCAGATGGCGTTGCCGCTTTGGGGCTTGATTTCATATCCTTCTGCCTCAACCCAGATCCTGATCGTTTCATCGGATGGGATGTAAATAAAGCCATTGTAGGTGCCATTTTCGCTGGTGCTTGTCAAGAAATTTCCAGGATATGCAGAAAAAGCATAATAAATGGAAGCCCCAGCCAGTGGAGTTCCATCGGGCAAAGTAACCTTTCCGTAAACATAAACCCCCGGCTGATCAAATGTTGGAAGCGGGGTTTCATCCAAAATTTGGGTTGATATACTGGTAGGGCTGGATTCAGTTGGTTCTATTGCTGGAGTGTTTGTGCTAGTGAAGGTTGGAGAAATGACGGCAGTAGGTGGTATTAAAGTTTGAGTTGAAGTTTCTGTTGGTGTTGGCGAAGTGTGGGCTGTTGGCGGCGGTGAAGCTGTTATATTGATTACGCCAGTAGAACATGCTGATATGAACAACAAGATCAAAATACATGCATAGCGGGTGATTAGCATAATGTCTCTCCAGATAAATGACGAATTTTATGAATAAATGTTCCTTTGTTCGCGAAAGGTTTTTAGCTATATTTCTGTGTCAATTCATTCTACAAAATTAGGCAAGGCTCTGCTATACTTGTGTTAATTAATCAATTATGGCGAAACATTTGATATTGGTGGCAGGTAATATTGGGGCAGGGAAGACCTCACTCACAGAGCGTATTGGCGCACGATTGGGCTGGTGGACAGGTTATGAATCTGTAACCGATAATCCATATCTCTCTGATTTTTACGGCGATATGCGCGCATGGTCCTTTCATTTGCAAATATTTTTTTTGGGACATCGTGCAGAACAATATTTAAATGCAGTACGCGATTCTCGTTCTGCTATTCTAGATCGCAGCATCTACGAAGATTTTTATATTTTTGCACGCGCTTTACACCATATGGGCAATGTTGCCGAACGTGATTATCATTCTTACCGCAGTTTATTTAACATTGTTGTCGACAGTCTGCCGCGCCCTGATTTACTGATCTATTTAAAAGCGCCCACAAATGTATTAATGGATAGAATTAATAAGCGTGCTCGCAATATGGAGACTGGTATTTCTGCAGAATATCTTTCTTTGTTAAATACATTTTACGACGAATGGCTTAACGCTTTTGATCTTTGCCCAGTGTTGACGATCCAAACTGATAACCTCGATTATGTAAACCACCCTCAACATTTGGATACTGTGACCCAGCGTATTCAAGATAAGCTTGCGGGTAAAGAAGTAGTTGATCTAAGAGAATAACTAATAACAGGACTTATATATGGCATCAAATTTACTCGCTAAAATTCCCTTATTTGCAGATCTTCCTATTGTTGAATTGGATAAGCTTATCCCGGCTTTGGAAGTAAAAAATTTAAAGAATCGTGAAATTCTGTTTAGAGAAGGCGATCCCGGCGAACATTTATATGTAGTAGTGATGGGCGAGCTGGAAGTATTGATGGCAGAGGGTTCACTCGAAGAAATGCAGTTGAACCTATTGCACGAAGGCGAATATCTAGGCGAAATGAGTCTGGTTGTGCCGGGCGGGCATCGCACCGCCAGTGTGCGCTCGCGCGGCGAATCAACATTATTGGTTGTGAGCCGTGAGCAATTTATGGAATTGCTCAGCCGTCATCCTGTTCTTGCCAGCGCAATGGTCACAGTGCTTAGCCAGCGGCTGGATGCGACCAACACTGCCACCTTTCGCGATCTCACAGAAAAAAACCGTCAGCTACAAAAAGCATATGATCATTTAAAAGCCGCGCAAGATCTGTTGATCGAAAAAGAACGCCTCGAGCGCGAGCTTCAAGTTGCCGCCGACATCCAATTAAGTATCCTACCCGATACATTACCCGTAGTGGATGGGTATGATTTTGGCGCGCGCATTTTACCTGCGCGTCAAGTTGGCGGTGATCTATATGATGTCTTCGTCATTAGCGAAAATAAAGTAGGCGTTTTGATCGGCGATGTCGCAGACAAAGGAGTTCCATCTGCTTTATTTATGGCGCGCGCGCATGCCTTTGTGATGGCTTTGGCTACCGTGGGAAATTCGGCGGGCGAAGTTATGCGTATGGTGAATCGTCATATTACTCACCTGCAAAAATCCACGCAATTTGTAACTGTGCTCTACGGTATTTTAGATACAAGCACCAGTGAGTTTAGCTATGCGCGTGCTGGTCATGAACCGCCTCTGATATTGAATCCCGATGGCACAGTTGAAAGAATCCCTCATGCCCCTGGTATGTCTATTGGCTTGTGGGACGATATTGTTCTTGATGAACGAACCGTGACCTTGCCGCAACATTCCACCCTTCTTTTGTATACTGATGGTATGACCGATTGTCGTGATCCCAAAGGGGTTGCTTTTGGCTTGGACAGAATCAAACAAATGTTAACCGGTATGCGCAGTCATAACGCTCAATTGGTCTGTGATCAACTCTTGATGACCTTGAAGGGTTATCAAGACGGCGCAAAGCAAGATGATGATGTTACTTTGGTCGCTATTCATGTTACTAAAGCGGCTTCACCTGCAAAGCCTGTTCAACAAAATAAGCCTGATGCTAAAAAAGGTGTAAAAAAGGTTGCTGTAAAAAAAGAAAAAATAGCAACAAAGAAAAAGAAAACTAAATAATAAAAAAAGGACTTCGTAACGAAGTCCTTTTTTTATCCTAGGCTTTATCCAGCGCTTGTTTTATATCCTCTAAAAGATCAGCGCTATTCTCTATCCCAACTGACAATCTGACCAGCGCGGGATCTACATCCAGTTGTGAGCCAGCTACAGAGAGATGCGTCATTGCCGCGGGGACTTCGATCAACGATTCGACGCCGCCCAGCGACTCGGCTAGCGTAAATAATTTTGTTGCTTCCACCATTTTAATTGCGGCTTCGCGCCCGCCTTTGATGATGAAGGATATCATCCCGCCGCCATTGCGCATTTGTTGTTTGGCGACCTTATATTGGGGGTGGCTTTCGTGAAATGGATAGATCAGTGTTTCCACTTTTGGGTGCTTTGATAAAAACTCGACTATCACTTTTGCGTTTTCATAGTGTCTGTCCATGCGTAAGGGCAGGGTCTTGATACCGCGCAGTACCAGAAACGAATCCATTGGACCGATCACTGCCCCGACAGCATTTTGCAGAAAATACAGTTTGTCGGCGAGTTCTTTGTCTTTGACAATCACAGCCCCGCCCACAACGTCAGAATGTCCGCCGAGATATTTTGTCATGGAGTGCACAACAATATCTGCGCCAAGCTCTAGCGGGCGTTGCAGGTAAGGGGTTGCAAAAGTGTTATCTACTACCAGCAAGGGATTGTTTGGGTGTGCATGTACAATTTCTGCAACGGCGCGAATATCTGTGATGCGCAGCATTGGGTTGGTGGGAGTCTCAAGCCAAACGAGGCGGGTTTGCGGAGTTAACGCCTCAGCCACAGATTCAGGATCGGTGGTGTCGGCAAATGTAAAGTCTAGAGAGAAGCGGCGCAGTACCTTATCAAATAAACGAAATGTACCTCCATAAACATCATTGCCCGCCAAGATATGTGAATCAGCATTTAATAAGCGCAGAACTGTATCGGTTGCGGCAAGCCCAGATGCAAAGGCTAGACCGTAACTTCCACCTTCGAGCGCGGCAAGACAATCTTGCAGTGCCTTGCGGGTTGGGTTTTGCGTGCGTGAATATTCATAGCCCTGACGAGGTTTGCCAACTCCGTCTTGCATATAAGTTGATGTAAAGTAAACAGGCGTCATCACTGCGCCGTTGTTAGGGTCGGGCTCTTGCCCTGCGTGGATTGCTAATGTTTCAAATTTCATTCATGCTCCTTTTGATATACATTGATTATAAGCTCTATCATTTTGAGTATTTCATTTTTATGCCAACACAGGGATATCCCGCGTTATTTCCTTCAAAGCGGTTAAATTCTATAAAACCTTCGCTTTCATAAAGTGCAAATGCTTTTTTGTTGCCCTCTAAAACAATTGTCCAAGCGTTTTTGCCTATTTCACGAATACCTATTTTAAGCAGCTGTCTGCCAATGCCTTTGCTGTAGTAATCGGGGTCAACATATAGCCAAGCCAGATAATCATTATCTGTACCTACAAAGCCAACGACTTTTTTGTCATCGCACGCTACAATTTTTTTACTGCGTTTTAAGTCATCAACTTCTTTATCCTGCTCAATTGGGACAAATGCCTCTGGATCGCATGAGCCTTTCAACTCATCGGGTCTTGCGCGGTCGTGAATTTTGCAGATGGCTTGCCAGTCGGTATCTTCGTATTTGCGATACGTAATCATAATACTTCCTTTGCTGTGATCGTCTTGATGAACGGCGGGATAGTATCATAATTAAGGTAAACTTAAGCCTTGTGCGCGCGTCTATTGTACGAGGTAAAAAATGACAAAAAAAGTTTTAGCAGTATTAGCTCACCCGGATGACGAGTCCTTTGGTTTGGGTGGCACATTGGCTTTATATGCTCAGCGCGGCGTAGAGACTTATTATGTTTGCGCAACCCGCGGCGAAGCTGGCACAGTGGATGATGAATTTCTAAAGGGATTTAAAGACACTGCAGAAATGCGTACTGACGAGTTAATGCGCGCCGCAAAATATTTGCAATTAAAGGAAGTCTTCTTCCTGGGGTATCGCGATTCGGGTATGCCGGGTATGGATGATAATCAGCATCCTGACGCGCAGATCAATCATTCAATTGATGAAGTTGCCGGCAAAGTGGTGAAATATATCCGTGATCTAAAGCCCGATATCGTTTTGACATTTGACCCGATTGGCGGATATAAACATCCTGACCATATTCATATTCATAAAGCTACTCTGCTTGCCTTTGAAAAAGCGAACGACGCTTCTTTCCACCCCGAAGCGGGTCAGCCTTTCAAGCCGCTGGCTCTGTACTATCAGGTTTTCCCGCGCTGGTTCTTGAAGTTAATAACCGGCCTGATGCCATTGTTTGGGAAAGACCCAACCAAGTTTGGGCGAAACGGTGACATCAACATAAAAGAATTAGCAGAAGTAACTTTCCCTGTTCATGTACGGCTTAATATCCGTTCCGTGGTGAGTATTAAACGAAAAGCCGGGGAACAGCACGCTTCTCAGGGAGGCTTGCAGATGGGGCGCGGTGTGATGGGTTTTTTCACTAAATTGTTTGGCGCAAACGAAGCCTATATGCGAGTATACCCAGCTATTGAAAATGGACATAAATTAAAGTATGATTTATTTGATTTGAACTAGTACATTTGCCTGTACATTATTTGTTGTATTAATTTTGCCGATAATGGTAGCATTGGGTAAGTAAAAATATCTAAGGAGTTGTTTATGGCTGAGCGTCGAACTGTACCCCGTAAGAAATTTGAATATTACATGACTGTTACAGATGAAGAAACAGGAGAATTGCTTGGCCATCTTGTGCAAATTAGCATCGATGGGCTTCAGCTTGAGACCATAAAAGAATTGCCCATCCAAAAAGATTATTATTTACACCTTGAGCTGACCCCTGAATTGGCTGATAGACCCTATATGGTCTTTATTGCAAAATCCCGCTGGTGCAAAATGGATGAAATTCAGCCTAATTTATTCCGAGTGGGTTTTTCTATTGTCGAAATTTTACCTGATGACAAAAATATATTTATGAACATTATTATGAAATATGGGTCGTAGTTAAATTATTGTGCCTTTTTTTTCTGTAATGACAGAACCTTTTGGTAATAAAAAATTCTGAATTCAGACTTCTGAATTCAGAATTTTTTATATTGTGCCCCAGCCAGGGGTCGAACCCGCAGAGTCCCCTTGAGGGAGAACCTTTTGAAAAAAACCTGAATTCAGGTTTTTTATTTTGTGCCCCAGCCAGGGGTCGAACCCGGAACCTTTTGATCCGAAGTCAAACGCTCTATCCATTGAGCTACTGAGGCGTAAGCGAAATTATACACGAAAATTAATCACGATACTTTTTTTGGAAATTCTATAAGTCAACAATAGACGTTATCGGAAATAATCCGCAGATTTCTCAGATTACACAGATTTGAAATTTATAAGAGAAAAATCTGCGAAAATCCGTGTAATCTGTGGATAAAAAGGTTGTTTTTACTATTACCGATAACGTCTAATTCATAAAAACCATACTTTATGATTGTTGCCGAATTTCCCTGCAGTGAGTATCATCAGTCTGGTAAGCTTATCTCGATATCGTGAGGATAAACAATGACAGATGTTAAAGCCTTTGGCGAAAAGATCACCGCAAATTTAGAAAAAGTAATTATCGGCAAGGCACGTTCGTTAGAATTGATCACAATTGGCTTGTTGTGCCAAGGACATATTCTGATCGAAGATGTGCCCGGCGTTGGTAAGACCATGCTGGCGCGCAGTCTCGCGAAATCATTGGATTGTCAATTTAATCGCATTCAATTTACCCCGGATATGCTGCCCAGTGATGTGACTGGCGTTTCTATTTATAATCAAAAAGCAGGCGAATTTGAATTTCGCGCGGGTCCGATCATTGGGCAAATTGTTCTGGCAGATGAAATTAACCGCGCTACACCCAAGACCCAAGCCGCCTTGCTAGAAGCTATGGAAGAACATCAAGTGACAGTGGATGGCGTCACGCATATTTTGCCGAGTCCGTTCATGGTGCTGGCAACTCAAAACCCCATAGAATATGAAGGTACGTTCCCGTTACCTGAAGCACAACTGGATCGTTTTCTACTGCGAATGCGCTTGGGCTATCCATCCCTTACGGATGAAATGCGTGTCCTTGGCGAACAGCAATTACAACATCCGATTGAGACCTTGCAAGCAGTGGCTAATGACAAAGATGTGCTAGAAGCCGCAAAACAAGTGAAACAAGTATTTGTTTCGCAAGCTATCAAACGTTATATCGTAGATCTGGTGAACAAGACGCGTCAAAGCGAAGATGTCTATCTAGGCGCAAGTCCGCGTGGAAGTTTATCGCTCGCGCGCGCATCCCAAGCCCGCGCCGCGTTACAGGCGCGTGACCACGTCTTACCAGACGATGTAAAAGAGTTGGCAATCTCAGTGCTGGCGCATCGCGTTATTGTTAGCCCCGCCGCGCGTTTACGAGATTTCAGCGCAGATCGCATTGTGGAAGAGATCATCCACAAGGTCTCTGCGCCCGGCGGAGATTTCCGTGCATCGTCTTAAAACTCTGGAGTCCGTCAGCTTGCTGGTGGACAAGCGTCGAATAGCGAGTCGCACAAAAGTTGTCCGAGTCCAGAATTAAATCCTTCAATGGCTCAAGCCGCCGTCCTCGGCGGCATTTTGCAAGTAAGCATTGCCCCGAGGCTTCTACTGAGCTTGTCGAAGTGACGGCGCAAAGAGCAATCTTAAACTCTGGAATACTTTATAAACAAAAATGAATCCCAGTCGTTCTCTTATTCTTATCATTCTGCTGGTTGGCTTTTGGGGAATGTTAGTTGGCGCTAACTTAATTTATACGCGCTTGTTTTATACTGCCATGTTGGTGATCGTGCTAAGCTGGCTTTGGACACGTCTTTCCTTGTTTGGCATTCGTGTCGAAAGGAGCGCGCGTTCTGCCCGCGCAAATGTGGGGGATGTATTTGAAGAACGATATGAAGTCACGAATAATACATATTTTCTGCGCCCCTGGATTGAGATCCATAATGAAACCACATTGCCCGCTTCTGCTGGTTCGCGTTTGTTAACCATGATGCGCGCCAAGCAAAAACGCTCCTACACTGCGCGCACTTGGCTTTCTCAGCGTGGAAAATTTACATTAGGTCCAACCGTCTTAAAGGCGGGCGATCCGTTTGGTTTATTTTCAGTGAGCAAAAAATTGTCAGAAAATAATGCCTTGGTAGTCTTGCCAATGATATTTGATATTCCCAATTTTCTTGTGCCTGCGGGCTTGCTAACAGGCGGACAAGTGATCCGTAAAAAAGCAATAGACATTACGCCCCATGCTTCTGGCGTGCGCGAATATGTTAATGGCGACCCGATGAAGCGCATTCATTGGCGCACCACTGCGCGCCGCGGGCAATTAATGGTCAAAGAATTTGAGCAAGACCCGCAATCTGAAATTTGGTTATTTCTGGATTTGCATCGTTTTATTCAGGCGCAGTTAACCTATCAGCCAGCGGTGATGGAAGTAGATGTTCTCTTTTTTTCACGCCGCCCCAAGTTTAAATTAAACCCATCCACCTATGAATATGTAATTAGCATTGGCGCATCACTGGCGCATTATTTTATTAAGCAAGGTCGTTCGGTTGGCTTGGCAATGGCAGAGCGCGGCTATAATATTATTCCTGCAGAGCGCGGTGAAAGACAGGAAATGAAAATTTTAGAAACACTCGCTTTTGTAGAGGCAGGCAGGTTGTCTATTTCAAACTTGGTTCAAGCGCAAGCAGGACAGCCTCCGCAAGGCAGCAGCGCGGTGATCATTACACCATCGGTTTCATTAGAACTGATTGGCGCGGTAGATGAATTACAACGCAGAAATTTGCGCCCAATGATCATCCTGATCGACCCTCAAACATTCGGCGGTTCAAAAGGCTCTGATAAAATAATCAACATGCTAGCATTGCGTAATATCCCATTTTGTATCGTACAGCGCGATGATGATATTGGCGCGGCATTATCTGATATTGTAAATCAAGCTCGTTCCAAGGAAACTCCCGCATGGCAAAAACCCGCGTTGTCACAATAGATTTAAATTTTCAAAACAAAGCTCAGGCAATTGCCTCTTATTTGATTCGATTCGACTCTGGCGCTATTCTCGTTGAAAGTGGACCTGGTTCGACTCTGCCCGCGCTGGAAGCTGGTCTGGCGAACGAGGGTTTATCTGCCCGAGACGTGACGCACGTCTTGCTGACGCACATTCATCTTGACCACGCGGGCGCGGCTGGCTGGCTTGCGAATCATGGCGCGCAGATCTACGTTCACCCAATGGGCGCGCCTCATCTATTAGACCCCGAAAAATTAATCGCCAGCGCCGCGCGCATTTACGGTGATCGGATGGAGTCGCTGTGGGGACAGTTTCTGCCCGTTGCGCAGAATCAACTTTCAGTGGTGAAAGATGCGCAGGAGATCGCCATTGGCAACTTGAAATTTACCGCCATCAACACGCCAGGCCACGCAGAGCATCATTATTCATATTTATTTGAAGATATTTGTTTTAGCGGCGACGTGGGCGGCGTGCGCATCCCGGGCTTTCCCTATTTGCGCGCGCCCATGCCGCCGCCAGAATTACACTTTGGCAGGTGGCACGAATCGATTGCGCGCCTGCGAAAAGAAAAGTTTACGCGCATTGCGCCCACTCACTTTGGAATTTTTGATGATGTGGATTGGCATTTGACTCAATTGGAAAAAACATTGCGTGCGGTGGAAGCATGGATGGAAGAGACCTTGCCCTCCGAGCCGACGCTGGAAGAGATGCGCGAAAAGTTTGGCGCGTGGATGGAAGAGCAAGCCCGCCTGCAAGGCTTGAGCGATGAAGCCATTCAATCATATACATTAGCGAACCCGCTCGGCATGAGCGCGGATGGGATGATACGATATTGGCAGAAGTCGAAAAGATAATTGGTTAAAGGAGAATATAAAATGTCTGAAATCAAATTTGAAATTGTCCAAAAAGTTGGCGTACTCTCAAAATCTGCATCTGGCTGGAGCAAGGAACTTAACATCATTAGCTGGAATGACCGCGACCCAAAATATGATCTGCGCGATTGGTCTGCCGATGGAGTCAAGATGGGCAAGGGTGTTACTCTTTCAAAGGAAGAGTTATTGGCGTTAAGAGAGTTGCTTAATAAAATTGAGCTGTAAAGCGGTCTAGTTGTTCGTGCTTCAACAAGACAAAATTCAACAATACAGATATACTTTGGCGCTGTAAAGTCAAAGTATATATTTTAAGGAGTCACCATGAAGGATTTTCTCGCCATTTCCGATTACTCATCGGAAGAAGTGCAGGATATGTTGGATCTTGCGGTAAAGTTAAAGAAGCAATACTTTAAAAAGGGCAATAAGAAAATATTTAAAGGCAAGGTCTTGGGTATGATCTTTCAAAAACCAAGCTTGCGTACGCGCGTTTCGTTTGATATGGCAATGCGTCATTGCGGCGGAGATGCCTTGTACCTTTCGCCCAATGAAATTGGTTTAGGCAAACGCGAATCGATTGCAGATGTGGCGCGGGTCTTATCAGGCTATGTGCAAATTTTGATGGCGCGTACTTTCGATCATGCGCATGTGCTGGAACTTGCGCAATGGGCAGAAGTGCCTGTGGTTAATGGCTTGAGCGATTACAACCATCCCTGCCAAGGCATGGCAGATGCGTTGACCATCATCGAGAAATTCGGTGCGAAATCAAAAGGCTTGAATATTAGTTATGTGGGGGATGCTAATAACGTCACCGTTTCGCTGATGCACGTCTCTGCTCTATTAGGTTGGAACATGACCGTTGGCAGTCCTGAAGGATATGATATGAACCCCAAGGCTGTTGAAATTGCAGAAAATATTGCCAAGCAAACGGGTAGTAAACTTACATTTGTGCGTGATGTTCATGAAGCTGTGAAAGGCGCGCATGTGATCTATACTGACACGTGGACCAGTATGGGGCAGGAAGAAGAAACTGCTAAGCGCGAGTTGGTCTTCCCGCCCTATCAAGTTAACGCAAAATTGATCAGCGAGGCAGATGATGATGTGATCGTGATGCACTGTTTGCCAGCGCACCGCAATCACGAGTTGACCGATGATGTTGCCGATGGCGAGCATTCGGTAATCTTTCAGCAAGCGCATAACCGCTTGCACGCCCAAAAGGCGATTCTTGCCCAGTTGTTGGGCATGGCGTAAAAATTTGTCATTGCGAGGGCGTTTTTGTTCTTAGCCCGACGCAATCTCTAACTGGTTAGGAGATTGCGTCGTCGGGGAAAAGCAAGTGCCCTCCTCGCAACGACGTGAAAAGGTGAAAAAATGAACACACAAGACTATATTGATATCGAAGAGAAATACGGCGCGCATAACTACCATCCTTTGGATGTGGTGATTGAAAGAGCGGAAGGCGTATGGGTGTATGACGTGGAAGGCAAAAAATATCTCGATTGTCTTTCTGCATATTCTGCGGTGAATCAAGGCCATGTGCATCCTGAGATTTTGAAAGCGCTCTTGGATCAGGCAAAGAACGTGACGTTAACCTCGCGTGCTTTTCGTAATAATCAATTACCGCTTCTTTATAAAGAACTCTCAGAGATGACTGGTTATGAAATGTCTCTGCCGATGAACTCTGGCGCAGAGGCGGTAGAGACTGCTGTTAAACTAGCGCGCAAGTGGGCGTATCAAGTGAAGAAGGTTCCGCGCCATCAGGCAGAAATTATTGTGGCTGGTAACAATTTCCACGGACGTACTGTCACCATCATTTCATTTTCCACCGAGCCTTTGTATCGCGATGATTTTGGTCCCTTTACGCCGGGCTTTGTGGTTGTGGATTATGGAAGCGCCGATGCTATTGAAAAAGCGATCACGCCAAATACAGCCGCAGTGTTGATTGAGCCCATTCAAGGTGAGGCAGGAGTCGTTATTCCTCCAACTGGATACTTGAAAAAAGTTTCTGAAATCTGCAAAAAGAATAATGTTCTTTTAGTTGCAGATGAAATTCAAACAGGCCTTGCACGCACGGGTAAGTTGTTCGCTTCTGATCACGAAGATGTTCGCCCTGATATTGTCATTGTTGGCAAGGCTTTGGCTGGAGGTTTTTACCCCGTCTCGGCGGTGCTGGCAGATAAACCTATTTTGGGTTTGTTCAGCGCTGGCGAGCATGGCTCAACCTTTGGCGGCAATCCGCTTGCGGCGGCAGTAGCGCGCGCTTCCCTGCGTGTGATTCGCGAAGAAAAATTAGCAGAGCGTTCACAGCAATTAGGCGAATATTTTCTCGAGCAGTTGGTAGAAATCACCAGCCCGCATGTCAAAGAAGTACGCGGCAAAGGTTTGTTGATTGGCGTAGAACTTAAGCCAGAAGCCAAAGGCGCGCGCCGCTTCTGTGAGGCGTTACAGCAAAAAGGCATTCTTGCCAAAGAAACGCATGATAATGTCATCCGCTTTGCGCCGCCATTAGTGATCGATAAGGAAACAATCGATTGGGCGCTCTCGTCTATTCGAGAAGTCCTCAACATGGCATAGCCAGTGAGAGCGAGATTTATCTCGCTCTTTTTATGCCCGTATCCAAACGCCTTGCACTCGTGTTATAAAGACCGCAGTATTTATTTTATGTATAAAGGAAGTTTGTAATGAATCGTAAAGCCAAGATCGTCGCCACCATTGGTCCCGCCAGCTCTGATGAAGGCATTATGGAGCAGTTGCTGCTGGCTGGTGTTAATGTAGCGCGTATGAACTTTTCGCATGGCACTCATGCCCAGCATGCCCAGCGCATTTCTTCGTTGCGCGCAGTTGCCAAAAGACTTAATCTATCCATTGCTATTTTGCAGGACTTGCAGGGACCAAAAATTCGAGTGGGTGAATTGTCTGCGCCTGTTCAGTTAAGTGAAGGGGAGATCATTTATTTATTTGCAACCGGTACCGATGAACCAGAAGGCGATGGAAAAAAGATTCCTGTGGATTTTAGAGAACTTTTTGCTTCTGTTCAGAACTCGGACCGGCTCCTGCTCGATGATGGGCGTTTGACGCTGGAAGTTATTTCTACTAACAAAAACCTGGCACTCACCGCGCGCGTTCTGGTGGGTGGTCCCTTGTCGTCTCATAAGGGCATCAACTTGCCCGGGGTACGTTTGCGCATTGATGGCTTCACCTCAAAAGATGAAGCAGATCTTGCCTTTGGCTTAACCCAAAATGTAGATGCCGTTGCGATTTCTTTCGTTCGTTCGGCAGATGACGTGCTAAAAGTAAAAACCGCCATCCGAAGATTAAATAAAAATGGACGCTCGCCTTTATTGATCGCAAAATTAGAAAAGCCTGAAGCTATTACTGAATTAGAACGCATTTTAGATTTGGTAGATGGTGTAATGGTTGCGCGCGGCGACCTGGGCGTGGAATTACCTCCCGAGCGAGTGCCTGCTTTACAAAAGCATATTATTCGTGCCGCCAACGCGCGCGCTAAGCTGGTCATCACCGCCACGCAAATGCTCGAGTCGATGATTCAAAACCCGCTTCCAACCCGCGCCGAGGCTTCGGATGTTGCCAACGCGATCTTTGACGGCACAGATGCGGTCATGCTCTCGGCTGAATCAGCCTCTGGGAAATACCCCGTTCAGGCTGTGCAAATGATGGATCGTATTATTTGTGAAGCTGAATCTCATTTTCTTGAGTGGGGGCAGGAGCAAACTATGTTGTCTTACACTACCGACGATGCCGCTTCCATGGCACGCGCGGCGCAAGTGTTGGCTAATGATACGAATGTAACGGCTGTAGCTGTATTTACCATGCAAGGTCAGTCTGCGTGGATGATGTCTAAGGTGCGCCCACGCGTGCCTATTTTGGCATTTACGCCGGAAGACAGCACATACTCTCGTTTGGCTATGTTCTGGGGCGTTAAACCTCAACGCGTGCCTTATGTGAACTCTTTAGAAGAGATGATCAAATTTGTAGATGATGCTTTGATGGAAGGCGGCAGTCTCAAAGAGGGAGATCAAGTTGTGATGGTATGCGGTTTCCCTGTTGGCGCATTACGCTCCCCAAACATGGCGTTATTACACACCATTGGGAGTGATCAAGCTGTTAAATTAACTATAAAATAAAGACAGTAACAAAAAGAGCGCAGACCATAATTGGTCTGCGCTCTTTTTGTTATTCAGTACTGGCGATGATAATGCCAATGCCAATTAATAATCCACCAAAGATGAATAGCGGGGTAATGATCTCGCTGAGAAAAAACCAACCGAGCAAAGTGCCAACTATCGGCTGGGCAAAGAACGTCAGAGAAGCCACTGCGGCGGGTAACTTGGCAAAGGCATAGTTCCATAAAAACATGGCAATCGCGGTGGAAACAATTCCAAGAAATAGAATTCCGCCGATGATGCCAATTGTAATTTCTCCGATCTCTTGCGATTTTAATTCCCAAATACTAAACGCTATACTGCTGGGTAAACCACCTAAGAGCATGATGGCGCTGGATTTAATTAAGTCTATATCTTGGCTAACTTTTCTTACTAGAACAGAATATAAAGCCCAAGTAAGCGCTGCGGTTAATAAACTTATATTTCCTAAGAATAACGCTGACGATAATTCAGCGCTGCGCGGATCAATCACGGCAATGACGCCAATTGTAGAAATAATGAGGGCGATCACACGGCGCAGGGTTGCTTTTTCAACGAGTAAAAATGGTGCAAAAACCAAAACGAAGGCTGGAGTTGCAGAAGTTACAAGTGAGCCGTTGGATGCAGTTGAAAGCTTGGTGCCCACGAATTGAAAACCAAGCGAGATTCCATATCCAACAAAGCCCACCAAAAAACATTGCCAGATTTGCTTTGAACTCATTACTGTTTTTTTGCTAAAAAGAATTACCAACCCTAACGCTGAAGCGCCAAGAATGAGACGGGTGGTGAGTAATGAAAATGGGGGAATAACATCCAGCACTACCTTGCTGACAACATACATACCGCCCCAAATTGCCGCGGCAGTTAGCCCGCTCAATAACGCAAAAATAAAAGGAAGAGATTTATTGTTCATGTTGCAATAATACCATTTTCTTGACAAAACCGTCGTTGTTGGATATATTTGTGTTATCTGTGTCGTATTCGGAAGATAATAAGGAATATTATGTATAATTTCGACAAAACTGACATAAAAATCGTCAATTTATTACTCGAGGATGGCCGTATGTCCGCTTCTGAGATTTCGCGGCGTATGACGGATATTTCTGAGCGCGCCATTCGTTATCGCATTGAGCGCATGATCGATGAGAGCGTAATTCAAATTAGCGCAGTGATCAGCCCAGAAGCTTTAGGTTTTACGATTAAGGCAGATGTTTGGCTTGAAGTTGAATCTGATTTGATCTTAGAAGTGGCAAAGAAAATGACCCTCTTTGAAAATGTAACATATGTTGCTTGCGGCATTGGGCAGAACGATATTAGTATTCAAGTGGTGGCAAAAGATACCGCTGAGATTTATCATTTTGTAACCGAAGTGGTGCGTAAAGTGACTGGCGTACGCAAGACCACAACTTCAATTGTGCCGATTATTCTTAAAGATGTCTATCAATGGCGTGTGCCTGAGCGAATTGCAGATGAGTTGAATGGTCAAGAACCTGTTGCGTTGTCAAAATAATTGAGGAGATTCTATGTTTTCTGTAAAAACGGATGCACTGCAAAAAAGAGCGCAAAAGGTTTTACCCTTAGGTGTTAATTCCAATTTCCGATATTGGGGAGAGGGCATTACGCCTTACGTAGACAAAGCCAAAGGCGCCTATTTATGGGATGTAGATGGAAAGAAATATATAGACTATCGCATGGCATTTGGTCCGATTATTCTCGGTCATTCCTACGGGGAAGTTGATTCTAAAGTAATCGAAGAAATCCAACGTGGAATTTTGTTCGCCATGACAGGCGAGCTCGAAGTAGCCGTAGCTGAGATGATCGTAGAAATGGCGCCCGCAGTGGAAATGGTGCGTATGGCTTGTTCTGGCACAGAAGCCACCATGCACGCAATTCGTGTTGCGCGTGCCTATACAGGGCGTGACCTCATCGTAAAATTTGAAGGAAATTATCACGGTTTTCATGACCATACCTTATGGTCAACATATGCGCCGGTGGAAGCGTATGGTAATTCACGTAGTCCAATTGCCGTGCCGGCTTCTTCTGGTATTCCAAAAGCGATGCGTGAATTTATTATCACATTGCCTTTCAATGACTTTGAAGGTTTCGAACGCGTCATGCGTTCTTACGGGGAGCAAATCGCGGCAGTGATCTCAGAGCCGTGTCAGGGAAATTGCGCGGCAATCAATCCTCAAGATGGATTTTTACAATTGATCCGTAAAAAGACAGAAGAATATGGCTGTGTATTTATCTTAGATGAAGTCAAAACTGGGTTTCGTATAGCAAATGGTGGCGCTCAGGAATACTACAACATCAAACCCGATCTTGCCACTTATGCAAAAGCGCTAGGCAATGGCTATCCTGTTGCGGCGTTCGGCGGCAAAAAAGAGATCATGTCTATTATTGGGCAGGGTGTGGCGCAAGGCGGAACATATACAAATAACAAGCCCGGTATTGCCGGCGCTTTCGCCACTTTGAGCTTATTAAAATCCAAACCTATTTTGAAAACAATAGCAACACGCGGCCAGCGTCTGATGGATGGCTTGAAAGATATATTTGAAGAGAATGACATTCCAGTTGTAATGACTGGTTACCCTGCCATGTTCTCTTTCTCGCTGAATATTGAATCTGTGAAAAATCAGCGAGAGTGGGCGCATAGCGATCAAGACTTGTACTTAAAATTGGCAGAAAAAGCGATTGCCAAGGGTGTCATGCCTGACCACGATGCGCGTGAGCCTTGGTTTTTATGCTACGAACATTCTGATGCGGACATTGATGAGACGTTGAATGTTTACGCGGAAATTGTGAAAGAAATAAAACGTTAGAACATTTAAACGTTCTAACGTTAGTAATACGGAGATAAAAATGGAAAAATTATCATCAAAAGAAATCGTTGATATGAACAAAGAATATACATTTTTCTCTTGGTCTAACCAAGGGCAAGTTAATCCCATTCCAATGGTTAAAGCGGAAGGTGTGTACTTCTGGGATGCAGATGGCAAACGCTATCTTGATTTTGCATCTCAGCTGGTGAATACCAATGTTGGGCATCAACATCCCAAAGTTGTCAAAGCTATTCAAGACCAAGCCGAAAAGTTAACTTTTGCCGCACCTGGCATGGCAACCGAACCGCGTGGTTTGCTTGGTAAAAAACTTTCTGAAATTACACCTGGCGATTTGAAAAAAACATTTTTCACTCTTGGCGGTGCAGAAGCAAACGAGAACGCGATCAAGATCGCGCGTCAATTTACGGGCAGGCATAAAATTTTGGCGCGTTATCGTTCGTATCACGGCGCAACACACGGAGCAATAGCCTTAACAGGCGACTATCGCCGTTTGCCTGCCGAGCCTGCAATATCTGGTGTTGTACATTTCCTTGACCCATATTGCTACCGCTGTCCATTTGGCTGGACGAAGGATACTTGTCACCGTGAATGTATCAGCCATGTCGAAGAGGTGATTCAACACGAAGGTCCAGATCAGATTGCGGCGATTATTCTAGAAGGGGTAACTGGCACAAATGGATTAATCATCCCGCCTGATGAATACTGGCCCCGCATGAGAGAAATCTGTGATAAGTATGGAATCTTGTTAATCTCAGATGAAGTGATGAGCGGCTGGGGACGCACAGGCGAATGGTTTGCAGTGGACAATTGGAAAGTAACGCCAGATATTATTACGACTGCAAAAGGAATCACATCAGGTTATGTGCCGTTGGGTGCAGTGATTGTGCGTGAGCATATTGCGAAATATTTTGATAGTCACATGTTATCTGCTGGATTAACTTATAACGGACATGCTCTCGCTTGCGCCGCCGCACTCGCCACGATTGAAACCTACGAAGAAGAAAAGATTTTTGAAAATGCAAAAACAGTCGGCGCGCACCTTGGCAAAAGGCTGGAAGAATTAAAAGCCAAACATCCTTCTGTGGGAGACGTGCGTTACATCGGCATGTTCTCTGCTTTGGAGTTGGTCAAGAACCGCGAAACAAAGGAACCGTTAGATATAACCGCCCTCAAGAATTTTATGATAGCAAACGGCGTGTACATGTTCAACTTTAAGAATATCCTGTTTGTTGTGCCGCCTTTGGTGATTAATAAAGAACAATTGGATGAAGGGCTGAATTTACTCGATGAAGGTCTTGCAGAGTTGATGGATAAGCAAACGGTTTAAAAGTCGAAAGTCAAAGGTTGAAGGTCAAATGACTTTTGACTTTCAACCTTTGACTTTCTTTGGAGAACTCATGGAAATCTTAAATTATATAAATGGTGAATGGGTCAAACCCAAAGTAAAAGAATATTTTGACGTGATCAACCCCGCCACTGGCAAAATGATTGCAAAGACTCCGCTTGGCACAAGGGTAGATGTAGATGCTGCAGCCAAAGCCGCGAGTGAAGCATTCCCTGCATGGCGCAGAACACCTGTCAATGACCGTGTGCAATATTTATTTAAATTACGAAACATCATGCGTGAGAATGCAGATGAAATTGCAAGGATCATCACCAATGAATGCGGCAAAACACTTGAAGAAGCAAAAGCCGAAATGATTCGCGCCTATGAAAACGTGGAAGTTGCCTGCGGAATGCCGATGATGATGAAAGGCGATGTCGTTGAAGATATCGCATCTGGCATTGATGAGATGATGATTCGTCAGCCAGTGGGTGTCTGCGCCACCATCGCGCCATTTAATTTCCCCGGTATGATTCCGTTTTGGTATTTGCCGTATGCAATCGCGGCGGGCAATACTTACATTATTAAACCTTCTGAAAAAGTGCCAATGACCATGCAATTTATTATGAAATTGATCGAACAGGTTGGTTTTCCAAAAGGTGTTGTCAATTTGGTCAACGGTGCAAAAGACGTTGTTGATGGAATTCTTGAACATCCAAACATTCGCGCGATCACTTTTGTGGGCTCAACCAATATTGCAAAATATATTTATGCAACTGCCGCGTCGCATGGTAAACGAGTCCAAGCGCAAGGCGGTGCAAAGAATCCTGTCATTATTCTTCCTGACGCAGATATGGAGATGGCGACAAAGATCGTCGCCGATTCAGCCTTCGGGTGTGCGGGTCAACGCTGTTTAGCAGTTTCTTTCGCTGTGACAGTGGGCGACGCCAAAAACCAATTCACCGAATTGATTTGTGACGCGGCATCTTCTCGCGTTGTTGGTTACGGACTTGATTCAGGTGTGCAAATGGGACCCGTGATCAACATGGCGAGCAAGAGCAGAGTCGAGCAGTTGATAGCACTCGGTCAAAGTGAAGGAGCAACTGTCCCCGTAGATGGACGCGGCACTTTAATCAAAGGCTATGAATCAGGTCACTTCATCAAGCCAACAATCTTGGCAGATGTGCCGCGCGGAAGCGAAATCGCAAAGACAGAAATTTTTGGACCCGTGTTAAGTTTGATGCATGTCAATACTGTGGATGATGCAATTGAGTTGGTGAACAGCGGGCAATATGGCAACCAAGCCAGCTTGTTTACCTCCAGCGGAAACGCCGCGCGAAAATTTAGATACGAAGCCGAAGCAGGAAATATTGGCATCAATATCGGTGTCGCCGCGCCGATGGCATTTTTCCCATTTAGTGGTTGGAAGGATTCATTCTTTGGTGATATGCATGGGCAAGGCATGGATGCGGTGGAATTCTTTACACAGAAAAAAATTGTGGTCGAACGCTGGCCCAAAGAGTGGACGAGGAAGTTCTAAATTAACTCTGGAGTCCGTCAGCTTGCTAACGGCGGGAGTAAGCTGACGCATTCCAAATTAAAGGTATTTATGAATTACGACAACGCATTATCTTATTCAAATCAATGGCTGGATATTATCAAGCAACAAACTTTTCCTGAAGAGACTCAGGCAAAGTGGATTATTGATGAATCAAAAAACAACTTTGCCGAACATTTTAATCGCGGCTGGCTGGATTATCGTAAGTCTGTTACCGAAGCGGGTGATTGGGCTTCGGTGGAATGGTCTGGAAAAGGCTCAACCATCACAGATGTGATGGGGCGTAAATATATCGATTGGCTTGGCGGTTTTGGCATGTTAGATTTGGGCTGGTGTCATCCAGATGTCGTTGAAGCAGTGGTTGCACAAGCAAGGCGCAGTCCTATGCCTTCGCAAGAATTGATCGATCCATTGCGCGGCGTGCTTGCAAAACTAATGGCAGAGATCACACCCGGTGATTTGAAATATTCGTGGTTTGCGGCAAGCGGCACAGAAGCCACTGAAGCCGCAATGAAAATTGCAAAACTATATACAGGCAAAACAGCATTCATTGTTTCCGTCAAAGGTTTTCATGGCAAGACGATGGGTTCTCTCTCATTAATGGGTAAAGGTGATTTTCGTGCTCCCATGGGCACGTTGTATGGCGGGCAGGTCTATCACGTTCCCTTTGGCGATGCGGGCGCTGTTGAACAGCAGCTTGAGATTTGTGAAAAAGTAGGCATTGGAGTTGCTGCAGTTATTTTTGAGCCCATTCAAGGTGAGGCTGGTGCTATTGTTCCGCCCGATGATTTCTGGCCCCGCATTCGTGTGGCAACCAAAAAATATGGTGCATTATTAATAGCGGATGAAGTGCAAACGGGACTCGCCCGTACTGGAAAGTTGTGGGGCGTTGACCATTGGGACGTGATTCCCGATATTATCACCATCGCAAAATCTCTTGGCGGCGGCGTCATGCCCATTTCTGCTGTGACCACCACCGAAGAAATTTTTCAACCTATGATGTATCCGAATCCATTTATGCACACCACCACTTCCGGAGGCGGAGCGTTAGCCTGCGCCGCGGCAATTGCGGCGATTAATGTCACGCTTCGCGACAAGCTGTGGGAGGGCGCCGCAACGAAAGGCAGTTACCTCACCGAAAAAATTTCTGAGCTCGTTGAAGAATTTCCGCAGATTTACACAAAAGTAACAGGCAAAGGATTATTAATTGGACAACACTTTCATACGCCTGAAATTGGCTATAAAGTCGCATCCGAATTATTCAAGCGTAATGTTGTAGTAGCTGGCACCTTAACCAGCGCACAAACTATTCGCGTGGAGCCTCCGCTGATCATTACCCAGCAAGAAATTGACGAAGGTTTAAATAGGCTTGCCGATGCAGTTGGTGCGGTAGCCAAGACAATTTAATGTACAATCAAGGTATTCCATTTTTGGAGAAGATAGATGGCTAATGAATTTGCAGTTGAACTTCGCAATGTTGTAAAACAATTTATCACCCCGGAAGGTAATCATTTAAATGCGGTGGATCATGTCACCATGCAGATCAAGAATGGTGAATTCTTTTCCATGCTTGGTTCTTCAGGTTGCGGAAAAACCACATCTTTACGCATGATCGCTGGCTTTGAATGGACCACTGAAGGTGAAGTGTATATTGAGGGGAAACCGATGGGGCATACCCCGCCTTTTCAGCGAAATGTCAATACTGTATTTCAAAGCTATGCATTATTTCAACATATGACGGTTTTTCAAAATGTAGCTTTTGGGTTGGAGATGGAAGGCGCGGATGTGAACGAAATTGAAAAACGTGTCAAACATGCTCTAGGAATGGTGCAACTCACGGGCATGGAGCGCCGCAAACCAAAACAGCTTTCGGGCGGGCAGCAGCAACGTGTGGCGGTGGCGCGCGCGCTTGTCAAAGTGCCAGACGTGCTTTTATTGGACGAACCTTTGGGGGCATTGGATTTAAAACTTCGCAAAGAAATGCAGCTTGAGCTAAAAGCATTACAACAGCAATTGGGCATCACATTTATTTATGTAACCCATGATCAAGAAGAAGCTCTAACCATGTCGGATCGCATTGCGGTGATGAGCAAGGGTAAAGTTCAGCAGATGGGCACGCCGGTTGAAATTTATGAACGCCCCTCCAATAAATTTGTTGCTGATTTTATCGGTGAGTCAAATTTCCTCGAAGGCAAGATCAAAACCATCTCGAAGAAAGAAGCGAGTGTTTTTATTCCTCAATTGAAAGTTGAAGTAAAAGGAATTCC
>VFJR01000149.1 GCA_009885945.1 Anaerolineaceae bacterium
GCCGCACGGTGCCAGGGCAGGTGTGCGAGTAAATCCTGCGCCGAGGACGGCGCAAGGAGCAACTTGTTTATCTTTTGATTGACAGTCCCCAGTGCCTCATGTAAACTCCCTGCATGGACATAGACCTCGACCTTTACCGTCACGAAGTACGTGTTTCCACAAATCCGCTGGTGAGGCTTTCGGCGATTGACATCTCGCCGGATCATCCCCAGCGGACGTTTGTTTTCATCCACGGGTTCGGGGGGCAGGCTGAGCAAGTTTCTAACTTATCCTGATCTTGTTTACCGCATAAATGTGGAATTGCCAAGAAATTGATATACTAATTGGATAAGATGGGTCTTGTAATTTACAAGGAAAAATATTATTGTAGGTACAATGACTCGAGCGTGCCGAATCATGGATAGCAAGGTGTGAGGTGAAGTAATGCCAGAAGAAGTCAACCAGCCATCTGAAAATTTAGTTCTGGGAACGGAGATTATCCGGTGTATTCATTTCATGCAAGAACAAGTGAAGCTCAACTACAGTGCGAAAATTTCAGATAATTTGTCACCGATAGAAAGAAACAAGCTTTGCACGCAAGCTCAGACAACAGCGCTGGATGAATTGGCTAAGCGTTTAGCTAAAGCAAGCTCACCTTTCTCGGCGGAAAGTTTGCTTGACCCAACTCAGGTGTATTCCCAAGAATTCTGGTTGGAGGTTATGGAACAATGCAAAGATATTACCGATGACGCACAGTTCTTTTTTCATTTTGGAGCACACCAAATTCCAGAAGAAATGAAAACATTCGCTATTGCATGGCATTTACGCCCTGAGAAGCTTTTCCAAAATATTCCCATGGTGTTCTCAGGCTTCGATGAATGGGATATCTACATCCTAGGGGATCCAGGTGTCGTCTCGCGGTTAGCAGTGATTAAGTGGCGCTCAAGTGTAATTCCTTTACTGCCCGCCGAAATTCGTGTCCGCTGGATTAAAACCACTTGCCAGATATATCAAGGCATCCTTTCGACTCTTCCCACCTACGCACCTTGGAACACAGGGACGAATGTACAAGTATTCGAGATCCATTGTCTATCAGAGGGAGCCAAGTGGTGTGAATGGGAAATCACCTGGCGCTCACCGCGTTTAATTTACAGAGAGATTCTTCCAAGAACCCGCGCTTGGTGGTTGGGATGTGCTATTTCTTTGCTAATTTTGATGTATGCAGATTGGAAGGTGCCGCCTATTCAATTCATACTAACTTTGTTAGCCACCATTTTGCCCTTGACCATTGTATTTTATTACCAGCGCGCCAAGCGATTGACCAAAGTAGCAGAGGAAGGGGCTAATGCCAGCGAAAGGACAGAACGAATTCTACGTGAACAACGCGTTTTATCGCAACGACAATACGAACGTAGCGAACGTGCCAATGACGAGTTGCAAACTATTAATCAGACTTTGGAGCAACGCGTAACCGAGCGGACACATGATATTGAACAACGCACTGTTGAACTCACCGCGGCACTAACTGAAAATGAGCTTCTTTATAGTGAACTCGAAGTGAAGAGCAAACAATTGGAGATCGCCAGCCGCCACAAGACGGAGTTCCTCGCCAACATGTCTCACGAACTCCGCACACCGCTCAATGCCATCATCGGCTTCTCGGATGTGTTGTTGGAGAAAATGTTTGGCGAGTTGAATGCAAAGCAAACTGACTACCTGCAAGATATCCTCAGTTCCGGCCGGCACCTGCTCGGATTGATCAACGACATCCTCGATATTTCCAAGGTGGAGGCTGGGCGCATGGAGTTGGAGCGTACGCGCTTCGCGCTCGGCGATGTTTTGGAAAACAGCCTGAAGATGATTCATGAACGGGCTGATCGACATGGCATTGCGCTGAACCTTGATGTTGATCCGAATGTCGGTCTGATTGAGGCTGATGAACGTATGGTAAAACAAGTGATCGTCAACCTGCTCTCCAATGCGGTGAAGTTTACTCCCAGTGGAGGTCACATAGACATGAGCGCACAGTTGATGGATGGCGAAGTGTATGTGTCTGTACGCGATACCGGCATTGGTATTGCGCCCGACGATCAATCACGTATCTTCGACGAATTCCAACAAGCCAGGCAAGGGGCGGTGAAATCAGAAGAAGGCACGGGTCTCGGCCTCACCCTCTCGAAGAAGTTTGTTGAATTGCACGGCGGGCGCATCTGGGTGGAAAGCGATGGTGGGAATGGTAGCACTTTCACTTTTACCTTGCCCCTCCGAGAATCTGTTTCATTTGCTGACCCAAGCATTGGAAAGAATTCTGGTCCGATCGTCCTTCTTGTCGAAGACGACGCGCGCGCTATTGAATTACTCACGCTCTATCTCACTGCCGCAGACTTCAACGTTGCTGTGGCGCGCGATGGCGATGAAGGGCTGGCAATAGCGCGGCGCATTCACCCCGCGGCAATCACTCTCGACATTATGCTGCCACACGTGGATGGATGGGATTTTCTCGCGCGAGCCAAGGCTGACCCGGAGATTGCGAACATTCCCGTGATCATCGTTTCCGTTCTTGATGAGCACGGCAAAGGGTTTGCGTTGGGTGCCGCAGATTCTATCGTCAAGCCTGCGAACCGCGATGATCTCCTGACAATTCTTCATCGCCTGACCGACGGTTCTAATTCGGCTGATGGATTAGCGAAGATACTGATCATTGATGACGATCCACTTGCTCTGGAGCTGATGGAAGCCAGCCTCCAGCCCGAAGGGTATACCGTCTTGAAAGCGCGCGGCGGTCAGGAGGGCGTTGCAGTGGCGGGGCAAGAGTCTCCCAGTCTGATCATTCTAGACCTGCTGATGCCCAACGTCGATGGTTTCGACGTAGTGGATCGCTTGCGTGCCAACCCGGTTACAGCCAGCATCCCGATTGTCATTATGACTTCCAAATCCATGACCCGTGAGGAGAAGGAACGTCTCAATGGTCAGATCAGTTATTTGGCTCGCAAAGCTGAGTTTAATCGCGCTGGTTTTGTGGAGATGGTGAGATCATTCATAGTGTAGTTGGCGTTCTCCAACGCTAACAAATATGCTGGAGAGCGCCTCCTACATAATTTTTTTTTGTTGAGAGCCTTTCATTAACCTGAACAAACATAGAATGAGGTAACAATGACCGGCAAGTTAATCCTTATCATCGAAGACAATGAAAAAAATCTCAAGTTGGTGCGCGATGTGTTGCAGTTCAAGGGTTATCGAACCCTCGAAGCCGTCACTGCGGAGGTTGGCATCGCCCTTGCTCAGGATCATCAGCCCGATCTGATTCTCACAGATATTCAACTACCTGGCGTGGACGGAATAACGGCTCTGACTCGCCTTCGGGCTGAGCCGCGCACTACCTCGATCCCGGTCATTGCGCTGACTGCCTTCGCCATGAAAGCAGATCATGAGCGGTTCCTCGAGGCTGGGTTTGATGGTTATATTGACAAGCCTATCAATGTCAAAGAATTTCCAGGGCAGGTTCAGCACTTCTGCGATCAAGGACACAAATAAGACAAGTTGGCAATTTGCCACGAGGATTGATGATATGGATGCACAACCGAAAATTCTAGTAGTGGATGACACCCCGGCGAACATCAAATTGCTGGACGCTGTGCTTGCGCCGCGCGGTTATATAGTCGTGACTGCCACATCCGGCACTGATGCGTTGGAAAAGATCGCCAGCGAACAGCCTGATCTGATTTTGCTCGATATCCTCATGCCCGGCATGGATGGCTACGAAGTCTGTCGCCGCGTGCGTGCCGACCCCGCGACGCGCTTTCTGCCAGTGGTGATGATCACAGCCAGCGGCGACCAGGAAAAAGTCAAGGCGATTGAGGCGGGCGCGGACGATTTCATTCCTAAGCCGTTCAACCAACCCGAACTACTGGCACGCGTTAAATCCCTCTTGCGGGTCAAAGAGTACTACGACACCATCCAGGCGCAAGCCACCGAGTTGGCAGAGTGGAATCGCTCGCTGGAAACACGGGTGCAACAACAGGTGGGCGAATTGGAACGGTTGAGCCGCCTGCGCCGCTTCCTCGCGCCTCAACTGGCGGAACTGATTATTTCCTCTGGCGACGAAGAAGCCTTCCTGAAGAGTCATCGGCGTGAGATAGCCGTTGTATTCTGTGATCTGCGCGGGTTTACAGCCTTCGCCGAAGTCGCGGAACCGGAAGAGATGATGATGGCACTGCAAGAATATCATGATGCCCTGGGTAGCCTGATTCATCAATATGAAGGGACTCTGGAGCATTTTGCCGGGGATGGCCTTATGATTTTTTTCAACGATCCTTTGCCATGCCCCGAACCAGCCGCGCAGGCAGTACGGATGGCGGTGTCCATGCGCCAACGTATGGAAGAATTGACAACCGCTTGGGGCAAACGCGGCCATCAATTGGGCTTTGGTGTCGGCATCGCGCTGGGCTACGCTACCCTCGGTCAGATTGGATTCGAAGGGCGATACGAGTATGGCGCAATTGGCTCTGTTGTGAATTTGGCTTCTCGCTTGTGCGGTGAGGCTCGTGATGGACAAATTCTCGTTGGGTCGCGTGCCTTTGCTGCGGTCGAGGCAAATGTGGAAGCCGAACACATAGGCGATCTTACCCTCAAGGGGTTTCATAAGCCGGTGACAGCCTTCAACGTTCTGGGATTGAAAACGATGGAGTAATAATTCGGGGTTTAATATGTCACTGCTAAATTGACATCCATGCCCGCCTCATGTAAACTCCCTACATGGACATAGATCTTGACCTTTATCGTCACGAAGTACGTGTTTCCACAAATCCGCTGGTCAGGCTTTCGGCGATCGATATTTCGCCGGATCATCCCCAGCGGAC
>VFJR01000206.1 GCA_009885945.1 Anaerolineaceae bacterium
AGAAGCCATTCGCACATATGAAAAACTTGGCATGAAGATTCAAGAAGTCTCATTGCCCAACACCCAATACGCGCTGCCCGTTTATTATCTTTTGCTCTTCGCAGAGGCCAGTTCAAATCTTGCGCGCTTCGACGGCACACGTTTCGGTCTCTCCGTTTCAGAAAATGCAAAAGATGTGATCGATATTTATTTGCAGACTCGTCACGAGGGATTCGGCGACGAAGTCAAGCGCAGGATTATGCTTGGAGCGTACGCATTGTCAGCGGGATATTATGACGCTTACTATCTCAAAGCCCAAAAAGTGCGCACGCTTCTTCGTCGTGACTTTGAAACTGCTCTAGCCTCCGTTGACATTCTCCTCGCCCCGACTTGCCCCACCACCGCCTTCAAACTCGGCGAGAAGACAAATGATCCGCTCGAAATGTACCTCTCCGATATTTATGTAGTCGCCACAAACCCAGCGGGTGTCCCCGCCTTAGCGTTACCCTGCGGATTTTCCAACAACATGCCCGTCGGTATGCAGCTGATCGGAAAACATTTAGATGAGCAGACATTATTTCAAGTTGGTCATGCTTATCAACAAGCCACCGATTGGCATAAGCAATTACCGAATCTATAAAAGAATAACCATTATGCTATCCATCGAGAAATGTGCTCTTCCTACACAATCGCTTTTGGCAAAATATTCACATGATGGTATGTATGCAGATACGTATCGGACAGAAATTCAGGGAGAGATTCTTTTTGACGCATATATATTTGCCTTTTATACAACTGTGCTTTTCAAAATCGAACAGTTCATCTTAGCTCATGTATTACGACTGCCCTCCAATGATAATCAAGCCAAAGAATTAGCAGACGGTGCAAGAAATGAATTCGCCGCATGGCGGGTCGAAGCGCGAAACGACAATGAACTCTTGATGTGTGATATATCTGGCCGTACACGTTCTTGGTTTATGGTGCATCACTTAGGTTCGGAAAACAATAAACGAACACAATTGTATTTTGGGTCAGCCGTAGCACCCGTGATAAATCAAAAAACTGGAAAATCATCACTGGGATTTGTGTTTCGCGCACTGCTTGGTTCTCATAAAATCTACTCGATATTTCTTTTATATTTTGCAAAACAAAAAGTAGCCGCATTCCCCAGAACTAATTAACTACGAGACTACCTAACTATGAAACTAACTTACGAATCAGTGATCGGGCTCGAAATCCACGCTGAGTTGCAGACCAACTCAAAGATGTTCTGCTCTTGCTCAGCAGATTATTCCAACGCGCCAGAACCAAACATGTTTATATGCCCCGTTTGCACGGGCTTGCCTGGCGCCATGCCTGTATTAAACAAAAAGGCAATTGAGCAAGCAATATTAGTTGGCTTATCCTTGAATTGTTCGATCAACGAATTCAACACCTTTGCGCGCAAGAATTATTTTTATCCTGACTTGCCCAAGGGTTATCAGATATCACAATATGATTTACCGATCGCATCCAAGGGTTTTCTGGATATTTTAGATGATACAGATTCTCCACAGCGCGTGGTTGTCCGCCGCGTTCATTTGGAAGAAGATACCGCCAAATTAGCTCACGAAAAAAATTATGCCCTCGTAGACTTCAACCGCGCGGGTGTGCCGCTGCTCGAAATTGTCTCCGAGCCAGATATGCGGGGTGTGGAAGCTGCGCTTTCGTACGCGACTAAGATTCGCGCCATCCTGCGCTATTTGGGAGTCAACTCTGGCGATATGGAAAAGGGTATTCTGCGCTTCGAGGCGAATATCTCTGTCAGACCAAGCGGCAGTTCTGAGTTAAGAACAAGAACCGAGATTAAAAATTTAAATAGTTTTCGCGCGTTGACTCGTGCATCGGCCTATGAGATCGAACGTCAAATTAAAGTTTATGAAAGTGGCAACGAAGTTGTGCAGGAAACATTAGGCTGGGACGAAGCGCGCGGCGTGACCGTTTCGCAGCGCGGCAAGGAAGATGCGCACGATTATCGCTATTTCCCCGAACCCGACTTGCCTCCGCTTCAACTGGAACGCGCGTGGATCGATTCGATCAAGGCGCAGTTGCCAGAGCTTCCAGATGCGAAAACGCAACGGTTCGTGAGTCAATTTGAATTTAAAGAAAAAGAAGCGCGCTTCCTTACATCCGAAAAAGCATTGGCAGATTTCTTTGAAAGCGTGCTCTCCAAATCCAAGAGTCCAGCCAAAACCATTCACTCGTGGATTGCGGGAGATTTCTCACGTTACTTAAATGATTCGGGTGTAGATATTAAAGATGTTACGCTTTCTACAGATTCAATTGCGCAATTGATCGATATGACAACAGATAAAACCATCAGCGGCAACTCGGCGAAGATCGTGTTTGGTGAAATGTTAAAGCACGGCGGAGACCCTGCACAGATCGTCAAAGAGAAAAACCTCGTGCAGGTTTCAGATACGGGATTTATTCAAGAAGCCATCGAAAAAATTCTGAGCGATAACCCCAAAGAAGTGGAGCAATTCCTCGCTGGCAAAGAGACCATCGTCCAATGGCTGATGGGACAAGTCGCTCGCGCTACCAAAGGCAAAGCAGACCCGAATGTGGCGAAGGAATTGTTGGTGAAGGCGTTGGAAGAGAGGAAGAAGTAAAAGCCGTTTGTGACATTGCCATAATAAAAAAATTCCGTGACTAGAAGGCACGGAATTTTTTATACACCTACTCTTTAACGTTCCCAACCTCAAACCTGCAAAATTCATCACCCTTGGCTACGCAATGTGTCTCGGTAATTTCATAATCATTCCCCGTTGCCCATTTCACAGCCTCTGAAACTGAACCAACATATAGGTGACAAATAGGCTGATCACTGTGACGGGAGTTGCATACCCCACAAGTCGATTCTGCATAAGCCAACCGTTCTCCGCTATCATCCACCCATGTCTTGACTTGTGGATTGGTCTTCATCAACGCATCCGCCAGCCCTTTCAGGATGAACTTGATGCGTTGTTTTTCTGGCATCAACTTGAGCGCAACCCCGGCGATTCCTAACAATGCAGCCTGCTCGCGCACGCCATATTGGAAAGAAGCCCTGCCAATCCGTTGCAACATGCCTTTGCCACCACGCCCGTAAAAATCCTCGATGGCTTGGTTCAAATGCGAGTATTGCGAAGCTTTGATGGATGGTTCGAGATTGTTTGGGGGAAAATTCCCCACGAATTTTTCAAGTCCGCAGGTTTTCAATACGGCGTTCAATCCATTTTCTCCCATCACATCCTGCATCGAAGTCAACGCCTGGCGCATAAGCGAGTTGATAATCATGGCATCTTCTGGGTTAGTCATATAGGCTCCTATACTTATAAGTTGAGAGTTATATTAACAGTATACCCTTGTCTCGTTCGCATAGTGCATACAAAACTCTTCTTCACCTAGTCAGGAAGCGATCGAAAAGATATTGAGCGACAACCCCAAGGAAGTGGAGCAATTCCTGGCTGGCAAAGAAACCATCGTCTAATGGCTGATGGGACAAGTCGCCCGTGCTACGAAAGGCAAGGCTGATCCGAACGTTGCGAAAGAGTTGTTGGTGAAGGCGTTGGAAGAAAAAAGGAAATGATATAATCGTCATACGTTTTTGAGTTCGATAGGAGAATCGTATGGACGCAGTGACCGTATCCCCAAAATATCAAGTTGTTATTCCTCTTAAAGTACGCCAGCAAATGCGCGTTAAGCCTGGGCAAAAAATGCACGTGATGGCCTATGACAACATGGTTGTGTTTATTCCCGTTCGTCCTATCAAACAGGCGCGTGGCTCCCTTAAAGGGATTCAAACCAACGTAGAGCGTGATGAAGAGGATCGTGTATGAATGTTGTCGACTCTTCGGGCTGGTTGGAATACTTTGCAGAAGGCAGTAATGCTAACTTTTTCGCTCCTGCCATCGAAGACACAAAGAAATTGCTTGTGCCTGTTATTTGTATTTACGAAGTATTTAAGCGCATTCGTCAACAAAGCGGGATCAATGCCGCACAACAGCACATCAGTGATATGAAGCTGGGAAAGATCATTGAACTGGACGAGTCGCTTGCGTTGAGCGCGGCGAAGCTATCTGCTGACCTCAAATTGCCAATGGCAGATAGCCTCGTTCTTGCCACTACCCGCGCAAACAACGCTATCCTTTGGACACAAGATGAACATTTCAAAGATTTCGATGACGTGAAATATATCGAGAAGAAGTATTGACCCGAATGTGGCAAAAGAGTTGTTGGTGAAGGCGTTGGAAGAGCGAAGAAAATAAAAAAGGGAGTTGTGTATGTCATGGATTTTCCAAGGTAACCCAAACCGATTCGATATAGATGATTATCTTAGCAGATATACTTATATTTATTGGAGTGCACCTACAAATCAGAAAGAAATTGAAATTGGAGACAAGGCATTTATCTGGAGATCAGGGGCGCAAGCAGGTTTAGTTGCAATTGGAAATATCAAAGAAAAACCAACACCACGAAAAGATGTACGAATTCAAGAAGCGCTTGGTGATGATTTATGGGTTAGCCAATCAGACAACCCCGCCGAAGTAAAAGTCGGGATTGAAATTGAAGAAGTGAAGTTAACTGATGAAGAAGGCTTTGTCAGTAGAGATATGGTTAAATCACATTCAATCTTGAGCAAAAATAGAATTATTACTAATCCTGTTGGCACAGTCTTTCGACTAAGTATGGAAGAAACAAGTGTGCTTATTGGTTTATGGGGCGATTATTATTCCAACATCTCTTTACAATATTCTGCACTTGAGGGTTCTGCACAACTTAAATCACATTATAGACGCGAGAGATCAAGCAAATTAATCTCTCTTAAAAAAGGTCAATATCAAAAAATAAATATGGCACTAAATTGTGAAATCTGCGGATTTTCATTTGAGGAAAATTACCCAGAAGCATTAGGTAAGGGTTTTATTGAGGCTCATCACAAAATTCCGCTCTCGAAAATTGATAAAGTTGTTAGAACTACCCTTGATGATCTGCTGTTGGTCTGTTCAAATTGTCATCGAATGATTCATAGAACAAAGGATTCCGATGATAATTTACTACAATTACTGAAACATTTCGGAAAGCGAAGTAATTAAACCAATTGCAGCTTATCTATAATATAATAGACTTTAGTAACAATAAAATCCCAAAAGAGGAATTTATCTCATGGCTGAATACATCAGCGTTTCAAAAATTTCACAATACATCGAAAAAGAAGTGACCATCAAAGGCTGGGTTTACAACCGCACTGATAAAGGTAAACTGGTTTTTTTATTCATTCGCGATGACTCGGGTTTTGTACAATGTGTCGCCTTCAAAGGAGTAAAAAATGACGCTTAACTCTCATACCCAAAATTTGCTTAACCATTTACAACAGCTTATGCTGGTTAATGAAGACGAAATTTTCCAGCGCGGCATTGCGCAAGCTACCACAGAACGAATCATTGACTTGCGTCGACGGGCAGGGCAATTAAGTGAGCTTTATCAGGATGTCTCAAATTTAGAAGTGTTGGTAAACAAAGGCGTTTCCGCCGATGACCACACTCTTTATACCGACTTGCTGGAATGGCGCGCAATTCAAAATGAGCTCGAAAATCTCACCCATTTTTTGGAGATGGTGTGAAAGCCTGGTATACGATTGTTGCGCAATTATTGAACGAAAGCGGCTTGTTTTCCGATGTTCAACTCACAGGCGGAAAAATACGCGCGTTTATCAGCGCGTCTACATTTCTTGATATTCACTTTGACCCGACCACCAACAGTTATTCTTACGCAATGATTGACTTAACTTTGCCATACACTGGCGATAAAAGATCATTCGGCTGGGACGACTTTCCTCATCCCAATTCCCCCGCTTTAACTGGCATGGCGAGTTATCCGCATCACTTCCAAGAACGCATGCCTGATGGAAAATGGAAATTTTTAGAATCCACATTTCGTGGAAATATTCAGAACGAAATCCCTGAAGTCATCAAAGTAATTCACCAAAGACAAGCTAGACAAACCAAATAAAAAAGTAAAGAGGAAATCATCTCATGGCTGAACACATCAGCGTTTCAAATATTTCAAATTACGTCGAAAAAGAAGTCACCATCAAAGGCTGGGTCTATAACCGCACCGATAAGGGCAAACTGGTATTTTTGCTTGTGCGCGACGGCTCAGGCTTCATCCAATGTGTCGCCTTCAAAGGCGACCTTGAACCTGAGACCTTCGACCGACTCATACGTCTGCCGCAAGAATCATCCGTGATTATCACAGGCGCAGTCCGCGAGGATAAGCGCGCGCCTGGCATCCCTGGCGGATATGAAGTCGGCGTGAAGCAGATTGAGATCGTGCAAGAAGCGGGTTTGGATTATCCGATGTCGCTCAAAGATCACGGTCCCGATTTTGCGCTCGATAATCGTCACTTGTGGATTCGAATGCAAAGTCAATGGGCAATTCTGCGCATCCGCGCTACGGTGATGGCGGCTACCCGCGAATGGCTCGACACCAACGGCTTCGCCGAAATGAGCACACCAATTCTCACGCCTGCCGCCGCTGAAGGCACAACGACTCTTTTTGAAACCGAATACTTCGACGAAGGCAAAGCCTATCTCGCGCAAACAGGTCAACTGTATAACGAAGCGAATATCTTTTCATTCGGAAAAGTGTATTGTTTCGGTCCCACCTTCCGCGCGGAGAAATCAAAAACACGTCGCCACTTAACTGAATTCTGGATGCTCGAACCTGAGATCGCTTTTTGCGATTTGGATGGCTTGATGGAAGTCGAAGAGCAGATGCTGACTCATATCATTCAACACGTCCTGCGTGACCGTATGCCTGAGTTGAAATCCCTCGGGCGTGATATTTCCAAATTGGAAAAAATCGTCGGTCCCTTCCCGCGCATCTCCTACGACGACGCGGCCAAGATGATCGATGAATTACGCGAAAAAGAAACTGACCCTGAAAAGAAAGCCTTACTCGACTTCGAATGGGGCATGGACTTTGGCGCACCGCACGAAACCGCCATCACCAGTCAATTTGAAACGCCTGTCTTTGTCTATGGCTATCCGAGCGCGGTCAAAGCCTTTTATATGGAACCGTGGCCAGGCCGCCCCGAAGTCTGCAAGTCTGTAGATTTGC
>VFJR01000057.1 GCA_009885945.1 Anaerolineaceae bacterium
AAAATCGGCGGCGGGCTGTTATGCAGGCCGCGGTGGGTTCGACTCCCATCCATTCCCGCTTATAGCCTAAACTTCGGAAGTCTTATTAACTGATGTTACACACAAACCGCCAAGTAGCCATGACGCCAAGTGACATAAAAATCGCCAAGTGCTCTTCTTGGCGCCTTTCGAAAAAACTTGGCGCTCTTTGCGCCTTGGCGGTTAAAAAGATTTTAATTCTGCATAAGACGAGTTATTAAAATCGGCAACTCTTAAGAGCGCCTAAAGACTTCTAAAATTTTACAAGGAAAGCACATGCCCCTGCCTGAAACTGAAACTCTCACAAGCTATGTCTCCCAAATTTTTCAAATTGAAGATTTCACCCTAGGCGATCCACGCCAGTGGGTCGTGCGCTATCGCGGAAAGCTATTAAGCGATGATTCTGTTGCCGCGTACGATCAGCTGGCAGAATCAGTTCAGCAACATAATCTCACGCCGCTCTTTCGTATTGAAAATGATCAACAAGTTATTTATCTCGTTTATAGCATTCCGCCTCCGCGCCCAACCCGTATTTCAGTAAATATTTTATTATTTGTGCTAACAGTATTAAGCGTTATGCTGGCAGGCGCGCAACCCGAAGGTCCCATCCCCCAAGAAGCGCTTGGACAAATCATTTCAATGGGCAAAGCCATTATCACCGGCGCTCCCTTCGCCTTAAGTTTGTTAGGCATATTACTGGCACATGAGTTTGGTCATTACTTAATCAGCCGCTACCACAATACACCTGCCACCCTTCCTTACTTCATCCCGTTTCCATTTAGCCCGCTTGGGACGATGGGCGCTGTGATTTTTATGCAGGGCATCCCAAAAAACAAACGTGTGTTATTTGATATTGGCGTGGCTGGACCTTTGGCAGGACTTCTCGTTGCAATCCCTGTTTTGTTTTACGGACTTCAACTCTCCACATTAAATATCATTGAAGCAACGCCAAATATGTTTTTAGAAGGCAATTCCATTCTTTATTTATTTGCAAAATATATAACATTCGGAAAACTCCTTCCCGAGCCTGTTGCAGGCGGCGGCGCATTCTATTGGCTGCAATATTTTTTCACAGGCACGCCCATGCCCATTGGCGGTTTGGATGTTTTCATTCATCCGATTGCGTTTGCAGGCTGGGCGGGCTTATTGGTAACCGCACTCAACCTAATCCCTGTTGGCTCATTAGATGGCGGACATGTTGTTTATGCATTATTTGGTGAAAAAGCAAAAAAAGCATATCCATATGCAATTGGCGTTCTTATCATTTTAGGATTCTTCTCCAGCAGTTGGTGGCTGTGGGCGGCGATCCTTTATTTTCTTGGGCGTTCGCACGCACAACCTTATGATCAGATCACAGAGTTAGATAATCCGCGCCGCACAATTGCGTTGATCGTATTAATATTATTTATTCTTACATTTACACCCGTTACATTTGCTGTTTATGTGCCATGAAAAATAAAATTATCGTCATATTTATTTTAATCATTGCTGCGTGTTCACCGCTCACAATCACGTCTGAGTCTCCAACACAACAAGCGGACGCAACGAAAACACCTAAAGCCACAAAAACACCTAACGAGCAGAGTCAGTTTGAGGCGTTGAAAGACGCGGTCCAAAATCAGACGGTGCAAGTTTGGTATCCGTGGGTTGGCGTTGAAGCCGGCGTGTTCGAGTCGCTGGTTAAAAAATTCAACAAAACAAATGAATGGGGAATTGTGGTCATTGCTATAAGTCAAAATAATTTTAGTTATCTTTATGAAATGACCACAACATCACTGCCCACTGCCGAGCGTCCAAATCTTGCAATCGCCTTGCCCGAACATGCCTTGAAGTGGGATGCAAATTCTTTTGTGATTGATCTGACACCTTACGTAGAAGATATTTCCTACGGCTTGGCTTTAGATGATTTCCCTACTATTTTCTTAACGCAAGATAAAGTTGGAGATCGCCGCATTGCATTGCCGGCTCAACGAAGCGCACGCTTCATGCTCTGGAACGAAAGCTGGGCTCGCCAACTCGGGTTTGATTCTGCACCGAAGAATCCAAATGAGTTTCGTGAGCAAGCATGTGCCGCGCATTTGACCATGTTAAGTGATGCGCCCGCAGAAAATGACGGCATGGGTGGATGGATCATTGATACCTCTTGGCAAAGCGCGGTTTCTTGGCTGATCGGTTTTGAGGGCGGTGTCTTGGAGCAAAACGATTATCGTTTTCTCACGCCTAATAATATTGAGGCTTTTACATTTGTAAAAGAAACCAGCGATATGGGCTGCGCTTGGAAGCCCGCGCCTGACGCAAATACTTTCGCGGCATTTGCGAATCGTCAGGCATTATTTGCCAGCATAAGCCTTGAAGATTTTCCCAAACAAACACGCGCCTTCGCTGACGCCAATAATGCAGATAATTGGATTGCGATACCTTATCCGCAAAATGGGCTAATTGTGAACGGCTCATCCTATGTAATGCTTGAATCTACGCCGGAAGAGCAGTTTGCGACTTGGCTATTTCTACGCTGGATGCTTGAACCCGAACAGGATGCACGCATGGTGGAAGCAACTCATCTCTTCCCAATTCGTAAGTCAAGTGTAGATTTGTTGAACGATTATATGAAGTCACATCCACGTTGGGTAAAAGCAGTCACCCTGCTGCCTGATGCAACAATTCAGCCCCAGCTTGCCTCGTGGCGCGAAGTTAAGGTGATGATCGGCGATGGCTTCGAGAGTATGTTCCGTGTGGATATGTTAAGCGGGCGTGTGGCAGAAATTTTGGCGAAGATGGAGTCTACTTCGCGGGAATTGAGTAAGTAATTTTAGCTCTCTCATTTCCAACGAGAAAAGCCTTAACACGAAGGTCACCAAGTACACAAAGGAAAGGCATCTTAACTTCCTTGGCTTTTCCTTCGTGACCATTGTGTCCTTTGTGTTTCAATAGTTATCTCGTTAAAACAGTAGTGCTGTAATTTTAAACAACTCGAGCGCGAAGGAAATTAAAAAATAAAAGGAGAACCCATGTCTCAATCTGAATACAAAGCAAGACAAGTACGTTCAAAAACAAATGAAGTCGTTGAGTATGACCATAATGATGAATTGCCAGGCAAGCCCTTACATATTTTGATTCCGGGCGGGTTAATTGCACTAGCTACCTTGGCGCTGATCATTTACATAGCGTATCGAACTTGGGTTGAAGGCACGCTGAATGAGCAGCTTGGAATCACCCTGTTGATTCTTCTTTCTCCATTTTACGTTGGCGGAGTCTTTCTCTTTAGCTATGGATATGAGTTATATAACATCCCACGCGCGTTGCGCTTAACGGCGATCATTGTATTTGTCACTTTGGCGGCAGTGGTCATCCTTGCTGTGTTATTTCTTGTGCTGGGTAATTCAAAAGGCGGCAGTTCTTCTTCAAAGAGTAGAAGTTCAAGATCATCTTCATCAAAATCATCTGATTCAAAAGGAGATTGGCTGGCTGGCGGCATTGGCGCGGCGGCTTCTCAAAAAGGATCAAAAAGTACATCGGTTGGCGGCGGCTCATCAAATCAATCCTCTGGCGGAGGCATTTTTACAGGCTCGCCAATCTTTATGGGCGGCGGACGTACCAGAGTAGAAACACGTGAAGTGACAAAAGAAGTAATTAAGGAAGTTCCCAAAGAACCAATGCCAATCACTTGTCCATTTTGCGCAATATCTTATACGCCCGTAGAACATAAATTTATTTGCCCCAGTTGCGGCGCAGGTACGCCGAAGGAATTGATTGAAGAGTCGCAGATGCCGAGAGGTGGAGAGTAGAAAGTGGAAAGAAGAAAGATGAGATATCAAAAAAGGAACTGTGCAAAAGCATAGTTCCTTTTTGGTACAGCAAAATAGAAAATTTAATTTCTACGGCAATCCAAAATCGGCGTCTGTTTTATGCGCATCAGGGGTGAACAATGACTGTCCAAAAGTATCAACGCCAAAGTTTCCGATCACTTCCTGTATAGATGGCTGAGTTATAAATTTAACGAAAGCAATTGCGCCGTCGTAATTGGCGTTTTGCCATTTAGCAGGATTAACCGTAATCACATGATATATATTCAATAATGGCGGGTCGCCTTCTAACAATAAATCTAATTGTAAATTTTCCTTTTGGGCAAGATATGTGGCGCGGTCTGTCAAAGTATAAGCGCCTTTTTCAGACGCAACTATAAGTGTTGCACCCATCCCTTGTCCAGTTTCTAAATACCAGCTTTGACCTTCTGGGGCAAGTTCTGACTTCTTCCAAATCTCGAGTTCCTTTTTATGAGTACCCGAATCATCGCCGCGCGAGACAAATAGAGAACCTGATGTGTAAATCAATTTCAAAGCATCAGATGCAGAAACAGCTTTTCCAATTTGAGCCGTGTCGCTGGCAGGACCGACAATAATAAAATCGTTGTGCATTACCAACACGCGGTCTTTCCCAAAACCATTATCCATAAAAGTTTTTTCAGAAGAAGGCGCATGAACAAGTAGAACATCGGCATTACCTTCCTCGCCCATCTTCAACGCCTGACCGGTTCCCACTGCTACGGTCTGAACGACATAGCCTGTCTCGGTTTCGAATAATGGAATCAACACATCCAGCAAACCCGAATCCTGCGTAGATGTAGTTGTTGCCAATATAAGATTTGGATATGCAGGTGCAAGTGAGGCTGGTGTTGCTGTTTCAATAACTGGCGCATTGGTAGCTGTTGATTCAGGTAAGGCAGTAGCACATCCACCCAACAATAACGACAGCCCTAAAATAATAATTATTATTTTTTTCATTCATTCTCCGAATTTTTATAAAAATATTTGCTCACCACTATGAGTGGTGTTGTAGCCAAGTAAGGCATTTGTTCTATCTCGAAAATCCCCAGATTGAATGTATTCCAAAATCGGTAAAAGCAATTTCACTGTAGTTTTTGGCATAATTAAGTCATAGCGTTCTTCAAACCATGGAATAAAATCTAGTCCATGTTGATTTGCGGCGGCTTGCAAACCAATGGACACATCTGCCTTACCCTTTAAAATTAACATAGCCGCTTCGCTATGAGTCGTAACTGCGGTTTCATATCCATTAATCATTGCAAGGGGGATTTTCAGTTTATTTAATTCTGTATCAAACCACAAACGCGTGCCTGAACCTGCGTTTCGATTAATAAAGCGTGCATTTGAATGAGAAATATCCGCTACTTTCTTAATCTGTTTTGGGTTGCCGCTCGCGAGCATTAATCCTTGTGTGCGGTGTGCTAGGGTGATAATCTCCACTTCCCGGTCTGGAAAGAAATGACGCACAAATGGCGTGTTGTATTTGCCGTCTACGTCCAATAAATGCGCTCCAGCAATCTGACATATCCCCTGCCGAAGATTGACCAACCCATCTAGAGAACCAACAGGCAGGTTAAGTAATGTAATAACTTTCGATAGACTATCAGCGATTCCTTCAACTGCCAAATCGTGACTCCCTGAAAAAACCAGCACAGGCTTTTTGCTTTTTGGCAAAATAGTCTCTTGCAAAAAAAAGGCGTCAGCATCGGCAGAATAATATTTCTCTGTCACTTTCCCTGTTTTACGAATTTCGCTTACCCGTACCAAACCAGCCGATTCCAGCATAAGTATGTGATGCCTTACCCAAGCGGGAGATTGCTTCATATTCTGTGCAATTTGTGTAAGTGTGGAGGGAGCCGCCATCAACGACCGCAAAATCTCCAGACGGTTGGAATCTGACAGTAGTTTTATTTTTTGAAACGATGAGATCGATTTAACTATTTTCATTTTACGATTAAGTTTTTACTTAATCGTTAGTGTAAAGTAAAACGAAAAAATTGTCAAACAAGTTATTTATGGTGTAGGGGTGATTATTGGCAAGAATACAGGGTCGCCTTGCCAGGGTAAAAAGGATGCAAAGGTATTTAGGTTGTACGAGCCTTTAATATCGCGGCGCTGCAAATAAAATAAATTGCCTGGTCCTTGCTCGGTAGTGGGACCAAGCCCCATGCCGGCGATATACCCTGCAAAGTGGGCGTAATCTGCTACTGCTGAGTTGAGTGCGCCAAACGGATAAGCGATAGTCAAGATGGGTACGCCTAATTCAGATTCTAGTCTTTTGCGCGAATCAACTACTTCCGCGTTGACATTGGCTTCTACTAAAGTCAGGTTGGCGTGTGTTAGGCTATGACTACCCATCTCCCAACCATAGGCGGCGAGCTGCTTAACTTGTTCACGCGTCACAAAGCCGGGTGTATCGAGGTAGTAATACACAAGATACGCTGTGCCGGTAAAACCATATTTTTGCATAATGGGGAAAGCGTAATCGTACACACTATGATCGCCATCGTCGAAGGTGATTAAGATGGGACGGGGAGGCAGCGCCGTCCCTGCATTAATGGCTTGCGCGAGCATTTCGGCTGTGATGGTTGAATAGCCCCAATCGTATAGTAATTTCATTTGCTGATCAAAACGCTCGGGGGGCACGTAGTATTCACTATTAATAGGAGAAACATCAATGTGATGATACAAAATAATAGGGATATAAACAACGCCCGGACCCATAGCTACCCAAGTAGGAGTTGGGGTTACAGACGGCGTAAATGTTGGGGTGATGGTAGCGCTTGGGGTAATAGAAGCAGTTACCGTTGGGGTCAGAGTCGGGGTTGAAGAAGGCGTAGATGTTGGGGTGGCAAAAAAAGGCATGTTGGCGCAGCCCGCTAACAGCGTAGGTATCAACAAAAAGAAAACTATTATTTTTTTCATACTGCTACGGCGCAATTTGCCCAGCCATTAACGCATCCAAAATTAATTGCGCGTTTTGTTGTTTGCCAGGAGGCATAAGCGCCGGGTCAACATCTGAAAGACCCAAAGGAGATGGGATATTTAACCCACTTTGCCCTGCGAGTATTTGCGACCAAGCTTGTTGAATAGCTTTGTTAAGATCGGCTTGAATGGTGGCAACCCAACCAGCCGGGCGAGGAACTGGCGTTGTAATGCCAATTTGCAATACGCCAAGTGTTCCTAAATAGTTTAAGAAATCATCTTTTGCCATGGATGGATAAACATACATCGTGTCCACTTCTCGATCATTAATTAAATAATTTGCGATGCCGCCATATCGATCTGCTGTTTCACTGGCAGGAATGGGGTATGCCTGAGGATGACAAAATAATAAATTTTCTGCAATACAAAACGGTGGAAAACGAAAAGGTCTGCATGAGCCGCAAAAATAGATCATGCCATTCTTAAAAGATTGCAAAGCTCGTTGAGCATCGGCATCTTCCTGCGGGAGTAACATACCAATGCGATAAT
>VFJR01000036.1 GCA_009885945.1 Anaerolineaceae bacterium
ATGCCTCCCGCACTGCCGATCTCGCCGCGATGATGGCAAAATCTTTATAGGAAATAGTTGATTAGGGATTAGGAATACCTGATTCCTAATCCCTAATCAACTAACTCTTCACCATGAATAAAAAAACCGTAAAAGATATTGAGATTAAAAACAAACGCGTACTCATGCGCGTTGATTTTAATGTGCCCATGGCAGATGGTAAAGTTACGGATGATAAACGCATCCGCGCCGCCTTGCCGACTATTGAATACATCTTAAATCAAGGCGCAGCGCTGATTTTGATGAGTCATCTCGGGCGCCCAAAATCCGCTTCAGACCCCGCCTTTAGCCTGCGTGCTGCTGCGAAAGTTTTATCTACGCTGATAAATCGCCCCGTGCAAATGGCATCCGATTGTGTCGGCGTAGAAGTTGAAAAATTAGCAAAAGCCCTCAAGCCCGGCGACGTGTTAATGCTTGAGAATACGCGCTACCATGCAGGAGAAGAAAAAAACGATCTTGATCTTGCAAAACAAATGGCGTCTCTTGGTGATGTATATGTAAATGATGCTTTCGGTTCTGCCCATCGAGCACATTCATCTACTGAAGGAGTGGCACGCTTTTTGCCAGCCGTTTCTGGCTTCTTGATGGAACAGGAATTAGAATATCTTGGGCGCGCGGTTGCCAATCCCGAACATCCATACATTGCCATTCTTGGCGGCGCAAAAATTAGCGACAAGATTCTGGTGGTGGAAACTTTGCTTTCTAAGTGTGACAAGCTTATTATTGGCGGCGGCATGGCAAATACATTTCTTGCCGCGCGTGGATTAAATATGCAAGACAGTTTGGTCGAAGAATCATCTTTGGAAACGGCAAAGACGCTTATGGCAAAATTTAGCGACAAATTAATTTTGCCAATAGACGCTATTATTGCTGATAAATTTGACGCGGATGCTAATACGCAAATAGTAGATGTAGATAAAATCCCTGCTGGCTGGCGAATGTTGGATGTGGGACCGAAAACTGTCAGCTTGTATCAAGTTGAATTAAATGGGGCCAAGCTTATTGTTTGGAATGGACCCGTTGGCGTCTTCGAAATGCCGAAGTTTGCAGAAGGTACTTTTGCGCTGGCGCGTATGTTGGCAGAATCAAAAGCTGTGACAGTAATCGGCGGCGGCGACTCTGCTAGCGCTGTCAAGAAAGCAGGTGTTGCAAAAAAGATGACACATGTGTCCACGGGCGGGGGCGCGTCGCTTGAGTTTTTAGAAGGCAAGGAATTGCCAGGTGTTGCGGCGTTGTTGGATAAATAAAATTGTTAGATAAAGGAAGATATTCTATGGAAACTCCAGTGCCAGTTAAATCAAATAAAAATTTATATATTATTATCGGGGTTGTATTGCTTGTGTGTTGTTGTTTGGCAGTTGCTGGGGCTGCGGTGTATAGCTATTTATCAGTCGCATCAACTGCTGAAACTACATTTGACCAAGTGCAGGAACAATTAGAAGCGGTGACAACACAAGGAGTACCTGGTAGTGAGCCTGGCGCCCCGCTTTTTTATGGAGGTCTTGCAGATTCACTTCTTCAAGCTGATACATTGAAGACCTTAGAAGATTACGAAAGTTCACAGGGCTGCAGTGAAGTGAGTTTATTGGCTGCGTCACTTTCTGAATATTCTGGCAAAGCGGGTGATCCTTGGTCAGAGTTGTGGGTAATTCAGGCTTGCGGTGAGCCTCATTCATATACTGTAACTTTTACGCCGTCACCAACAGGTGGAACAGATATCCATATAACTGGAGCAAAGTAAGCATAAAATCTGGAATCTTTGTTATTAAAAGGGCAGGTAGAGTCTATATTGATTCTGCCTGCCCTTTTTGTAGTTAATAAAAACCTGCACGATTTGAACAACACTCGGCTATAATTTGGAAAACACAAGTGGAGAGCAGATATGTCTTTTAAGATTGGCGAAAATATAGGTCCCTATCGAATTACAGAACAGTTGGGGCAGGGCGGCATGGCAACTGTCTATAAGGCATATCACGCCTCGCTTGATCGTTATGTGGCGATGAAGGTTATGCATTCTGCATTTAATGAAGATCAGAGCTTTATCATGCGATTTCAACGCGAGGCACGCGTAGTAGCAAAGCTAGAACATGCTCATATCGTGCCGGTTTATGATTTTGCAGAGCATGAAGGGCGGCCTTATTTGGTGATGAAATTTATTGAAGGAGATACGCTTAAGGCGCGTTTAATGCAAGGACCATTAAGCGCAGATGAAATTACCAAAGTCGTGAATTCGGTTGGGTCTGCGCTGGGGTATGCGCACCAGCAAGGGATTTTGCACCGAGATATTAAACCTTCCAATGTGATTCTTGCGAATGATGGCGTGATGTATCTTGCTGACTTTGGGCTGGCGCGTATTGCTCAAGCAGGAGAATCTACGCTTTCGTCAGATTCGATCATGGGCACGCCGCAATACATTTCACCAGAACAAGCCATGGGTAAAAAAGACCTGGATGCAGGTACGGATATTTACTCTTTCGCAGTGATGCTGTATGAAATGGTTGTGGGGCAGGTTCCATTTAGCGCTGATACGCCTTTTTCTGTGATCCATGATCATATCTACACACCGTTGCCGATGCCTCGTTCTATTAATCCGAAAATACCAGAGTCTGTGGAGCGGGTTTTGCTTAAGGCTTTGGCGAAAGAAAGAAAAGATCGTCATGCCTCGGTTGAAGATTTAATGACAGCGTTTAAAAACGCTTGGGTGGAAGCAGGTGTTCCGATTCGAGGAACTGTGATTACGATGCGCCCGCAAGTGCTTGATGCGGTACCTGCGGCGCCGGTCTCAACTGTCAGCGGGGCGGCGGCTCCTGCAAGTGCAACCCAGCCCACAACGCCGAAAAAGAAGCGCTCGTTTTGGAAGTATCTGCTTGGAGCAGGTATCTTATTTATATGCTGCATATTGACTATTGGAATTTTGGATAACCGCAAACCGAATAATCAGCCTGCTAACCTGCCAACTTTTGAAAATGGAATTCCAGCGGTTCCAGCAATTGCATCTCCTGAATTGGCTGCAGTGCCCACGCCTACTTTTTCTGCAGAATTGCAAGCTGCGATAGAAAAGGTGCGCGCAAATCCCAATGATGCATTTGCGCATCTTGATCTGTCTCTTGCTTATTATGATGCAGGGCAAAAACGACTTTCTTTTGAAGAGTTACTGCGCGGCACTGAGCTTGCAAAGGATAATAAAGATTTTTATACTCAAGCAGAAAAGAAATTCCGTGAACGCGAAGAGTGGATTGCGGTCTCGGCTTCAAACATGCGTTTAATTAATCTTTATAAATCTGCAGGTGAAAAGATCCCAGAGCAGACTATGACTGGTTTTAGAGAGGCTACGTATAAGGCTGCAGAAAATCCGCAATTGAAGGATTATGTTTTCTTTGATCGTATTTCAAATATTGACAAGCCGTTTGGTCTTATTGTGCAAGGACGTTACGCCTTGTTTAATGGCAGCTCGGCTGAGGCGCAAATTTACCTTGATGACGCGGCAGATTTAATGCCGAATGTTTCGGAAGTGTTATTGTTACAATCTGAAATATATCTTAAGCAAGGCAATAATGATGAAGCCAAAGTGATTTTGACGATCTTGAAGGCTAACCTTGTTGCGCCTGATTGGTTGCGACGCATGGCAGACGATTATTATCGCGCGATACCCTAGGAGAATCAATGCGTACATCTGTTGTTGCTGGAAATTGGAAAATGAACAAGACTCTCGCCGAGACGCGTGAGTTGCTTGCGAAATTAAGTGCGCCATTGAGTGCAGTGAGCGGCGTGGAAAAATTGATTTGCCCGCCTTACCTTTCTCTTTCTACTGTGTGTGAGTTATTAAAAAATAGCGGTGTTGGGCTTGGTGCGCAAAACATGCACTGGGAAGAGAAAGGTGCATTTACTGGGGAAATTTCGCCGAGCATGATTAAGGAGCTTTGCCAATATGTGATCCTTGGTCATTCAGAACGGCGCGCTTTTTTTGGCGACACGAATGAAACCGTGAATCGAAAACTACAAGCCGCTGAGAAATTTGATTTGACCGCCATTGTTTGCGTTGGTGAAACTTTAGAACAATACGAATCGGGGCGTACCCGTGAGGTTGTTTCTGCTCAAACAAGCATGAGTCTCAGGGACGTTTCATCCTCCTACGCTCCGCGCATTATTGTTGCGTATGAACCTGTTTGGGCGATTGGAACTGGGAAAGCATCTAGCGCGGAAGATGCGAACGCAGTTATCAAAGAGATTATCCGTCCTGCGGTTTCAGGTTTATATGGGAATGAAACTGCACAGGCAATTCGTGTACTGTATGGTGGCTCTGTGACCGCAGCCAATGCTCAGGAATTTTTTAGCCAGCCAGACATTGACGGTGCGCTTGTAGGCGGGGCAAGCCTAAAAGTTGAAGAGTTTATTGCTATCACAAAAGCGGCAGTGAAAAACTAGATAGCATTCCATTTTTCTTATTTCATCCGCAGATTTACACGAATTTTTGCTGATTATTGTTTAATCGGCATACTCCGTGAAATCTGCGGATTGTTTATGATAATGAATAACGATTTTTAGCAGGAATATTCGATGACGCAATTTACAGGCTTATTTTGGTTTGTGATATTTCTTTTACCATTGATCTATCTGCAAAGGCAGCTGCATCGAGAAATTCAGGCGGTGCTTTTGCTCCTAACCCGAGATACGATGCTGACGATGGGGATATTTTCAATTCTTTTTTTTCCAGGCGTGCTATTACATGAATTTAGCCATTTTCTACTCGCCAAATTATTATTTGTGCGAGTTAGCCGCTTTTCATTAATGCCGCAGTCTACGCGTGATGGCAGGCTGCAACTGGGCTATGTAGAAACTGCTAAGACAGACATGCTGAGGGATTCGTTGATTGGTGCCTCGCCTTTGATCGTGGGCGGTTTGGCAGTTGCTTTTATTGCTATAAATCGCATGTACCTTGTGCCGTTGTGGGATGTTTTCCGTAATGCGCAATTTGGTTTATTTTGGCTTGGCATTACCTTATTACCGCAGATCAAAGATTTTTATTTATGGTTTTACCTGACATTTACCATCAGCAGTACCATGCTTCCCTCTGATAGTGACCGTCAGGCTTGGATGCCGATGGGATTTTCAATCGGTATCCTGTTAGTGGTTGCTGTGTTTGCTGGGGCGGGTCCGTGGATGTTAAACCATGTTGCACCTGTATTGAATGATGTCTTAAATGCAGGCGCGTTGTTATTTGCTTTAAGTGTTGCTGTGCATATTGTTTTATTGATTCCAGCTTATTTCCTTCATCGTTTGCTTGTGTATGTAACGAAGGTGGATGTAAAAAGCTGATTAAATTACCTTTGTCTTAATATCAGGAAAATAGTTATGAATAATTTAACGCACAACAAGTTATTTTTTTTAATCGCATCTATAATGCTTTCCCTTGGATTTTACAAGAATCAATGGAAGGCTGTTGAAATGGCGGATGTTCAATACAGGCGGGATGCTTCCGAGATTTACGTGATGGGCAGATTGGTGAAATCCCGTGCGGACGGCGTATTTTCTGATGGTGGTTTATTAGGAATTGGAGATGTCCTTAGTTTGGGAGACCGTACAAATAAGACTATTAAAAATCAATTCTTTAAATACTTTAATAACAAGAAATTTAAGCAATATCAGACTTATAAATCTACTCCGGGTTTTCAGGGTGTTATTTTTAGTGTGTTTGATAAATATACAGCTTTTGCCCCTGAAACAAATTTACTCATATTTCGCTGGTCTGTTTCCATTTCCTTGGCGATTATATTAGCTTTCTTTTGTTTGTGGATTGCTGGAGAAGTAGGTTGGATTGCGGCAACCTTCGTATTATTGTTTATGTTGGCGTCTAACTGGTTGACTGCAATGGGCGGGAATTTGTATTGGTCTTTATGGGCTTTTTACCTGCCCTTGATTGTTTTGTTGTATAAATTGCGATTTGACCGTGCCAATAATGAATTTTCTTCCCGATCAATATTTATTTTTGTTTTTTGTCTAGGTCTTGTGAAAATACTTGTCACAGGCTTTGAGTTTATCACTGCGGGGTTATTTATGTTCACCATTCCTTTTGTTTATTACGCTGTGTTAAGACGATGGGGATGGAAATTGTTTTTTAATCGAGTTATGGCATTGGCATATGCCCTGTTTAGCGCTGTTATCGTGGGATTAACGATACTTGGGCTTCAAATAAAATCTGTTCTGGGCGGTTATGCCGAATCTGTAGAGTATATCAATTTTGCTTTGCTAAGACGCACGGCTGGGGTTCAGTCAGATTGGGTAAATCCTATGTCGGTTGTTGCTAGATATTTGAATGGTTATGCCTTCTCTTTTTCGCGTCGTTTGCATATTGAGTCAAATATTATGAAAAATATTGTAGATGGAAAGTATTTACTTATTGTTTTCTTGATTATGATAGCGTCGATAGTTTTCTTTGTTAAATTTAAATCATTGACAGATATCGAAAAATTTCAGAAAGGACTTGCCCTTGTAATTGCGACTTGGTATTCAATGCTTGCGCCGTTATCCTGGTTTTTAGTATTTAAATCTCACGCCAATAATCATCTCTCGTTGGCTTTTATTGTGTGGGATATGCCTTTTACTTTCTTTAGTGCTGCTTTAATTGGATATATAATTTCGGTTCGCAAAAGCCGTTGATTTTGTACGCTTTAATATAGTAGACATTATCAGAAATAACGCACAAGCACCGTCTCGAAGGCGTTGCACTGAGCCTGCCGAAGGGTTTATTGCGAGCAATCTGCTAAAGACAGAAGATCCCTCACAATGACGTCTATTCTTCATAAACCTTCCACCCTAATTCATCCAGCTTGTTCATGTCAAATTGATCTTTGGGTACATCAATGCAAACTGTTGTACCTTCCGCCAGCAGTTCATTGGTCTCTGCATCATAAATCCCTGCCCAAGATTCAGCCATGTTACGTTTTGATTTTCCCGCTTTGCCGATAATCTTCAACATTTTTCCAACAGGTACATTCTTGCGGTATTTTACTTCAAGCTTTCCTGTAAACATAAAACGCGGGTTCTTTGGGTCACTGCCCATTTGCGTGCGGCTGCTAATCTCATCAATCAATGCCGCCACAATACCGCCGTGCAATACGCCGGGATAGCCTTGAAAATGATCTGGCGCAATATATTTTGTTTCAATGACCCCAGGTTCAGTTTCATACATATGCAGATGTAAACCGATGGGATTTTCTAACCCGCAAATAAAACACATTTTAGAATTTGGTTGTTTTGTTTTCATATTGATGCGGATTATACTTGGCGAATGACGAAAATTTTTATCACGCGCCTCATTCCAAGCTCAGGCTTGAATCTGATCAAAGAGCATTTTCAGCCTGACGTTTGGTCCCATGACCTGCCTCCGACACGTGTTCAACTTCTTGAAAGTGTACGCGGCGTGGATGGATTGCTTTGCTTGCTGACCGAAAAAGTGGATGCTGAATTAATGGATGCGGCAGGCTCACAACTAAAAGTAATCAGCAGCATGTCTGTGGGCGTGGATCATATTGATGTTTCTGCCGCCACTGAGCGTCGTATTCCAGTTGGCAACACGCCCGGCGTTTTAACAGACGCCACTGCCGATCAAGCCTTTGCCTTGATGCTCTCCGCCGCTAGAAGAATTCCTGAAGCTGAAAGATATGTGCGTGCAGGCAAATGGATTACATGGAGCCCCAGTCTTTTGCTTGGCGCAGATTTGGCTGGCGCAACGCTTGGTATCGTTGGCTTTGGCAGAATTGGACAGGCAATTGCCAAACGTGCTCAAGGTTTTGAGTTGCGTGTAGTGTATTACAGCCCAAATGCAAAACCCGTCTTCGGGGCACAGCCTGTTGATTTGAATACTTTGCTAAAAGAGTCAGATTTTGTTTCAATTAATGTGCCACTTAAAGATGAAACACGTCATCTTGTAAATGAAAACTTTTTATCTAAAATGAAACCAACAGCTATTTTAATTAATACTGCGCGTGGGGGAGTGCTGGATCAAAATGCTTTATACAATGCTTTGAAATCGAAACAAATTTCATATGCAGCGTTGGATGTGACCGACCCCGAGCCTTTGCCTATGAACAGCCCATTGCTTGAATTGGAAAATTGCATTATTGTTCCGCACCTTGGCAGCGCCAGCAAAAAGACCCGCGATCAAATGTCTGTGCTTGCCGCACAAAATTTAATTGCCGGGCTGAATGGAGATATACTTCCAAATTGTGTTAATTCGGATGTATATTAATCGCATTGATAGTAAATACTTAAAGGAGAAAAAAATGAAAACAGGAAAATGCCCGCATTGTGGCTCAGACGAAGTATATTTAAGCGACGATCCCTTACAAGGGCTTTTTGCAATAAAGACTGATATGGGAGATTTATTTTCTGTTCGCGGCTATTTATGCCTAAGTTGCCGCGCAGTACAATTTGAGGTATTAACCGAGTCTGCTGTCTTGTTTGGCAAACCCAAGCAGTTGCAAACTGAAGTGCCGCTAAGTACTAATTGGCAAAAGATAAATAAAGCATAAACGTATCGAATTTATTATGCCCGCAGTTAACGACCAAGGAGTTACAAAAGACCGTTATATGCTCATTCCACGCACGGCGATATTTGTGCGGCGCGGGGATGAATATTTGTTGTTGAAAGGTGCGCCAACAAAACGCTTATGGGCTGGCAAGTTTAATTGCCTTGGTGGGCATGTAGAGCGAGGTGAGAATATATTATCATCGGCACATAGAGAGTTGCTGGAAGAAGCCAATTTGCAAGCCGACTTGTGGTTGTGCGGCACCGTTATCGTGGATGCAGGGGATGTGGGCATCTGTCTGTTTGTGGTGGTGGGAGAAAATGCGCGGGGTGAGTTAAAAGCATCTAAAGAAGGATCAATTCAATGGGTCAAGAAAGATGAGCTGCATCAGTTTTCAACCGTAGAAGATTTGCCAGCTCTCATCTCAAAAATTCATCCAATGCAACGCAGTGATCCGCCCTTTTCTGCGAGTTCTTTTTACAATGATGATGGACAGTTGATTATAGAATTCGATAAGGATAATAGGTAAAAAATATTTCATGAAACTTTATATCTACATAATTATTTTGCTGATATTCCTCTTAACGAGCTGTAGAGGCAACTCTGAGTTTACCCAGCCTGTTGTGGTTTTAGCGCCAACCCTTGCCCCGCTTCCGACCTCGACCGAGACCCTGATACCAACCAGCACGCCGACTCTTATCCCGCGCCTGCTTCCGGACTTCGCGCACATAGTTATCATTGTATTTGAAAATAGAGAGTTTGGTCGTGTTATTCGTAACCCTATCATGCCTTACTTTAACTTACTTGCTGAATCCAATACATTGCTTACTCAGCATTACGCAACTACTCATCCAAGCTTGCCAAATTATATTTCTTTGATTGGAGGAGATACTTTCGGCATTACCCAAAATTGTGAAGATTGTTTTATTGATCAGCCTAGCTTGCCTGATTTTATTGAAGAGAGCGGACGCACTTGGAAAGCGTATCAAGAGGATATGCCATCGCCTTGTTTTGCGGGAAGTACGATTTCGTATCAACAAAAACATAATCCGTTTATTTATTTTGACCCTATTCGTTTGAATCCGCAAAGATGCGAATCGATTGTGCCGTTAAATCAATTTTATGTAGATATTGCCAGCCAATCTTTACCAAATTTTTCTTTTATCACGCCTAACGCTTGTAATTCAGCGCATGATTGTGATTTAGATCAGGCTGACCTATGGCTTAAATCCTTGTTAGATACTTTAATCCCAGCCTTGGATGTTTCTCAAGAACCCTATCTTGTCATCCTTACTTGGGACGAGGGGCAGGGCGATCACTCTTGTTGCGGCATGCCAGACCTAGCCGGCGGACGAGTCGCTACGATTTTAATTTCTCCGCAAGCCCAAACTCATTTTAAAGATGAAACTCCTTACAGCCATTATTCCATTTTAAAGTCTATCGCCGAATCTTGGGGCTTGCCCTATCTAGGTCATGCCGCTGACTTGGAAACAAATTTAATCCTAGCTCCATTTGAATAACTGACCTTACGCATGAACCGTCAAGAAGAGTCCTTGGCGTCTTTCAAAAAACTTGGCGCTCTTGCTCCACGAGTACGATGTTGGCAGGGATGTCGTTTTTTGAGACAAAAAGTGCCCTTTTGCGATGGGCAAAAAGTAGCATATAAAATGGGGTATTGTGTACATAGCCTGTCTATGCCTGAGCCTGTATGATGTGGGAGTAATCAAACACAGGAGTAACAGAATCATGGCTAAAATTTGGCAACTGCTCGACCAATCTTTTTATCTCATTAATCAAGGACGCCTTCATGAAGCTCAAATGCTGCTAGAAGAAGCGCTTCGTTTAAATCCTAAAAATATGGATGCTTGGAATGCTTACTTGCACATTTGTAATACACGCGGTGAGTTGGAAAGTTTAAAAAGTCAGGTTAAGGACGTTTGGGCTAAAAAAGTCGAAGATGATTATTTACAAGCTAATCAGCGGCATATTTTACAGCGTGTTGATGAAAAAATAGCCAGTCTATAGATTTGGAGGCCCGTTATGCCCAGTCAAACTCACCTCTTGAATCGTGCTTATCAATTGATCGAAACCAGCCAGCTTACCGATGCTGAATTGGTTTTGGAAGCATTGATATTAGATAGCCCGCAGAATTTAGAACCGTGGAAGGCGTATATCTGCCTTTGTAATTCCCCCGAAGATCTTTCATGGCTAAAAGAGCGGATTATCCTAACCCGCGAAATTCGAGCAATAGATAAATGTGAATTGTTGATTAGTTGCGATATAGCATTACGCGATTTGCAGGAAATAGCACGCCCCTATGTACAAATATGGGTGGATACTGAAGATCATGATGAAATGGAAGACCCGCAAGAATCAAGAATCATTTTTGAGCTTTTGGAAGAATATCAATATATTGACACGCCGGTAATGCCTGCTGTACATAAAAGCAGTCCTCAAAAAACAGCCTACTCTTTCCCTGACTTTGGCTTAGGTTTGTTAGCAATCTTCTTTATTGCAGTTCGTTTTTTGGTGCTTGGATATTATTCCGGGGTGCCTCTGCTTATTCTGCTTCTGTTTGGTTTTGCCCAGTGGTTGGACGAGTCGTCTAAAAGTAAATAGATAGCTTTGCAAATATACTCTTTGCCGCGGATAATAAATTGAAGTTTATTATCCGCGGTTTTGCTTTCTATAAGGGCGTTTTGATGAGTTTCTTTGACGTTCGTGAAATCCTGCGCTATACTCAGACTAGTTAGATAATCGTATACCCAACTGATTAGGCTTATTTTGAACACAGATCATATTTAGGAGACCCCTTATGGCAGACTTTAAACTTACTTACAGTACCATGTTCAACCCCCCGGAAGAATTGCACGCAGGTTTTGATAAAGCAGTAGAAGCGCTTAAGAAAAACATGGGTAAAGAGCATGATATGTTCATCAATGGCAAAGATGTAAAAGCCGACGAAAAATTTGATGATCATTCCCCCGTAAACACCGATTGGCTATTGGCTAAAATGCAAAAAGGAAATGCCAGCCATGCCAATCAGGCTTTGGCGGCGGCTCGAAACGCCGCTCATGGTTGGAGTCGCACACCTTGGCAAAAACGCGTTGAGCTTCTGCGTAAGGCTGCAAGTTTAATTGAAGAGCGCATCTTTGAGCTCGGCGCCGCGATGGCTTTGGAAGTTGGCAAAAATCGCATGGAATCTTTGGGGGATGTGCAGGAAACTGCAGACCTCATCTATTACTCTTGTTTCCAAATGGAAAAAAATAATGGATATATTGTCGAGATGGGCAAAGACCCATTGGTTGGGTTTGATTCTCGCAACGTATCTATTCTAAGACCTTATGGTGTTTGGCTGATCGTATCTCCCTTCAACTTTCCATTTGCTTTAACCGGCGGTCCTATGGGCGCGGCTTTGGTTGCAGGAAATACAGTCGTAGTGAAGCCTGCTTCTGATACAGCTTGGATCGTACGTTTGTTGATTGATTGTTTCCGTGATGCAGGCCTGGCAGATGGCGTTGTAAATTTTGTTACCGGTCCCGGCGCTACGTTAGGACAGGCACTAGTAGACAGCCCAGAAGTAGACGGTGTTACTTTCACTGGTTCATTTGATGTCGGTATGAAAATGTATCAGGATTTTGCAAAAGGCAAATTCGTGCGCCCGGTCATCTTGGAATTGGGAGGCAAGAATCCTGCTATTGTTTCTAAGAATGCAGATTTAGAACGCGCCACCATCGGAATCATCCGCTCGGCATTTGGCTTGCAAGGGCAGAAATGCTCCGCCGCTTCGCGCGTGATCGTAGATGAATCTGTTTACGATGACTTGATTGCCCGCTTGAAGGAAGCCGCCTCAAAATTGGAACTTGGCGACCCAACAGAGCGCAATACGTATAACGGTCCTGTGATCAATAAATCTTCTTACAATGACTTCAAGAATTTTTGCGAAGAAATTAATCAAGCCGGGGGAAAATTCCTCGTGGGCGGTAATGTCAAAACTGGCGGCATGTTCGATAAGGGTTTTTATTGTGAGAATACATTCGTCACGGATCTGCCTTTTGAACATCGCTTATGGCAGCAGGAAATGTTCCTACCCATTACGACCATTGGCAAGGTAAAGAGTATGGACGAAGCCATGACGATCGCAAACAGTGTCAACTATGGCTTGACAGGAGGCTTCTATGGATCAGCTGATGAAACAGATTGGTTCTTCGACAATATTCAAGCTGGCGTGACTTACGCCAATCGCCCCCAGGGGGCAACCACTGGCGCGTGGCCAGGCTTCCAGCCCTTTGGCGGCTGGAAGGGCTCCGGTTCCAGCGGTAAGAACGCTGGTGGTCATTATTACCTGCCAATTTACATGCACGAACAAATTAGGACCTTGGTTAAATAATATCAGCAACCTCCGAGTTTTTCACAGGCTCGGAGGTTGTAATTTAAAGTAAAATTAACGAATGGAAGATGAAGAAGATTTAGTTTTGCGTATCGGGATTTTCTTTTTGCTGATCGGCGCATTTTTGGCGATATTGTTTATCGCGTCAGACATGGCTGGGCAAACTGATTTTGACTATCTATTCCTTGCCATGATGCTGTTAGGCGCAGGCTACATGATTCGGCGTAGAAAGAAGCGCCCGCCGCCTGCAAATCGGTTTGCATGGCTAAAGAAAACGCGCGATGGGTATCGGAACAGAAGCAAAACAGACAATAAGCAGCAGGATAAGAAAAGATAAAATAAAATGTCAAAACTTATTTCATTAAAAAAAGCAATTTCAGATTATGTAAACGATGGTGATGTGGTGTATGCGGCTGGTTTTACCCATCTGATTCCATTTGCGGCGGGTCATGAGATCATTCGTCAAGGAAAGAGAAACCTGATCCTTGCGCGCGCAACCCCGGATCTGATCTACGACCAAATGGTGGCGGCGGGTTGTGCGAAGAAAGTCATTTTTTCGTATATGGGCAACCCTGGCGTTGGTTCCTTGCGTATTGTACGCACTGCCATCGAAAAAGGAGAATTGGAGTGGGAGGAATATTCCCATTTTGGGATGATCACCCGCTTGCAAGCTGGCGCATCTGGTTTGCCGTTTTTGCCAATGAATCAAACTGGTGCAACAGACCTTGAAAAGGTCAATCCGAAAATTAAACGTATTCCCGATCCGTATGGCGGTAAGGATGTGATTGTTGTGCCAGCTTTAAATCCTGACGTTGCGATCGTTCATGTTCAGCGCGCAGATAAAAATGGAAATGCACATTTGTGGGGCATTATTGGGGAACAAAAAGAAGCTGCATTTGCGGCGAAAAAAGTTATTTTGACGGCAGAGGAAATCGTAGCTGAATCAGTTATCAGGGCGGACCCGAACCGAACTATGATCCCGGGTATTGTTGTCAGCGCAGTTTGTCATGTTCCTTTTGCGAGTCATCCATCTTATTCTCAGGGATATTTTGACCGCGATAATGAGTTTTATTTGGCTTGGGACAAGATCAGCGAATCTCAGGAAAGTGTTCAGGAATATTTGGATGAGTGGGTGTATGGTGTCAAGGATCGAAACGCGTATTGGAAAAAATTAGGACAGAAGGTACATAAGCGATTAAGCATTAAGCCGCGCTATAGCGAAAAGATCAGTTATGGGAAATATTAAAATGAAAGATATAAAATATTCATCGGCAGAATTAATGATCATTAATGCCGCTCGTCTTTTACGTGACAGTGATGTTGTTTTTGTGGGAGTGGGTCAGCCTAACCTTGCGTGTAATTTGGCAAAGCGTACTCACGCACCGAACCTTGTGATGATTTACGAGGCGGGCGTGATTGGTGCCGAGCCTGAACGTTTGCCTCTATCGATTGGCGACCCAACTTTGGTGAGTGGTTCTTTATCGGTTGTGAGTATGTATGATATTTTTTCGAATTATCTTCAGCGTGGCAATGTGGATGTTGGCTTTATGGGCGGGGCGCAAATTGATAAATATGGAAATATCAACGCCACAGTAATTGGGGGCTATGATCATCCGAAAGTGCGTTTGCCCGGGTCTGGTGGTTCACAGGAAATTGCGGCATGGGCAAACCGCTGCTATATTATGACACCTCATCAGAAACGTCGTTTTCCTGAGAAAGTGGAGTTTATGACTTCGGCTGGTTTTATTGGCGGGCGAGGCGACCGCGATGCTGCAGGTTTAAGGGGCCGAGGCATGGTTGGCGTTGTGACAGATATTGGAATGATGGAGCCAGATGAAAGCGGCGAGATGATATTGACTGCTTTGCATCCGGGTAAGACTGTTGATGAAGCCAAAGCAAATACAGGTTGGGATTTAAAAGTAGCTGGGCAGATACGTGTTACAGAATTGGTTTCTAAAAAAGAGTTAAAAATATTACGTGAAGAATTAGATCCAACTGGAATTTATCTAAAGAGTAATGCATAAATCGAGATTTAAACTGTATTTTATCTTTTCGATATTGCCGATTACAAATAGTTAAATAAAAAGAGCCGCCCTATAAAAATAGGCGGCTCTTTTTATTTCAAATACTATGGGGTGAATGATTTTGCGCAGCGGATACCGATATAGGGTCCGAAAGATTCTTGCACAACTTTTAAGCGTGCATCTGTGCGGGCGTTACCATTACTGCCAACTGCGCGCCATGAGCCGCCTCGTACGCTTCTTGAGTCGCGTATTTCAAGGTCTTCACGCCCGTCTGTGGCATTATATGGGTATAGTTTGTAGATTGTGCTCGTCCATTCTGCTACATTGCCAGCCATGCCAAAGACACCGTATGGGCTTATCCCATTTTCATATTGATCTACAGGGCTGGTGTCACCTACACAGCCTGCTAAATTTCCAAAGCCACAGTCGGCTTTGTCACCCCATGGGTAAGGTCGATTATCTTCTGTGCCGCTGGCGGCTTTTTCCCACTCGGCTTCGGTGGGCAGGCGTGCATCTCTCCATGTGCAGTATTCTTTTGCCATTCTCCACTCTACATAAATAACCGGATAATTATTATAGACTGAATTGTTATAATAATTCGGTCGTGTAGATGAGCCTTGTTGCAATGGTTTTCTGCATTTTACTGCGTATGCGCAGGCATCATACATTTCGTTGGTTACTTCGTATTTATCGATGTAGAACGCTTCAACCGAAACAGGATGCGGCGGCTTTGAATCTGCATCGGTTTCTTCACTGCCCATCGTAAATTCTCCGCCAGGGATGAGCACCATTTGTACACGTTTTCTGTCAGTTATTTCAGCTGGCACGACAGTAGCAGTTGGAGACGGAATGCTAGTAGGAGTTGTTGGTTTGGATGTTTCTGTCGTTTGTGGCGCGACTGTTGTAGCTATTGGCAACGCTTCAGTGGTTGAGGTGGGAGATGGCGCAAGGCCAAACATTGCTGGGTTGGAATTTAACATATAGCCGCCAACGCCAACTAAAATAGCGAGCGCAGCAATTATCCCTATCACCAAAGATAATGGTCCTTTTTTAGGAGCAGAGGAAGGCAAGTCTGCTTTATCAATCTTACCTGTCATTTGAGCGCGTAATTTCTCAGCGTTAATTGAAGTTGCCGAAACTTCTCTGCCCGCCATTAGATTTTGCAATTCGTCTGCGAATACACCTACATCCGCATAACGGTCTTCTGGTTTTCTGGCTAAAACTTTAAGAAGCACAGATTCTATATCTTCAGGTAAATCAGATATATATTGTTTAGGGAGCGGCAGCGCTTCTG
>VFJR01000106.1 GCA_009885945.1 Anaerolineaceae bacterium
ATGCTTTCAAATATTGATGGATCGCTTAGCACAGCGCCTATTAAACAAAATGGGGATCGTATGAGCATTGAAAATGTTTTAATAGAAAGCAGTGGATTAAAGTCAATCGGGGCAGATGGATATATTCAAGCGCTGCCGATCAAGCACGATCTGCAAATTTCACTTGGGCGGCTTGCGCCTGTATTACGCGGAACGATTACCAACGCTAGTAACTATACGCTTAAAGATGTGGTGCTGATCACCCCAGGCGATATGCGTAAGATCGGCGACCTGGCGCCCAATGAAACTTATACAGCTTCAGTTTCCATTACACCCGCGGAGGAGGGTTCGCAATTTCGGGTGTTAGGAGCAGATGACATTTTAGGAATACAGCCTTTTGCGCCACAAAGCGATGCGGCTGAATATCGAAAAAATATGTTCTTAAGGTCATTAACTTCTCTGCAAACTACTGCAACTACTGGGGAGTGGGGTATTTATGTAGCTGGCTGGTTGGATGAAATTGTAATTCCAATCGGCTTGAAAGATAAAAAGTTTGAGACTGTAAATACCATGTTGTATTTTTCAAACGTAACCCCTGCCATCAAAATAGAGGCGGGGCAATTGAAATTAACGCCCGGGGTATTCAACTGGCAATCCTCTGAAGTTTACACATCGCCTTATTATGTTTCGCAAATTCCTGCAGATGGTTATATTTTAAAATTCACACCTGCCTTTCCTGTAAAATATAAATCGATTGCATCACTCACCATCAATGTTGCATCCAGCTCACCATCGCAATATATACAGGTAGATGCATGGAATTTTAATATGCATAGCTGGGATACAGTAGACAATGGTTCATCTGGAATCACTACAATTTCTGAGACCGCACACTTTTACGCGGGACCAAGCGGCGAAGTTCAGATCAGGATAAAGGGCGATCAAAATCAATATGTTCAAATCAATTCAGCGAATATCACATTGGTGGTGGAGCCATGACAGACATCATCGAGATTAAAGAGTTAAGTAAAAATTTTGCAAAGCGTAAAGCCGTTGATCAGGTAAACATTAGCATTGAAGCAGGCGAAATATTTGGGCTTGTCGGTCCTAATGGCGCAGGCAAAACAACCACCATGCGCATGTTGGTCACTTTACTTAAACCTGATCAAGGTGAAATTTTGGTCGGGGGATATTCCGTACGCACACATCCCAATGATGTTCGCCGTCAAATAGGATATATGCCAGATGCCTTTGGTGTATATAACAACATGACCGTTCAAGAATATCTTGATTTTTTTGGCGCGTGCTATAAAATTCCGCGCGAAAAACGCACCAGCCTAATCCATGACCTGCTGGAACTTGTGGATATCACGCACCGCAAAGATGATATGGTGGATACGCTCTCGCGCGGACTCAAACAACGCCTCGGAATCGCCCGTGTGTTGATTCACGACCCAAGCATTCTCATCCTCGACGAGCCCGCCTCCGGGCTTGATCCTCGCGCGCGCATCGAGATCCGTGAGCTGTTATTAGAAATTGCGCGGCTGGGCAAGACGATCATCTTCTCTAGTCATATCCTTGCAGATGTAGCAGAATTATGCACACGCGTAGGAATCATGGAAGGCGGAAAACTTGCCGCGCTTGGCGCGCTAGAGCAACTCAACGCGCAGATGGTGCCGCATCGTTTAATCCGTATCGCCATGTTAAATACTATTTTAAAAGAAGAAGCGCAAGCCGTTCTAGCCGCATTGCCCGGCATACTCACGACCCGCCCGCAAGAAGGATTTAATCACACTGATCGGATTGGTTTTGAAGTAGATTTCAAAGGAAGTGATGACGACCTGCAAAAGCTACTCAACAGCTTGGTAGCGCGCGGCTTACCGATTGTGCAATTTAATGAAGATATGAAGAATCTCGAAGAGGTTTTTATGCGCGCCACCAATGGCATTGTTTCGTAAAAGGAAAAACAATGGAATCAAATCAACCAGTATCTCTTCCTGATAAAAATATACCGAAAGAAAGTTTTATTACCCGCATGATGGATAACCCTGTTATTGCAAAAGAGTTTACAGCTCAAATGCGCAGCAAACATACTTTCATTTTATTGATAGGCTATTTGACATTAATCAGTATTATTATTCTATTTATATATGGTATCGCTGTTGCTGATGGTTCGTCCATGTCTTGGGATCCAGAGTTTCGGCAGGGTATTGGCAAGGTTATATTTAGCACAGTCGTCATTATGGAATTAGCATTGATAAGTTTTATTGGACCAGGGTTAACAGCAGGCGCAATTACAACAGAAAGAGAACATCAAACCTTTGACCTGCTTCGCACTACGTTACTCTCAGCGCGTTCATTTGTTGTAGGGAAACTAGGCTCCTCTTTTTCTTTTCTTTTTGTATTGATCATAGCCGCCCTGCCCATTCAGGGCTTTGCTTTTCTACTCGGCGGTGTTGAAATTGAAGAAGTGATCGTCTCTTTATTAATGTTAATTACCACTGCGTTGGCATACTGCGCGCTCGGCATTTTCTTTTCCAGCATTGCACAAAGGACATTAACCGCCACTGTTTCATCCTATGCTTCAATTGTGCTTTCTATTTTCATTATGGGCATCACGCTCACGCTGATGGCATCCGCTGGTTCTTCATCAATGTCTCAGCAAAGCCCTATCGTAAAAAATATTATCACCTTAGGCATTTGGTTTCTCATTTCTACTAATTCCATTCTCGCGGCTATTGTCAGTGAAGTAATATTGATAGATCAGCAAAGTCTCTTATATACTCAAAACACCCTCTTCGGCAACTCTACGTCACTACTATTAATTTCCCCGTGGATTATTTACATCCTGACATACTCCATCGCTACCTTAATTCTAATTCTCGCCAGTATCTATTTTGTCAACAAGCCAGATCAATAGCACAATTGTTAAATTAATGCGCCCATCACAAATAAAACCGCTCCTGCGTCTCGCGACGGCATTTATATTTCTTTTAACTCTCATCCTGACCTTTGCGCCAAGTGTGCGTGAGCGCACTTGGGCTGTTCAACTTAATATTTCACAATGGGCAGGTTTTTTTATTTGGACGGCTTCCATTTTATTTGCACATCATCAGCTAAAACGCAATCTGCCTGACCATGATCATTTTCTTTTTGCCAGCGCATCTTTATTAACAGGCTGGGGCATCCTCACTATTTGGCGGCTCGACCCCGCATTTGGCTGGAAGCAATCTATCTGGTTAATTTTCATTGTGCTTATTTTTAGCGCAATTCAAAAACTACCGCACGACCTCGCCTTTCTGCGCCGCAATAAATCCCTTTTACTAACGGTTGGTTTTTTCATCACGGCGCTCACTTTATTCTTTGGCACAAGCCCATCTGGTTTTGGTCCGCGTTTATGGCTGGGCTGCTGCGGTATATATTTACAACCATCCGAACCATTAAAACTTTTGCTGGTCATTTATCTTTCTGCGTTTCTAGCAGACCACGGGCCAACACGGTTTATCCCAATGCTTACACCCACAATATTCGTCACAAGCCTAGGATTAATCATCCTGCTGGTACAGCGCGATCTCGGCACAGCTTCTATTTTCATCTTGCTATTCACTGTCATGCTTTTTTTGGCAACAGGCAAAAAAAGGATTCTGCTCGTCATGGGAGGCGCACTCAGTGTAGCGGCGCTGATCGGCTATTTTTTCAGCAGCATCATTCAGTTAAGATTGAACGTTTGGATAAATCCCTGGGACGACCCTGCCGGCTCATCATTTCAGATCATTCAATCACTTCTGGCTGTGGCAAATGGAGGCACCTTTGGCAGAGGTTTGGGGATTGGTAATCCATCACTGGTACCCGTAACGATTTCAGATTTTATCTTTTCTGCCATAGCGGAAGAAACGGGTCTAGTCGGAACTGTAGGCTTGATCAGCATCATTTATCTGATCCTCGCCCGAGGCATGCTCGCTTCGATTCGCGCCGCCGATTCGTTTCGCCGTTTATTGGCGGCTGGCTTAACCGCGTATCTTGGCGTTCAAAGCATTTTGATCATTGGCGGGAATTTGCGCATGCTTCCATTGACAGGTGTTACGCTACCGTTTGTATCGTATGGCGGCTCATCACTGATGACATGTTTTATTGCGCTGGGTTTGTTATTAAAAATCGGCACACTTAAAGATGACGATCCTGCAACGCTAAAAGACACAAAACCTTATATGCTTATTTCAACTCTTTTAGGGATTGGGCTTTTATCGGTATCGCTCACAAATGCATACTGGGCAATCCTGCGCGGACCTGACCTGCTGACCCGCACCGATAACGCTCGCCGCTCCATTGCAGATCGCTATGTATTGCGCGGAACATTATTTGACCGTAATGGTACGCCCCTTAATTTCACCCAAGGTGAAAGCGGGAACTATCAACGTACATATCTTTATCCGCCAATATCCTCAGTGACAGGCTACACAAATCCCGTTTATGGTCAGGGAGGCATTGAGGGCTCGCTTGATGAATATTTACGCGGTCTAATTGGCAACCCAGCCAGCTCCATTTGGTTCAATCATTTACTATATGGCACTCCCCCAACAGGCTTGGATGTAACACTTAGTATTGATCTGCCTACTCAACGCCGAGCTGATAAATTGCTTGGTGCGCACAAAGGCGCAGTTATTTTAATGAATGCAGAATCAGGCGAAATATTGGTCATGGCATCACATCCATTTTATGACCCCAACAATTTGGACTTGATCGGCGAAAGCCTTTTAGTAGACGAAAATGCCCCACTAGTAAACCGCGCCGCTCAAGGCAGATATCCATTGGGAGAAATTAAAAATAAAATTTTACAGGTCGCGTCTAACGGAGCAGAAACTCTCGCTGAAAGTGAAAAACGGACGCAGCTAGAATTGTTTGGATTTTTTTCAGCGCCAGAATTACGCCTGCCTGTTATCTATGCTTCAGTAAAAAACAGCGACCCCTTAATTACTCCGTTGCAAATGGCTGTGTTTGCATCTGCCTTAAGCAACAACGGCATACGCCCTTCCCCGCGCATTGCATTAGCAGTCGATACTCCGCAACAAGGACGCGTGATTTTGCCTACACTCACACAACCTATTCAAATTTTTGATCCATTAATAATTGCACAGCAGCTGCCCAGCTTAATAGAAACAACCTACTGGGTTATCAACGGAGACGCACAACGCGGTAAAGAATCTTTCACTTGGACGTTAATGGGCACGCCGCAAAAATGGCAGGGAATTCCACTAGCAGTGGTAGTATTGCTAGAAGAAAAGAATCTAAGTTTTGCAGGGTATATTGCAGAACAAGTGCTTAAACAAGCAATCACTCAAAAATAAATTTATGTTAAAAAAACCTCTCATTCTTATTGTGGGTCCCACCGCTGTTGGCAAAACTGAGCTATCGATTCAACTTGCGCAACGATTAAATGGCGAGATCATTTCTGCCGATTCCCGTTTGTTCTATCGCGGCATGGATATTGGTACTGCAAAACCAACATTGGCTGAGCAAGCCCGTGTGCCGCATCACTTAATTGATATTGCAAATCCTGATCAGACAATGAGCTTAGCCATCTTTCAGCAAAAAGCAGATGAAGCTATTGAAGATATAACACAGCGCGGAAAACTTCCTTTCTTAGTGGGCGGAACGGGACAATTTATTCGCGCGGTAACAGAAGGCTGGACTCCGCCTGAGGTGCTGCCTGATGCTCGAATGAGGGATGAACTTGAAAAATTAAAAGAAGAAAGAGGCACGGATTGGTTATTTGAACGTTTAAAATTTTTAGACGCTGATGCC
>VFJR01000163.1 GCA_009885945.1 Anaerolineaceae bacterium
ACTATGGGCTCAACCCATCAATTGGTCGTGGACACGTCGTGACCTTCGTGAGTGGGCTCAGAAAAAATCCGCAGGACTATGTTAAATTACTTATCATACATACCACTAGCCTTCATATTTACTTGTTGAGCCTCTTTTTTCATTGCCACGTTTACCTCGAATCACTTTTCACTAAACAGTGTATTATTGAGTTTCCGGCGGCTCCCGGTTAAATGGCAGATTATCATATATGGTTTGGAAAGATTATGAATCGCCGAGAGCCTGATATAGGGTTTTCTTCAAAGAAGAGTGGGGAAACAAATCCTGTTTGCACTAAAACCACGGCTTATGAAGGCCAGTTTTGCTTTAATTCCTTTCTACCTGGAATCAATTTTGTCGCTGAGCTAGCAAGAAAATGCCGGAAAAATTCGTGGATACCTGAAGACGAGCCGAACCACTGGAAGTGTCTAACCTTACTCCACTTAGAATCTTTCTCTGGTCTGCTGTTTTATCTGGGTATAGTTCAAAGACAATAGGATTGTTATCTGGACCACTGATGAAGTCTTTTAATAATACCCATGAAGCTGTTTCTTTGGAATCAAAATAGAATACGCCAAAAATATCTGTCTTCGATGAGGGAACACTAAAAGAAATATCCACACGACCACCATCGGTAATAACCGGAATCGATTCTCCGCTCTGTTTGATAACTACAGATAAGGCGAAGATAAATCTGTAACCATCAGGAAATTCATTGATTATGGTTTGTAAGGTAGTATGATCCAATGGAGAGATAAATGCTGTGCCTCGAACTGGACAGACGATAGAAACACTAGCCCCCTGCGGCAAGTTTAGGAAGTTGTTACATGAGATACTAACCTCTGAATTCGCCTCGGCGGTTATTGCAACAATAAGATTTGCTTCCGAAGTTGCTTGTTGAGCAATAGCAAATGTGCTTGCGGCTTGGGCGGTGTGGGCAATTTCTGCATTTTGTTGTGCTAGCAATTTATCTGCTTTAGTTTGCTGGCCATTCATAAACACATATATAGAGAAAAAAACACTAGCCAATATTGATAAGACAATCAAAGCTAGTTGACCGTGTGTCTGATATGTCTGCCCAGCTTGGATGTATTCAAATGGCGTACCGCGTAACACGAGCTTGTTTGACTTCAATTGCTCATCCACATTGATTAACCGTGAACGTCCGTATAGATAACTTGGATCACGCCTCTGCTCTTCCCATTCTTTAGCATCGCTGGCAATTTCATTTTGTAAAGCAATCACTGCGTGATTTTCATTCACCAGTTTCTTTAGCCAGGGCCAAGCATCAATCAACTTCTCATGCGAAATTGTAACAGTTTCTTTACCTGCTTGTTCATCTGTTGTAACCAAGCGTGCATCGGCAAGTTTGCCTACAACAATTTTTACATCTTCAGTTTTCGTATTCGCTGGAATCAATTCATTGAATAACGCAGTGCGCCTCGTATCTTGTGTGCCGCGCCCGATCTCGATCAGTCCGCTGAAGATGGAGCGGGCCAGTTCCTGTTCGTTCTTACTTAATTTTGAAAACGAATGGTCCGCATGACGTTCCAATGCTTTATGAATCCCACCGCGCTGTAAATAATCATTGAGCGTCAATGCAATGACACCGCTTTTCTCCTGTTGAGAATCAAATAAATCCTTGAGCGCGAATTGCATCAACGGCAGAGCGCCTGGCTCGCCTTTCATTTCATTGATGATCTGTGCGATCAGGTCGGGGTCAATCCGCAGCCCCACACGCAAAGCAGGCTGTGCGATGGCACTCACCAATTCCTCTGGCTGCATGGCGCCGATCTGTACGAATTGTTGATTGAGCAGTGCATTGAGTTGAGGATAGGTGGCGCAGTTCGAGACGAAGTCCGAGCGCATGGAGAACAGGATGATCACACGTCCGTTTTCAAAGGTTGCGGCGTGGGTCAGTAAATTGAGAAGTGCTACACGGTCTTCTTCTTTGCTGATTTGTGTGAAGACCTCTTCGAATTGGTCAATGAAAAGTACGAGATGCTGATTCTTTTTGTCCGTCAACACTGATTCCGCACACTCGTGCAATACCTTGACTTGATCCACATGCTGGCGGAAGTAATTTCCCAATTCAGGTGATTTCAAACGGGAAAATGCAGTTGCCAAAGATTCAAGCGGATCGCGCTCTGGCTTCATGGTCGCATATAGCCAGCGGTCGCTGCCTTTGATGGCTCCCTGCTTCAAGGCATGGATCAGTCCCGCGCGCACCAGCGATGACTTTCCGCTGCCTGATGGTCCAGTGACGAATACGGTTCGTGATTCTTTTACGCGGCTGATGAGATCATCCACCAGCTTCTCGCGCCCAAAGAATAACTCGGCGTCTTCTTCTTCGAAGACGTCGAGTCCCTTGTAGGGACAGCGTCCGTCAAATGGCTTGGGTTGGAATGTAGATTGAATTTGTGTGATGAGTACGGAGACTTGATCTACAGAGTATCCGGTATTGATTTTGATATCGCCAATATTTCCACCCGCAGAAATATTACCAACAGCAATACTGTTATTGTCTGCTTGAACGTTCGGTTCGTCTTTTTTGTTCTCG
>VFJR01000112.1 GCA_009885945.1 Anaerolineaceae bacterium
ACAGCGAGCTACTGCCCCCCTGATACGCGGCCTCACACGCTGGCTCGGCCCATTGGCCGCAGCCCCACCCACGCATGGTTCCAGCAGTCTTCCCAGCGTGGCGTTTTTATTTAACCAGGACTGAGTTCGTTCCGCACGTGACTGCCGACCCCGCTTTGCGCGCGGTCGGCAGTTTTCATGTTCGCACCCACCTACAAGGAAACCCCGATGTTCACTGTCTTAGTCGCCCTCGCCACCTTCTTCGGTGGCGTGGTCTTTGCGTTTTCGATGATGGCCTATACGCTGATGGCGCGCCGCTCGACCGCGCGGTAAAGCCATGTTGTTCAACGCACACATCTTCACGTTGCTGTTCACGGTCATTGCCTTTTTCATGGGCGCGCTGGCGTTGATGATTTTGACGGCGGGGGGGGGTGGTGCTCGTCACCTTCGTTCACCGACTCAAGTTACTCAATGCCATTCCCCCTACTCACCGTCTGGCTCGGCCTTCAACTTCCCGTTGGGCGTTTGAAGCTGACCCATCGGTTTCACACGAGGACTAATCATGTTTGCTGTTTTGTTGACGCTGGCCGCGTTCGCAGTGGCACACTCGTCGGCCACGCTTCGGAGGCCAGCCTGCGTTGGGCCACCAGCGCCGCCGCCTGCGCCGGAATCGCAAAGGCGGCTTGAAAGGCATCGCCAATGACTTTGAACACCTGCCCGCCATACGCCTCCACAGCGGCGCGCAGAAGCATGTGATGACGTTCCAGCGCCACGCGCATCTGCTCCGGCTCGCGCTCCCAGAGGGGGGTGCTGCCTTCGATGTCGGTGAAGAGAAAGGTGACGGTGCCGGTGGGGAGAGTCATGGTATAGCCTCCAACGCCAATTCAATCGCCAATGCTTCCCGGTACGACATTACCGGTAGTATCACCCATGTTAATTTACCCGGAAAAATAGAGCATCTCTCCTACTTACACCGCAAGCTAGCTTATCAGGAGATTCAGAAAATAACCAAGCCGCTGCATTTACGATGTTCGCCACACTGCAACGGCTTCGCAAGGACGCAACCTAACGCAGGAAGAGCAATAATAACAACACGACTGGAATACTGAAGACAAGCAACTTGGCTTTAAGGATATCTCGTTTATAGGCTTTCATATAGCTGGAGAATTCAAAATCATCCTCGTAAATCCCGAATAACGTCGGATGACGTTTCGCAAGCCCCAATCTTGCAGCAAATTCAATCGACCCCACTTCAAAGGCAACCTTTTCTTTACTTCTGCGATAGGAGAATTTCGCATAGAAGCGGAGGTCTTCACCAATAGTGTCATCATACTCTTTTAGAGCAGCATTCAAGTCCGACTGGCGGGTGTAAATTTCATAAAACGATCCAACGGAGATGATACCGAGATTAATGAGATCGCCGGTGCTCTCAAACCCATGCGCAGCATCCCCTAAAAGCAGCACATTGTTTAAATAGAATGTCGGCGCACGAACTTGTTCGAACCTACCGGCATATCCAGACTCCCAGGCTGCATCCAACTCTTGTTTTGATTCCACAAACCGACCGAAATAACTCTCGTTCAAAACCTTCAGGCGCTGCAAATTCACCTCTGCGCTGTGCTTGATAAGGATGCTGATCTCTTCCATTGGTTGACGCATTCCTGTGGTAACAATGCGAAATTTTTCAGATGGGTGATCAGCCAGATTATCGACAAAAACGTTGGATGCCCAAAAACGATCGCCACCTGCAAATTTTTCGCGCAAGACATCTCTGGATGGGAGGCGATAGGCATACCAGTTGTCTAAAAACGTCAGACCGAACTCCTTTTCATCAAAATCGGGATGCGCCTTCGACATAAGTCTGCGGGTTTGGCTGTTGATACCATCCGCGCCCAACAAGAGATCAAAGGGCAGGCCTCCCAAATTTGCTTCCCTGCAAATCTTATTATTAAAATCAATATCCTCAACACGGGCGTTGAAATAAATAGGGATTTCTTCCTCCATTACCCGCTCATAGAGTTTTGTAATGGCATGGTTTCTCCAGTGAGAATATACACCTTTCTGAGAAGAGGAGAATTCGAATTCTTTCCCGAAGATACGTTTGTGAACAACCACGCCAAAGAATTCGGACCGCTGCGATTTGATCCCATCCCAGACACCAATATCTTTTAGGATTTTGATCGAAGCCGGGGTAAATACGATCGGAAATGTAAAGCCGTGGGTTTGGAGAAACCTCTCCTTTGACTGACGCTCGAGCAAGATGACCTTCTCGAAATGTTGCTTAAACATCAACGCTGCAACCATTCCCACCGGCCCTGTCCCGACAATTACCAGATTGATTCGCTTTTTCATTGCAATTTTTTCGACCGCCTCGTTTATTTTATGAAAGTCCTGCTAGTCATGTGAATAGACCGTTTTCTGTCTGATGAACACACAACAAAGCACACGCATTATTTTTCATATCAGTGACTTGATATCATTTTGTGACAATTACTGTAAAAGGATGCCGGAGATCAGTTTACTATGCTTTGCTTTGTGTTTGCATCAAGAAAAGTATGATATAAACGGTAGAATTCATCTTTATTGGAGATTCCCATGAGTTTCTATCTTGGAATAATCAGCGCTACCGTTTCTTATTTGCTTGGCTCTATCTCATTCGCCCGAATCGTTACTTATATTTCGACCTCAGGAAAAGATATCACCGACCACGAAATCCCGGTTGATGGGACAGGTGAGAGTTACAAGGTGCTATCCATCGGGGCGAATTCTGTCAGCTCCCTGCTTGGGGCAAGATTTGGAATGCTTGTGAGTATCTTCGATATTCTGAAAGTATTCCTTCCAACGCTATTTTTCAAACTTTCTTATCCCGAACAACCTGCTCTGTATTTGATCGCCGCCACATTCGGCATCATCGGTCATATCTGGCCCATTTATTACCGATTCCATGGCGGCTCAGGCTTTACGGCAATTATGGGCGGATTGTTCGTCATTGACCCAGTCGCAATCTTCATCACCTCCATCGTCGGACTATTTTTGGGTATGGTCGTATTCCGCAACATGGTCGTTGCCACCCTGTCATGGATCTGGCTGCTTATTCCATGGCTATGGTGGCGCACAAATGGGAGTTTGGAGCATATTCTATACAGTGTTGCTGTCAATGTCTTATTCATACTGGCGATGATTCCTGAAATACAAAATGTAATGGCATACAAGGAAAAAGGCAAAACCCTCGAATATGCAATGGGCAACTTGAAATCAAACCCGATGGGGCGCGGAATGCTAAAAATGGCAAAGTTCTTTAAAGTAGAGATCAAATAAAAGGAATAAACTCGGTGCTTTGCAATCCGCCTCACCCTACGATTGAGGCGGATTCCTTTTTTCCCAGAAACGGATCTTCGCTGCGAGTCTCTGCATCGCTCTGGTTTGCGGGCTCGAATCAAGGATCATCGTATTGTATTCATCCATGCGTCCCTGTTTGCGGTATTGCATGGCTAGCCGAATTTCAGGTATCTCCGCGATCATAAAGATCACGAATAAAACAAAGCCATACACCGCAAGCGTCAGGCTATTGTTTACAAACCAGCCCCACAAAGCCAGCAACGGGAACCATAGAATAAGTGAAACATGGGGTTGGTTGATGATGATGGCAATAAGCGTACCAAGAAGCATGCACACGATCAGCCCGAGCGGTTCAATGGCAAGCAAACTTCCCAACATGGGCGAAAGTCCGCGCCCGCCTTCGAAACGATAATAAATGGGATAATTATGCCCAAGGATGCAAAGAATGCTAAAAACGAGGTGATAAATCTCGGCGGGGAAAATGAGGCGCAGCAACAAAATCGGGATGAAGGCTTTGAGGATATCCAACAATGCGACAATGCCGCCATATTTTTTCCCAAGCGCGATAGAAGCCGTGGATGCGCCAATGCCGCTGACGGTTCCTTCTTCACCCGTTTCTGCTTTGTTCATCCGGGCTTGATTCAAATCCGCAGCCGGGTTCACCACACGCGCAACAACCCGAGCGAAAGAGATCGAGCCGATGAAATATCCGGCAATGGCGACGAGGATCAGGGTGATGTCCATGAAATATCCCGTTGAAATTTATTCAACGATATGAACTGCACCCTGATAGCCGTCCACGATCACTTCGCAGCCTTCGGGCAGGTTACAGGCGCCATTGACCGAAACCACGCAGGGAATGCCATACTCACGCGCCACAATGGAACTGTGCGAAAGGATCCCGCCAGATTCGGCGATCACGGCTCCCGCTTTTGCAAAGAGCGGTGTCCACGCCACATCCGAAAATGGAATGGCGATAATATCGCCTTTGACCACGCGCCCGAAATCATCCATTGAGCGAACGACCTTCACCCGTCCCTGAAAGTAGCCCGAAGAAGTGGGAATGCCCATTAATTTTTTCGCATCGCTTTTCATCAAATCGATGGGTGGAGCGGCGTTTCCATAAATGATCTCCGGCATGACGATATCACGGCAGCGTTCGATGCTGTCTTTGTGCGCCTGTATCTTGGCTTTCAACTTGTCTGCATTGGCAGAACCTTCCACCAGCGCACGGACCTCTCCCCAGGTCAGATAATAAACATCGTCCCGGGTTCCGAGCGCCCCCTGCTGCACCAGTCGATTCGCCAGTGTATTGAAATAGGCACGGAACCAGCCGTAGGAAGAGGTATACATCGAACTGATCTGCTCGCGCAGCATGCGGAATGTCCGCGCACGCTGATAAAAGGGCTTCATCCGCATCCGCAGAAATGGGGATACTTTTAACGTCGCCCAGGTGGCTTTCTGAATATTTTTCGAGTTCGAAGCATGGTTCAACGCCATGCGAATGATCTTATCCGGTTCTTCGCGCCAGGGTGTTTTCGAGAAGTCGTTTCCGCTTTCGCTGAAGTGCCCAAAACGTTTTATGAACTCATCCACCTGATGCAGGAAAGGCGCCACTTCGGGTACCTGCTTCAATTGCGAATAGTCCAATGTGCGTATGCTTTCCTGCACGCTCTGCGGCAGGGCGTTGAACTGCTTATGGATCTCATCTAAATGATGATTCGGGTCGAAGTCCTCAACCTCCCGCATGCCATCGGTCAGGTTGAAATCGACAAGCTCGATGTTCGCTCGCTTGAGCTGCGATCTCAACGTCCCGTTATAAACGTTCATCAAAATAGGGATGACAATATTCTGATAGGCCACCAACGTATTGAACTTGAAGTGTTCGTCGATCTTCGCAAGCAGTTCCTTCGAACTTAACGATGAGACATCCTCAGCTTGAGTTTCACGGATGCGCAAAGCGAAATCAGCGAGTTCGTTCTTCACCCGGCGGTCATACGTCCAGGCACGGGCGGCAAAGCCGAGGATGCGCGGAATGTGCCGAAACGTTTTCAACGACGGACTGAATGGGGGGCGCTTGCTCTCGCGCTTGAAGCCGAGCAGCATCTCCAAGCCTTCACGCGGAAAGCCAAGGATCTCAAAGATGGTGCCGATCGAACCCATATTGAAATAAGCGCGGTAATGAAAAAGCTTGGTCAAGTCTTCGGGTTTGAGGTTGGTCGTACCCATCAACGAGTCGAACAGGCGGATCCAGCCGGTGTTGACCAGTGGAATGTTAACCGACGCGATCAAGGGCTTGATGATGCCCGGCAGCACCTCGCGCGAGATGCGGTTCGAGTAGAGCGGCACATTCGTCAGCGCGGTGATGGGGCGAATTTGCAGCCAGTACACTTTCGACCCGTCGTACGCCCATTCCAGGTCGACGGGAGAGCCGTAGATTTTTTGGATGCGGCGAGTCTCATTGGCGATCTCACGAATGACCGATTCAAATTCCGCCTCCGACTCCGGTTTGGCTGTGAACTGACCCCAGCGGTAGATCCAACGCTCGGGTGTGATCCCACGCTCCATCAGCGCTTCGCCGAGTCCATGCACAGCTTCGATCACCACCTCATCCAAACCGGTGGTGGGATTTTTACTGAACGCCACACCCGAGATCACCGGTGTGACCATCTCCTGGATCAAGACCGCCATCTTTAACTGCCTGCCCGCTTCGCCCAGTTTTTTCAAGTACGGCTGGAGCGTTTCAGACCGGCTGGAATTAATCACCTCACGCACAGCAACCATCACCTGGTCCAATCCCTGCATGTTCGTGCGGCTCAAGAATTGACCCGCGAACGAAAGTTCCTTGTCATCTTCGAGGTTGGCGGATGAACGCACCGCATACAACGTCTCAGCGTGGATCTTGTCCTTCAACTGATCGCGCAAGAGCGCAAAGCCTACCTCCGCTTCACGTTCAAGCATTTCACTGGCAGAATACGTCACGACCAACGTGTTCGGAATCGGAAGATGATGCCTAGCAAGCCAGTGCAACCCGCCGCCTTTTTTGCCAAAGCTTTCCAGGTGACGCGTCTCGTTTATTGTTGCAAGGAGTGGATGATCCATACAGTCTCCGGAAGGTTATGGGATGGGAGTGGGGTTTGAAAGATAACGAATGTTTTCTTCCATTGGAAGGATGCCGTACAACCCCGTATCATTCAGGTCAAGATGCTCGAACATGAAAATGTTCGGCGGGAAAAACGTGAAGGTTGAAAATGCCGCGAACATGACCAAGAAGGCACCGATAGCATATTGGGTATATTTCTTTTCCAATGGTGCGCGGGTAAGCAGCTTGTAACTTGCCACCTGCCCAAAAAAGACCGCCAGGTAAAAAAGGAAAAGGTCAGCCGGGAAATAACTACGCCCAAGGATCGGAGCGTAGATGTACCAGCCGATCGCGATCACCAAAGGCATGATGACGAGCCCTGCAACCTTGGCAAGAATGTAATTGTTCACGTCCTCGCGCACATAGGTATACTGAATCAGTGCAAAGACCAGCCCGGGGAAGAAGACCATTTTGAGATGCTCCCAGGTGCTTTCATTGACCGCTGAAAAATACGCAACCTCTATACTGGAGAAATTACTCATTTCAAAGGTAAAGTGCAAAGCCGCACCGATCAAACCAATAAAAAGGAATCCCCAGATTTCCCAGATCAAAACTTTATTCTTCATGATAAGTTCCTTATAAAACGCCGAAGATAAACAATAGACCGACCAAAGCGATCAAGGCACCACCGCCACGCAGGGCAACTTTTCCGCGTTCGTAGTGGCGGGAAATATCGCCGATCACCACTCCGGCGATATGGATCAAGGCGGTCCCAACCAAAAAGCCCAACGCATATAAGAACGGCTCAGCGGTATCGGGCATTTCTGTCCCATGCGCGTACCCATGGAATATGGCAAAGAACCCCACGCCGATCATGACGATCAAAATAGAGATTCTGCGCTCGGCAGCAATGAACAAACCAAGGATCACGAGAGAAACCGCAATCCCCAACTCGGTAACAGTCAACCCAATGTTTATCAGTCCCAAAACGCCTCCAATCGCCATCACCGATACGAAAGTAGCAGGAACGATCCAAATCGCACGCCCGCCGATC
>VFJR01000202.1 GCA_009885945.1 Anaerolineaceae bacterium
CTTTCATGCCTGCCAAACCCGCGCCGCGTAAAAAGTGCATCAAAACTGTTTCTACTTGATCATCAGCGGTGTGCCCTACAGCCACAGCTTGAGCATTTTTATGACGCGCAACATTAAAAAGGAAGCGGTAGCGCATATCACGCGCCGCTTCCTCAATAGACATATGATGCTCATTCGCATGAGCGCGCACATCGCCGCTTTCAATCACAGACGGAATCATTAACCGCGATGTTGTTTTCTCGACCAGATTTGCATCATGATCCGATTCGTTACGCAAGCGATGATTAAAATGTGCAACAATAATATGATAGCCCGCCTGACGCAGTGTTTCCATCAAACAAAAACTGTCGGGGCCGCCAGAGACGCCGACAATAATCGGCTTATCTATCACAAGGCGGCATTGGTCACGCAGGGTAGATTCAATATTTTCAAGCATTGGCTGAATTATACGCCACAGGTGGTTTTCCCCTAGGGATTTTGCGATGTGGCGGCTGGTTCCTTAAAAATAGATTTGACCTTTTGCAAAAACCTTTTCTTCGACAGAGATCACAGAGAAAACTGCCAAAGTGGGTATTCATGCAAAATGTTTACAAGCTGGCTGGAACAATGACTATCTATACTTGCTATACGAGTATGTAGAACTAGGGTTTTAAGAAGTAGAATGAAGCTCACCCAAGGAGCAGAACATGTTGAAAATAGGCGAACAGATTGTGCGCAATAAAACGGTCGTTTCCTATTGGATTCTTGCCTTATTGAGTTTTTTTGCCTTGGCGCTGGTCCAAACACCATCAGGCTTGGCTATTACTCAAGCCGTTCTCAATGTTCAATCTAATCCACCTGGCGTTATTATTGCCAACCCGACCTGCTATACAGTCAGCGTGGGTCCTTGCGGCACGACCAATTGGACCTCAACCAAGACTGGCGGAATCCCAACGACCATTTATGAATACCCATTAACCGCCATCATCAACGGCACAAATTATACATTGAGCGCAAATAGTTTGACCGGCTGTAACCAAGGCACGGGCGGCTCCAAGCCCAATATATGCAAGGTTTCTGTGGACAGTGGTACTACAGCAACAATCTCAGCGACCTACCTTATAACGCCTTCCAAGCCGCCATTTTCGGCTTGTACAGCGAACCTAGTGCAGAATCCCAGCTTTGAGTCGGTGGATACATCTCTTAATATGACGTGGGGAGGCAGTGGGATTGGGTGGAAGGTATGGCAGATAAAGGATACCGGCACGACTTACGTCCTAAATTGGACAGAAGAAAACCCTGCCGGAACTTGGATGTTTGTTTTGAACGGGACATATGTTTCATCCGCTGGCGCTATCCCTACTTGGCAGCCACCCACTGCTTTTGACGGTTCAAAAATTGCGGTTATGAACGGACTTTATCCGGGATATCCACCCAATGGAGCGGTTAATACACTGTCAACGCCCACAGCCCCTGGCGCTACATATGAAGTTAGCGCTCAGTTGGCAACAATCGGCTACCCGGGTAGCACCACTTATGATCTTCGGCTACGAAATAGTTCTACCGGCGCACAGAGCGCCCCTATCACCCAAACAGTGGGGCAACAGACCGGCAATTGGGTATTACTTCATGGAACAGTGACCGACATATCCAGTTTTGACCAAGTTGTGGTGCGCTACAACGGACCGTCAGGTGTACTACATGGGCAAGATTATTTCGGGTTCGTTGATGACGTTCACGTCTGCCGCGTTGGTAGAACTCCACCTTGGTGGCAAACGCCAGGCGCATTATCCGGTTTGGTTCTGGGTGCGATAACTATCATTGGTTTAATTCTGGTTGTGTTAGTTTTCGGTGGTTGGCTTTTCTTTCAGCACCGTCGCCGCAATAAGGCTGGAGGAGCATCGAAGTCTAGCCAGGTCGCTGCAGCCGACTTTAATAACGATGGCATAGACGATATCAAAATGTCTGATAGCCAATCGACACGATTAATAAGCCGAATTTTCTTGCCAATGACCATAATAGTACTGGTCCTTTTTGTACTCGGAGCTTTTGCGGCTGTGATATACATTGCTACTGCTGGCGGTGGCGTTTGGAAAAATATAAGTAATCCGACAGACAATAATCCCACTTCATTACCGTGTGCTAATTCTGAGTACATTAACGATCCAACAGTCTTAATCACATGTGATAGTGACGGCAAGGTTATAGAAGTTGAACATGCGCCTGTTCCACAACAGCAACCCAACACACCGGCTACTGAAACTCTAACACCAACCGCGACGCCGAGTCCTGCAATCACAGCCACGCCTGAACGGCCAATCTTTCAGGTACCCTGGGCTTCCGCCAACAAACTCTACAACGTGACGAACTGTGGTAAACCCAATTCTGTAGAAATCAGCATCTTGATCACGAATGTCACCAGTGCCACACTTACCTATAGTATTGGTGGAGGCGATTCTTTTTCAATACCAATGACGCATGTTGGAGGCGCGGAATGGCGCGCGACAATCGCCAGCAATCCTGCATTGGAACCTTATACCGGCGCGCTTGAATATTCCATCCAGGCATTCAACGACTCAAATTACGACGAAACGCCAAGCTACGGCGGCATCACAGTTTTCAACTGCAAGCCATAACCAACAACAAAACGCCCGCAGGAAATCTGCGGGCGTGCCTATATTTGCCGAGCCAGCATTGCCTTAACTCTGTGGCTAGATTAGTTTTGCTTATGCAAGAGGTCTATTACTAGCCCGCTTTTTCAAACATGTCCATGTACGCGCCGTCAATTAAATCGTTCGTACTCACCCCAAGCTTGCTCATCAAATCCTCAGCAATGCTCTGCCCCTCCGCATCAGACTGCCCCGTACGCATGACAACTTCCAATTCCATGAACTTACCCAGTCCATGCACATCATCCAAATGAATACGCGTTTGCCCAACGAGATATAAGTAGCGTGTCTTTTTTACAACTCCGCGCAAACCATTCGATGCAGTCAAAACAGATTTTAACTTGGATGGATTATCCGTTTCAAAGATTTCATAATCTGAGCGTTTGGGACCTTCTTGATTGGGACGCTGATAGTAGATCAACTGCCCTGGTTTCGCAGGGAATTCACGCAATTTCAATCGCCCCTGCGGAACATTGAAAAAAGTATCTTCTTGCGGAATGACTTCACAAGGCACATCACTTAACTTTTCGGCGCGGCGACGAATTTCATCAAAATCGCGCGCATAGGCTTTAATCTCAATATTGGCTGGCATAAGGTTCCTTATAAGTACAGTATGTCATTGCGAGGGCGCATTTGCTCTTTGCCTGACATCGTACTCGCAGAGTAAGCAATCCCCAATGACACGAGATTGCCTCGGCGGGAAGAACAAGAACCCTCCTCGCAATGACATGCAAAAGTTTAAAATTGATACAACTCCACCAATACCCCGCCTGTAGATTCAGGGTGAATAAATGCATACTTCTTTCCATCTGCGGCGGTCTTGGGCGCATCATTGATCAGGCGAATATTTTTCTCTTTCAACTGCACCATCATCTCATCTATATTATCCACTTCCAAACAAATATGATGCATGCCTGCGCCTTTTTTGGCAAGATATTTCGCCAGCCCAGAATCCGTCGTAGTAGGACGCACCAACTCCACTTCACTGCCTGAGACGGGCAAAAAAGCAATCTGCGCTGATTCAGCCGGCACATCGCGCAGTTCAGCCATCTCCAAGCCCAAAGCGTCCTGCCAAAAGGCAAGCGATTTTTCCATATCATCGACCACCACAGCTACATGATTTATCTTTTTTATTTTTGCCATCGTTCAATCTCCTGGGGCAATGATACCCGTTAAACGTTTGAACGTTCAAACGTTTAAACGAATCTTTGCAACCAAAATCTTTTTCTTGCGTAAAACAAGTAGACATAAATCAAAAGGAGCAAAAATGAACGAAACAACCAAACAATTAACCCGTAGCCGCAGCAACAGAATGATCGGCGGCGTATGCGCAGGGCTGGGAAATTATCTCGGCATTGACCCCACTGTGGTGCGCCTGTTATTCGTACTTGGTTTCTTTGCCTTGCATGGCGGCTTAGTACTTGCCTATATCATCATGGCAATTGTGACCCCCGAAGAAAAAATTACGCAGTAGCACGTTTACAGGTTTGAACGTTATAACGTTCAAACCTGTAAACGTTTAACGAGCCAATGATAAGAAGACATCCTCTAAAGTTGGCTCGCCTCTTTCGATTTTGTCCACGCTGATGCCATTACTGATTAATAAAGTTTGCATCGCCTCTTTCTCTACCCGTTGGCTGATCGTACGCAAATGATCGCCAGCCAACCCGACACGCTCCACGCCTGCCAACGCTGAGAGAATCTCCAAACCTTTCTCCAGCGGGCGGGCGTACACTTCCCACACATCCCCTTTGATAATTGATGTCTTTAAATTTGTGGGCGTATCCATCGCCAGCAATTTTCCATCACGCATGACACCTACGCGCTCACAATATTCGGCTTCATCCATGTAGTGAGTTGTTACTAAAATCGTCACGCCATCTTCTGCAAGTTTGTAGATCAAATCCCAAAAGGCGCGGCGCGCTGTTGGGTCAACACCTGAGGTGGGCTCATCGAGAAAAAGCAATTTAGGTTGATGCACCAGCGCAATCGCCAGAGAGAGTCGTTGCCGCCAGCCGGTGGAGAGTTCACGTGTCAGCGTTTTCTCATGCCCGTTGAGTCCGACCAACTCAAGGGTTGAGTTGATGCGGGCTTTATCCGTTATGCCATATACACCGCCGTAAAATGTTAAATTTTCAAGCGTGGTCAAATCGTCATAAATGGCAAATTTTTGAGACATGTACCCAACGCGCGCGCGAATTTCCTCCGCTTGTTTGAAGACATCATAACCAAGCACAGTAGCGCTTCCATCACTGGGCTTTAGTAAACCGAGCAACATGCGAATGGTGGTCGTTTTGCCAGAGCCGTTTGGACCAAGATAGCCAACAATTTGACCTGCCTGAACATCAAAGCTGATGTGATCTACAGCCACAAAATCACCAAAACGACGCGTAAGGTTTTTTACAGAAATAACAGGCTCAGTCATGATTGAACTCCGTCAATAAAATAAATACATCTTCAAGCGTTGGGGGAATCTCACGCAGACTGATCAGGTTCAGGTTTTGCGATTCAATTTGTTTTTGTAAACGCGCAATCACAATATTAGATTTGCCTTCCTTCACACGTAAATGAAGCTTATCGCCAAAAGCGGCGGCTTCTTCAACATCTTCATCTTGAATCGCAATCTGCTTCAATGATTTAAGCGGCGTACCTCTTAATTCAAGAATACGATTATTTAATCGTGTGCGTAAATTGGAAGGCGAATCTTCGGCAATGATTTTGCCAGCCTTCATGAATCCAACCCGATGACAGCGCGAGGCTTCATCCATGTACGGTGTACTAATAATCACTGAAACCCCTTCGCCTTCACGATTGGCGACCAGCTTAACCACCAATTGCCAAAAATCCTGGCGGGTAACGGGATCAACACCGGTAGTGGGTTCATCAAGTAAGAGCAAACGAGGACGTGTAACAAGCGCAGATGCCAAGCCAAGCTTTTGCTTCATGCCGCCCGAAAGTAAACCAGCGCGGCGGTCAATAAATTTGGCAAGCCCGACAAATTCCAAAATTTCCATCGAGCGTGGAAGCCATTCAGATGAAGAAAGCCCGCGAATCTCAGCGAAGAAGCGGATATTTTCTAAGACTGTTAAATCTTCGTACATAGAAAATCGCTGAGAGAGATAGCCAATCGTTGAGCGTGCCATTTCTACTTGCTTGGCTACATCGTAGCCACAGATATTAATCTCGCCTGCATTTGGTAACAACGCGCCAACCAGCAAACGCATGGTTGTCGTTTTGCCCGCGCCGTCAGAACCGACAAGCCCGTAAATTTCGCCAGCTTTGACTTGCAAAGAAACGCCGTCAACGGCATGATTGTTGCCAAAGTGTTTGTGTAGGTTTTGGGCATGGACAAGCGTTTGAACGTTTGAATGTTCGAACGTTAAATCGTTAGGTTTCATATTCAGAGCCTTCATCGCGAACGCGATGGGATTGGGGGTGAGTTTCAAGATAGTTCATAAATCGTGCAATCTGACGGGATGATTTATCAGCAAGATCAAAAGACTGCTTAAACTCATCATCTGTTATGTAAGCCAAATCTATTGCAACATATAGCTGACAACGCACTTCGCCAGCAGACGCTTTTGCTCTGCCAAGGTATTCGAGAAATTGAGGCTGTGTTCGGCTTTCAAAGCCTTCGGCAATGTTACTCATCACCGAAACAGAGGCGCGCTGAATTTGATTTTTCAATCCAAAATCTTTTGCAAATTTTCCCTGTTCGGTAAGAGCATAAATCATTTTCGTTAATATCCGTGCAGTTTTCCAAGCTTCAATCTCTTCAAAATGTGTAATGGTCGCCATTATTCCTCCATAACGTTAGAACGTTGAAACGTTTCAACGTTATTTAAAAACCACATCTGCCGGCATACCGATCTTCAACTTGCCGTCTTGATCTTTCACTTGTAATTTGATGGCGTAGAAAGTGGAACTTCTGCCTTCAACAGTCTGCACATTGCGCGGGGTAAATTCGGCTTGGTCGGCAATATGTACGACCGTGGCGGTGAAGGTTAAGTCAGGGAAGGAATCGACGCGCACTTCGGCGGTTTGCCCAAGACTGATATTTCCATAACGACCTTCGGGGACATAGACAGTGATAGTAATCTGGGTGAGGTCAGCCATCGTGAGTGCAGAACCGCCAGGTTGAATAAATTCACCCGGCTCAACACTACGGGTAAGTATGATTCCGTCCATTGGGGCGGAGATGGTCAATTTAGCAATTTGTGTATCCAGCAAAGCTAGGTTTGCTTCGGCTTGGGCAAGGGCAGTCTTTGACTGTTCCAATGCTTTAAGAGAAGAAATAACTAAGGGAGATTGTGCGCCTGTTTGTAATGCAAGCAAGCGGGTGTAGGCGGCATCATAACGTTGTTGAGCAACGACTACTTGCCCGCGTGCATATTCAATGTCATCTTCAGTTTTGCTGTTGGTTAACGCGTTGAAATTTTCCTGCGCGGCATTGAGTTCATCTAAGGCTGTGTTGTAATAATCATAAGCGGCATCCATCAACCCGCCATTTTGAGCAACAGATTCTGCTTTTTCTTTAACGTCTTTCGCTACCAAGAAAGAGGCGCGTGCTTGGGCGAGTCTGGCTTCGGCATTTACATAGTCTGCGTTGTTTAGATCAGTGATGATTTTATTGAGATTGGCAAGCGCTGAATCGAGACCGGCTTTCGCCGCATCTACTTCGCCTTGAGCTGATTCAGCTTGTTGAGTTTGTTCAATGTACCAAAGCGATTGATCAAATTGATCTGGGGCTGATGGGCGCAAGTCTTTTGCGCGGGATACATCCTGAGCCGAGAAGGCGGCTTGCAAAGTTTGATCATATTTAGTTTGCGCGGCGGCGAGGGCGGCATTGGCAGAATCAACTTGAGCTGAGGCAACGGCTCGTTGGGCAAGAAGCAGGCTGGGGTCCAGATTAAGAAGCGGGTCGTTCTCCTTCACAAATTGACCTTCCTCAGCAAAGACTTCACTGACTTTGCCTGCCATCTCAGGCGCAATATTCACAATTGTGCCTTCAATAGAACCTGAGGCTGTGATCTCGCCATTGTTGGCGGGGTTGAGGGAACGCGCTCCAAAGTAGATAAGCGAGCCAATGACGATGACGGCTACAAGGATACGAACGGGAAGAGGGGGAAGTTTGTTATGCATGGGAATCTCCTAATGATGATTATGATTTAATATCATGGTTTCGATACGCCGCAAAAACCAAGAGCACGGCTACTCAACCACCAATTGATTGTAAGTATTGGATAAATTAATCCAACCGTTTTCTAAAGCGCAGGGCGGCGGCGGTCATAATGACAATGCCAAAGATAGCGAGGGCGATTACCTCACTTTGAATGGCTTCGAGTCCAACGCCTTTTAATAACAGCGCCCTAATGACAACGAGATAATAACGAAGTGGAATGGCATAAGAAACCACTTGCAATGCTTGGGGCATGGCTTCTAACGGAAAGAAAAAACCAGAAAGAAAAAGGCTGGGCAGGTTGTACATCATGACGGTTAGCATGGCTTCTTGCTGGGTGTTGGCTATTGTGGAAGCCAGCAAACCAATGCCCAAGCTAGACATGAGGAATAAGCCTGATGTGAAAACGATCAATGCGAGACTGCCGCGCACAGGTACGCCAAACCAAAAATGTCCAACGATGATGATCTCAAAAGTTTCAACAAAGGCAAGAATGACATAAGGCAATAATTTACCGAGTATTAATTCCCATGAACGGATTGGGGTAACAATCAACTGTTCGATGGTGCCGCGCTCACGTTCGCGGACAATGGCGGTGGCGGTAAGGATGGTTGTAATGAAAGAGAGAATCATGCCGATCACGCCGGGAATCATAAAGTATGCAGAGTCGAGATCGGGGTTGTACCAAACTTGGGTACGCACTTCGACAGGCGGAGTTAGGGCAGAACGCCCGTTGATGGAGGCTTGCTCGGCAAGGATTTTTGTAGCAAAGGACTGCCCCACAAGCCGCGCAGTGGATAAAGCCGTAGAGCCAATGCTGGCATCGGAGCCATCTAAGACCATGAGGACTTGTGCATTTCCTTGCAAAACTGCGCGGTCGTAATCGGGCGGGATGACAAGCGCGACACGCGCAGAGCCTGATTCTATTAACTTTTGATATTCTTCGGTTGAGCCAACAAAATGATCAATGACGAAGTAATCGGCGGCACGGAAGGCATCTAAAAGCTGACGAGACTGCGGGGATTTATTTTGATCCCAGACTGCCATGGAAATATTGCGTACGTCAGAGGTGGCGGCGTATCCTAAGAGAAATAATTGCACAATTGGAATTACAACAGCCAAAGCCAGCGTACGCGGATCACGGAAAAGTTGAACAAATTCTTTGCGAACAATAGAAAAGATGCGGGAATTGAACATAGAGACTCCGAGGAAAGGATGAAGGATGAGGGATAAAAAGTGGAAAGTGGAGACTTTCAAAGTTAAATCCATCCTTGAGACGTCATTTTTGATTCATTTATTCTGCTGGTTTTAAGATACCGTGTAAAAATATATCTACATATACTTCTGCTGAGTTTTTGGGCATTAATTTACTAATAACAGAATTACTAACGATCATTTCAGAGATATAGTAGGACATGATCATTCCAAAAAAACTACGCATGAGCATGGCGGGGTTAGTGACGCGCAAGTTTTTACGAGATTTGATAACGCGTTCCATAACAGGCAAGACTTTAGGCGCAATCTCACGCAGCATAGCTGCGCCATGTTTTCCTTTGAATTCCACAAACTCAATGAACATAAGGTTGATAAATTCGGGGTCTTTGCCAAGTTCGTTAATGACGGTTTTCATAGCAATGGCAAAAAAATCGTCGGCGGTTTCTGCCTCTACAGCAAGCAGAGAAGGCAAAATGCGCTTGTAGGGGTGTTTATCAATAATGATGGCTTCGAATATCTCGTCTTTACTGGCAAAGTGATTGTAAATGCCGCCTAAAGCCAGATTTGCTTGCTCTGCGATTTGGCGCATGGAAGTGGCGTGATAGCCCTGCTCAAGGAATAACTTGACAGCGGCATCTTCAATAGCAGCACGTGTTACTTCGCCTTTCTTGGGAGTCTCTATTTTAGGCATCTATTTTTATCCTTGTAAAAATGAACGAACGTTCGTTATTATTGTATGCAAAAGAAACACCCTGTCAAGGGGAAACTTGACCCAATTTTTAGCCATAGATCTGCACTGAAGGCGCTTCCTATTTTTTTGGGGAGTGGAAGTATAATCAAATGAATAACATGAATGATTTATTGGGTCCTTTACTGATCACTCCCCCCGGAAATTTGATCTATCATACCGTGCTGATCTTTTCAATTATCAGCGCTTTGCAATCCGCATTCAATCAGTGGCAATCGAGCGAGTATCCACAAGCTCGCCGTGCAATTACTGGATTGATCGTTCTGTTTGCTTTTCAATTTCTTATGTTTGCGTTAAGCGGTATCGGCTGGCAAAAACTGATTAACTCAGATGCAGTTTTACCGCCACTAGACCGCGGCTTTACATTGCTGAGCATTATTTGGATCACCTGGCTTTGGGCATTTCCAGAACCAAGCCGCAGCGCTGATGGCATAGTAGGCGTGCTTAGTATGTTGGTATCCATCGCAACGGGACTTGCAATTGTGGCTTGGGCACCTTCTGCAAACGCCGCCACCAGCGTAGATTACAACTCCACCCTTGCGAATATGATCTGGCAAATTAGCGCGCTGTTTTTTATTGGCGTTGGGGCATTATTACTATTCATCCGCAAACCAGATGGTCAATGGTTTGGGTTGGCATTTTTACTGGTAGCTTTCGCGGGGCACGCGGGACAATTATTAATCAACCCAGCAGGCTATTACCCGAGCATTGTAAGAATCGCCTATATCGCGGCATACCCAATCTTATGGACACTGCCGCAACGCTTTTCATCCAATTCACCTGCGCCTTCAAGAGGCGCATCACAAAACGCAAAAGAAAATCAATCAGAAGAGACTAATTCATCAGCTGAACGCAGACGATATAGCACAGATCCAAAGACATTCCATGCCATGCTTGCGCTTGCGGCAGAAACCAACCCAACAAAGGTCAGTCAAGCCATTACCCGCGCTACAGCACAAACCATGCTTTCGGATTTGTGTTTCCTCATTTATTTAACCGATAATAATAATCAAACTGTACTCGCAGGCGGGTATGACCTCATCCGTGAAGAAAACCTGGAAGGCGGCGTTTTAAATAAAAGCGTTGTACCCATGTTGGCAAGCGCCATTCAACGCGGGCGTCCGCTGCGTCTGCCAGCCAGCAGTACATCTACAGACATAAAAGGATTGGCAGATTTGCTCGGCATTACCAACCCTGGGCATTTACTTAATGTACCAATTCTCACTCAGGAAAAAGAGCCGATCGGCAGTGTCCTTTTACTTTCACCTTATTCCAATCGTTTATGGACTGCGGAAGATCAAGCATTCTTAACCAATATTGCTACTGCGCTCGTGCCCATTATCCAACGCAGTCAACATTTTTCGCGCATTGAGCTAAAAAGCGAACAAGCATCTCTGGCGTTAGAAGATTCTCGCGCAAAAATGCAGGATTTGGAAAGACGCAACCAAGAATTATCACAAGCCGTTGAGAGCGCAAGCCAAGCCCCGGCAGCCGCAGAGGACATGGTTTCGCTGATCGCAGTTCAAGAAGAATCACAAAGAATTATCGACCAGCTAAAAGCTGAAAATGAAATATTACGAAATACAACTTCTGATTCCAGCCCAGCCCCTGCTTCAAATTCGCTGGGCACTGCCCAACTAGAATTAGAACTGCGCGACACACTCAAAGAACTTGCCCGCCTACAAAATCAACTGGCAGATGCCAGTATCAAGATCGATTCGTTGGAAAATGGGCAGGCTGCCTCAAAATCTACAGAGCAGGCAGAGATCATTGCATCTATTTCTCAGGAATTGCGCCAGCCCATGTCCTCTATTGTCGGCTACACCGATCTATTATTAGGCGAATCAATCGGCATTTTAGGCGCATTACAACGCAAATTTGTAGAACGCATTAAATCTTCCAGCGAACGCATGAAAAAAATGATCGACGACATGATTCAATTAACCAACCTTGAAACAGGGTTGATCGATTTAAACCCAGAACCAATAGACATCAACTTAATCATTGATAATGCAATGTCTTATACCAGCAGCCAGATTCGTGAAAAGAACATCACCATTCATCTGGACTTGCCAAAACGAATCCCAGCCATGCATACAGACCGTGAAGCTATGCAGCAAATTCTGGTGCATTTACTGCAAAATGCAGGCGCCGCATCCCCTGCCGAAGGCACGATCAGACTCAAGGTCGAGGCAAGAAGCGAAGAAGATGGCATAGACCTGATCCTTTTACAAGTAACCGATACAGGCGGAGGCATCTTAGCGGAAGACTTACCGCGTGTTTTCACACGTTTATACCGCGCAGATAATGTTCTCATTCAAGGAGTAGGCGATACAGGCATAGGTTTATCAATTGCCAAATCTCTGACCGAGGCACAAAATGGGCGCATCTGGGTGGAAAGTGAGGCGGGTTCAGGCGCAACTTTTAGCGTACTTCTGCCCGTAGACGGCGATATCGCCAGAACAAAAGCAAAAGGAAAGAAATAATGCCGCCCGCCCGCCAGTTTTGGAGTGCCATGATTTTGGCATTCGTTTCCATCGCTTCGGTACTGGGAGGCATCTCATTATCATTGGCAGAAAATGTTTCCAGTGAAACAAATTTTTTACCCACCTCCACCAACACGCAAAACATTTTATCCATCCCAACACTCGTCACAATCACCTCCACACTACCGCCGCCCATTAATTCACCCCTGCCCAGCAATACCGCACTGCCAACAAGTACACCTCTGCCGGCACAGTCCTGCCCCCAGCCCCCAGCAGGATGGTCGCCCATCATTACACATAACGGCGACACACTGCAAATCATCGCTACTATTTACAAATCCACACCCGCTGAACTACGCGCCATCAACTGTCTTTTAGTAGATTCCCTGGTACCCAACACAACTTTATATGTACCGCCATTCTCAATAATATCTACAGCAACGATCAGCACCATCAGCTTCAACACCAGCATCACATGCGCACCGCCGATAGGCTGGGTAAAAACATACACAGTAAAAAGCGGCGATACATTATTTAGCATCGCACAAAGTTTTGGCGTGCTTCTTAGCTCGTTACAAACAGCAAATTGCATCGGCAGTAATTACTTGATCTTCGCGGGTCAATTGCTTTGGGTACCCAACATACCCACGCGCACACCCACCGCGCCTTCCAACCCAAGTGCAACCAACACAGCCATCATATTACCCACAGACCCGTTGACCCACACAGCTCTGCCCTTCACGGCAACTATCTTTCCATCCAACACACCTGTACCGTCAACTATTACACCTTTACCCACCCTAACCGCCAGCCCAACAGCCATTCCATAATTTATTTTTTATTGATGAAAAAAAAACGCCCTTCGACAAGCTCAGGACAACGCCTCGCGCTGACCCTCAGCCTGATTCTGCTTACGTTCAACAGCGCCTGCGCCTCAGCAATTTCCACCTCGCCTGCTGCGGTTAATCCCTATTCCTTTGTGCTGATCACGGCTCCTGCAAATGCATCACCAACACCCACAGCATTCCAACCATCCTCTCTGATCACATCACCGCAAATCGTAAACTTTTCAACCCCGCTCGCAACCTCAATTCTTTTACTCCCTACAGAAACACCCTCCCCAACCGCACCCCCTGCAATCCAGCCAACGCCCACAGTAGATTTAAATTTAATTTTCCCTACCATTGCCGCGCCTCCCATTGTAGAAAATCCTGCGATACAACCAACATCCCTGCCCGCACTGACCAACAACGAAACTATTAACTTTCTATTGATCGGCTCAGACAAACGCCCCGGTCAATCCTATCGCACAGACACAATGGTGATTGTCATTCTATGGCCCCAACAAGGACAAGTTTCCTTAATTTCGATTCCGCGCGATTTATGGATCTACATTCCTACGGTGGGAATGCAGCGCATTAACACCGCCTACCAAAGCGGAGAAATTTATGACTATATTGGCGGCGGACCTGCACTGTTAAAAGATACTATTGCTTATAACTTTGGCATTCGCATTGATCACACTGCTATGGTAGAGTTTGATGGCTTTCGCAAAATTGTGGATACTCTCGGCGGCGTGCAAGTACCTATTGCCTGTGACTATACAGACTGGCGATTAATAGACCCAAGCTACGACCCTGAAGATGAAAACAACTGGTGGCTTTACACCGTTGGACCCGGGCTTGTTCACATGGACGGCGACCTTGCGCTTTGGTACGCGCGTTCACGTTCAAAGTCCAGCGATTTTGACCGCGGCAGAAGACAGCAGGAAGTTCTGCGCGCACTGCTTGAGCAAGGATTAAGAACAGACAGCCTCAGTAAAATTCCGCAGTTATACAATGATCTCTCCAGTTCGGTCATCACCGACCTTGGGCTGGCAGATTTATTAAGCATTGCACCGTACGCGCCCAAACTTAGCAGCGCAACCATTCGCGGCTATTACATTCGTCCGCCTTACGTGAGTGATTGGACAACCCCCGGCGGCGCATCTGTGCAATTACCCAATGATGAATTGCTCAAACAATTATTGGTAGAAGCAACGACCTTATCCTCTTATACCGAACAACGCCAAACGATTACCATTGAAGTTCAAAATGGTTCAGGCTTTGATACTCTTGAAGCGCTTGCGTCTTCGCGCTTAAATCATGCAGGCTATAAAACCAGCACATCCCCTGCCGATAACCGCAACTACGCTACCTCTGTCATTGTAGATTTCACCTCTGCGCAAGACCCCAGCCAACGCGCGTTTCTGCGCACCATGTTAGGCTTAAGTTCTGCCACCGAAATTTATCTGCCAAACGCAAACCCCAGCGCGCAATACCGCATCATCCTAGGCGCAGATTATCAAGCATGCTTTAAGCCAGAAGAATTTTCGCATTAAAGAGTTTACTCAGATAATCTGAGCGCGACACATTATCATTTTGATAGGTCAAAGGCAATAGAATTTATTCTGTTTTATTCAGGCACATCCAATGTCTTTAGATTGCGCATTTCAGGCCAATATTTTGCAACTGCCAACACAACCAGAATCGTGCCAATTCCGCCACCAACAACAGCGATAATTGGTCCAAAAAGCGCAGCGGCAAACCCCGATTCGAAACCACCCAGCTCATTAGATACCCCAATAAAAATACTATTCACGCCAGAAATTCGTCCGCGCATTTCATCGGGAGTTTGTGTGAGCAATAAAGTACTGCGAATCACAACGCTGATATTATCCAGCGCACCTAACAGCACAAGCATCAGCATGGAGAGCCAGAACCAGCTTGAAAGTCCGAAGATGATCGTGCAGATTCCGAATCCCGCCACAGCCAGCAATAAAATCCGCCCTGCATTTTTCATCGGCTGTAAATGAGCGATCACAAAAGCCATCAACAGCGCGCCGACAGATGGTGCGGCGCGCATGAGTCCCATTCCTTGCGCACCCACCATGAGAATATCTGTTGCATAAATAGGAAGCAGAGCCACCGCCCCGCCAAAAAGCACTGCGAACATATCCAAGGTGATGGCGGCGAGAATTACTTTCGTATCGCGCATGAACTTGAACCCTTCGACCAATGATGCCCATGTAGCAGATTTGCGCGCCAGCGGCAATTGCTTTCCTTTGATCATGCTCAACATTATTGTAAAGATAATTGCACCCACGGCATCGAACGCATAAATAATAGTGACATTGCCAGAGTATGCAATAATGAGCCCTGCGGCGGCTGGACCAAGTATGGATGCAATATGCCACGAACTGCTGTTCCATGTTGCCGCGCTTGAAAAAAGATGCGGTGGGACGGTCTCTGGCACAAGCGTGGAGGAGGCGGGGTCATTAAATGAACGGGCAACACCAATGCCAAACAAACATAGATACACTAAAACCAAAGACCCCTGAGTATATGAAAGATAGGTCAAACCAAGCGCGCACAGCCCAAAAGATATTTGCGTGATCAACACGATGCGCCTGCGATTATATTGATCTGCCACGTGACCTGCGGGCAGTGACAATAAAATTACTGGAACAACTTGCACCAACCCAACCAAGCCCAGTGCGAAGGCGCTATGCGTTCGCAGCCATAACTCCCAGGCAATTGCAAACGAAACCATCTCTGTTCCAAAAGATGTAATGAAGCGGCCAATGAGAAGCAGTCGAAAATCAAGGAAGCGCAAAGCGGCATATGGGTCGTGACGACCCTCAGGTGTGTTATCTATTTGTGAATTCATGAAAATTCCTTTTTGGGATATGGAAAGCTATGATACCACCTCGATTAACAGGAGCGGCTAATCTTGTGGGCTTTTAGCCAATCCTTGATCAAAAAATGTAAATGATTTTCTTTGATTATAGATTATGATTTGAGTATTAAATAAAATGGTGAACTTTTGAAAAAATCAATCCACAACAAACATGCAGATATCGTTATCAAGCAAGAGACTCCATTTAATGCGGGACCACCGCTCAAACGCTTGAGCGAGTGTGCTGTGACACCTACAGATTTATTCTTCGTGCGCAGTCATGGGGATGTACCCACAGTGAACATGGATAGTTATCGTTTAACTATAAACGGCAGAGTTTCACAGCCATTATCTTTATCATTCGCTCAATTGAAAAATGATTTTAAACGAGCTGAGGTCTCCGCAACTTTAATGTGTGCGGGCAATCGGCGTGAAGAGTTGACTGCTATGAAGCCAATCCCAAATGAACTGCCTTGGGGGGCGGAGGCGATCAGTCACGCGGCTTGGGCTGGTGTGCGGCTTGGGGATGTGCTGACAGCTGCGGGCGCAGAAAGCGAAGCGGGTTTTCCTCTGCATGTTGAATTTGGCGGGTTGGATGAAACGGAACGTCTTTATAAGCGCTTCAAATTTGGCGGATCGATCCCGCTGACAAAAGCATTGAGCGGCGAAGTTATTTTGGCTTATGAAATGAACGGCAAACCACTGCCGCCTGTGCATGGATTTCCATTGCGCATGATCGTGCCTGGATATATCGGTGCGCGCAGTGTGAAATGGCTGGAAAAAATAACGGTGCAAGCTGAGCCGTCGCAAAATTATTTTCAACGGCACGCGTATCGATTATTCGCGCCTGATGTCACAGCCGAGTCTGTCAATTGGGATGATGGATTAATGCTTGGTGAATTAAATGTGAACGCAGTGATTTGCTCGCATGTTGAAAACGAACAAGCTGCCAGCGGAGTCATAACAGTACATGGCTATTCCATGGCAGGCGGCGGGCGAGAAGTTGCGCGTGTGGATGTTTCTTGTGATGGCGGCGAGACATGGATACAAGCCGAGCTTAACCATGCAGCGAGTTCGTGGGCTTGGACATTATGGAAGGTGCAATTCGATTTGAAGCCGGGGAAATTTCAATTGGTGGTTCGTGCTGTGGATTCAGCTGGCAATGTACAGCCAAAAGACATGGAACAAGTTTGGAATTTTAAAGGATATATGAATAACGCCTGGCATCGCATAAATATTAACGTACAGGATTGAGGGCCGCAAAGCGGTTAATAGATATTCACCCATGTGTGAATATCGCTCATCATTTTTCAAAGACTGATCGCTTTGATATATCTTTCAGCGGACAGCTTGACCGCCGCCTTGGCGTCGGTTGGCATAACATAATCCCACCAGCCGCCATAGAGGCGATCAAACTCAAAGGGTTCAACAGACTTAACGATGCGTTCAACTGCGCGTGTATTTAAGGGAATCATGTTTGGATAACTGTACATAAAACTGACGTAACGCCTGTCTTGCGCGAGTTGCATGGTGTCGCCTGTTAACAATGCGCCGCGACCCTTTGCGCCCTGCGGCCAGTGTAAAACGTCAGAGCCGGGAAAATGTCCGCCGCAGCGAACAAGCGTCAGCCCGTCTAGAAGCGGAAGTGTTTCTCCATCCCAAAATTGATAGGCGGAATCAGGGCGCATAACCCAGCTACAATTATCGGTATGCCAGTAGATTGGCGCATTATCAAAGGCGTGACTCCACTCTACAAGCGAGCCAACGAGGTGCGGGTGAGAAACGGCTATGGCGCTGATGCCGCCGTGTGAACGAACAGCCTTCAGCGTTGCATCATCGAGCAGGCTGGGGCAATCCCACAATACATTTCCTTTTGCAGTTTGGATGAGCAATGCGCGCTGACCAATGGCAAAGCCTGGCTCGGTACCAATGCCAATTAGATTGGATTCAACCTGCTCAATTCGATTGCGATGAGTCTTTTGCATCTCTGGGATGGTGGTCCATAACTGTCCTTTGTGACCGATGTACTGTCTGTCATCTTCGCAAATGAGACAATGCTCAGGAGGCGATTGTGTTTCTTGATATTGAACGCCGCAAGTGACACAAATATAGTTTGCCATTTTGTCTCCTTCTTTTCAATAAAAATTTCAACCATTAATCACAATGGATATATTATATACCCCCCTCACGCGGACATGACTCATCATCAATCAGCCCCTCGCCTTCTCAAACAAAAAACATCCAAAGCCATTTTGACCTTGGATGTTTCTCAATTCACAATTTCATCTACACAGCGACCGTCTCAAAAGCAACTTTGATTGCATCTCCTACATGACCCGTGAAATTCAATTTCTCAAATCCAATGACCTTGCCTTCACGGTCTTTCATTAACACAATTTCTTCCCCTGTTTCCTCCGCGACATATTCATCAGCGGGATTTCCAAACCAGACAGTAAGTGTATTTCCTTCTCTATCGTAATAAACTTTTACTTGTGCCATATCTGTACTCCTTCCTTAATCGCGTCTGTTGGATAAGTCGTGATCAAAAAGCCTGATTCACCTGTTTGCTTGGAAACTGCACAAATCCATCTCTTTTCATGTTCTGCCTTATAAAACAAATAAACATCTTCATCTGACTTGCTTTGACGAATTTCGTCTGGATTTTCCAGTGCGTTTCGGACATCCTCTTCGCGTCCAGCCATCACGGGATGTTTTACGCTGACAATTAAAACCCAATATCCATGCGTCACGCGGACACGAAACCCAAGCGGGGTCATTACTTCAAATAACACATCTTTATTGTCTGCCATGTGAATATCCTGCCCTTATTTTACCCCACCTGACCATCACCATTGCCCCCATCACGCGGACATGACCCACCATCAATCAGCCCCTTGTGGACGTGTGCCCAAGCGTAAATACGTTAGGTTGAATGCCAATCAACCTAAATCATTCACCCTCTTAACGAACTTGTACTCGAAAGATAAGCATCCCTATAAATAGAACGAGTAACCAAGATTTTAAATGGAGAAATCGGGCAAATTTGGGTTGATTTATTTCTCGTTTTGTTATATTATTGGGGTACAGAATTGGAATTTCTTAATCCCGAAAAGGCAAACTTACTGCGAAGTGAGGACGCAAAGCCATGGGTCTGCGC
>VFJR01000171.1 GCA_009885945.1 Anaerolineaceae bacterium
ACCAAAAACCCATACCCTGCCCAGGGCAAGAGAAGGGGAAAAAGAAGACCCGCACACCTATTCCTCCATCACACACGCCAACGGCCACCTTTACCTTAACACCGTCAGCTACCTCTACATTTACTCCCACTATCACAATTAAAAATGTACCTCCTGCTGAAGCCGCTTTACCGCCAAACGCAAGCGGATTTTCCTGCCCTGCCTACGGAGGAGGTATCTTGATCGGTTTTGGTATTCTCGGCGCAGGTATGCTGCTCTATGCGTTCACTCGCCGTATAGCCCTCGGTAAAGATAGGATCTATCGTGGTCCACGTCTTTCCAGCGAGCCTGAAGGTGTTACTCAAACCGCGAGAGTTCTCGGATCGGGAGATAGTAACGGAAGTGGTTCGGGCTTCCTGCTCTGGCTCAGTCGAGTCGGTACGCGCCAAACTGCCTCGGGCTTACCCGATATGAATCAAGGAAATGGTATAGCGGCTGGACTTGGTCATCTCTTAAGTACAATTTCTATTGGTGTCGGAGCAGGTATTATCGGCTCGGGATTGTTAGGTAATCTATTAGGTTTGCCTTGCGATTCCGCCATGCTGGTTACACCAATTGGAATTATCGCTGGCATTGTAGGCGCATTGATTCTTGACATGCTTATTGGACCATCTATCAAGGGTCTGTTGAGATCGGAAAAGGATTCCAATACCTACAGCACTTTTGAGTTAGTAGGCAAGATTTCTGAGGAAGGCAGTGTGTCTGGCACAGCAGGTTTGTATAAGAACAAGGACCTGGAATAAAGTATTGAACAAGCGCATTTCCGTACCGCTGGAACGCTGGCGCCAACAGATCACCCTTGTTCCGCCAAAACAAACACTGGATGAAATTGCGCGGCACTTGCAAAATCACTTGCCGGGCGCATACTTGCGTTTTGGTGATGGTGACGTGCGTTTGCTGGCAGGGACTGACGATGTCTTGCAAAAACAGTCCCCTGAATTGAGCATCGAAATGCATGAGGCATTCCTGCTGGAAGGCCAGGGCATCTTTAAATCTCTGGCGCTGGATTGCCCCGCGCTCGGCTTGCAGCCCGGTATGCAAAATAGATTATTTAGCATGACCAACAATGATGCGCTCAACATGTTATGGCATGCGGGACGCTACTTCTTCCGAAGTAATGTTTATTCCCATCCAGCCTTGGCTTATCTTTCGATCTTTGATCCCCAAAGCGCTGTAGACTTTCTGGCGCAATTAAAATCCTTTCGTCCGCTATTTGTGGGAAATGAATATGCGGCTCCCGATCTCATTCAGGCTTTGTTCGGGCACAGCGGACATATCCCCACCCCAAGCCGTGATTCCTATGAGCAGATCGACCGCATTGAAGCTGAAATTAATTCATTTATTCGCTGGGATCGGGAATACCCGCTCATCGTTTTAGCGATGGGATGCGGCGGTCGGCCGCTTGCCAAACGGCTGATCAAAAACGGATTCGCGGGATTCATCTTTGATTTCGGCAGCCTGCTCGACGCGCTGTCATCTGCGAATACGCGTGATTGGATTCGCCTGGCGCCCCGATCTGCGCGACAAGTCTTCGATCTTGAATGGCCAAAATCGATACCTGCGCCTTACGTGCAAAAACAGAATCGTAAGGATCAAAATAATGCTGAATTTTCGATTCGCTGGGAGGGTCCACAGTTTCTGCATCACTCGTTTGCCGTGATCAACCGCGAATTATGCATTCAATTGACACGTGACCCGCGCATTGATCTGGCGATCCATCCCGTCTGGCCGCATCAATTCACACCGCAAGTTGATGCGCGCTTCGAGTTGATTCACCAGCGATTTTTTCAACCACTTATAAAACCAGTGGATGTCACTGTGCGGCATAAGCCTTGGCCCGATTTCAAACCGCCCGCTGCAGGACATTGGGTAACGATCCAACCCTGGGAATATCCCAACATTCCAAAAGATTGGATCGCGCCGCTTAATAATGAAGTGGATGAAGTGTGGGTGCACAGCAAGTTTGTGTTCGATTGCTATGTGCGCGGCGGGCTTACCCCCGAGCGCCTGCAATACATTCCACTTGGCGTGAATACCAATATTTTTAAACCCACTATTACACCCATGCAAGTGGATACTGAAAAACGATTCAAATTCCTGTTTGTCGGCGGGACACAATGGCGCAAAGGCAGCGATGTGTTGATCAAGGCATATCACAAAGCCTTCACCAGCAAAGATGATGTTTGTCTGATCATCAAAGACTTGGGCCAAAAAACTTTTTACGCGGGTAACGCGTATCACAAACTACTAGCCGAATTGCAAAGGCGCGCGAACGCCCCGCAAGTCATTTATATGGATACTCTTTTCAGCGACGAGCAGCTTGCCAGTTTGTTTACTGCTTGCGATTGTTATATTCACCCTTATCGCGCCGAGGGCTTCGGATTGCCGATTGCTGAGGCGATGTCCTGCGGATTACCCGTGATCGTCACCGCTCACGGACCCGCGCTGGATTTTGTGACTGACGAAACGGGCTATCTGCTTCCTGCGAAAATTTCATATTTGAAAAAACATTGGCAAGGCGTTACCACTAAAAAGGAATGGATCGAATTTGCAGAACCCGATCAAGATGCACTGATCGATTGGATGAGAAAGATCGCCGCGCATCCCGAACAGTCACAAGCAAAAGGAACTGCTGCCAGTGCTTCCATCCACGCAGATTGGACTTGGGAGAAAGCTGCACAATCTGTTATCCAAAGATTTGAAGCCTTGAAGAATGCGCCCATCCGCCGGCTGCAGTGATGGTGGATACGCAGATTTAATAAATCATTTCTCACTTGACCCTTGCCCCTGAAAACCCTATAATTCAACTATCCTTCAGCGGGGTTCACGAATCGGTTTGCTAACAAACATTTAAACTTGATTGCCTTTGTATTGTGCAAAAT
>VFJR01000038.1 GCA_009885945.1 Anaerolineaceae bacterium
CCCGTAGGGGCGCGGTCTCCGCGTCCGAACCCATATCTTCCAAGGATGGCACTTGTCCATCCCAATTCTTATAACAAAACGCCAGCACACGATTCGCAAGGTTGCCCCAAGTCGCCACCAGTTCATTATTATTACGCGCCACAAATTCTGCCCAATCCCAATCGCTGTCTTTGCTTTCGGGCATATTCACAGTCAAGTAATAACGCAACGCATCGGGGTCAAAACGCGTGAGCGCATCACCGCCCCACACCGCCCAATTGCGCGAGCCGCTGATCTTTTTACTTTCAAGATTCATAAATTGATTAGCGGGCACATCGTACGGCAAAATCAATGGGATTTTTTCACCCGTAAAAATTTCCATAAAGCCCGTGCCAACGCCCATTAATTCAGCGGGCCACAATGAAGTGTGGAAGAAAATATTATCCTTGCCAATGAAATGGAATTGCTTCGCATGCGGATTGATCCACCACTCGCGCCACGCGTCTTTATTACCCGATAGCTGACTCCACTCAATCGGCGCGGAGAGGTAGCCGATTACTGCCTCGAACCACACGTAGAGTTTTTTCGTTTCCCAGCCTGCGTCCGTCACAGGCACAGGAATTCCCCAATCCAAATCGCGCGTGATAGCGCGCGGCTTCAATCCCTCAGATTCAACTTTGCGAAGCGACTCTCCCAAAACGGTATCACGCATATGTTCTGCGCGTTCTTTGAGATACTTGATCACATCAGGCTCAAGCTTGGAGAGGTCAATATAAAAATGTTCGGTATCGCGCAATTCAGGTGATGAAGTATCACCCTCTACTTTAGACTTTGGGTTAACAAGTTTGGTGGGGTCAAGCACATTGCCACAGGTATCGCATTGATCAGAACGCGCGCCATCTGTATTGCAAATATAGCAAGTACCCTCGATATAACGATCTGGCAAAAAGCGGTTTAGCCCAGGCGAAAACCATTGCGGCTCTGTTTGCTTGAACAAAAATCCGTTTTTTTGCAACGCCAAAAAGATAGTCTGCGAAACTTTAAAGTGATTCTCGCTGTGCGTAGTTGTATACAAGTCATACGAAATACCGATCTGCTTGAACAAATCAATAAAGCCTTCGTGATACAGCTTGTACACTTCTTCAACGGGCTTGCCAAGTTTATCGGCGCTCATCGTAACAGGCGTACCGTGAGAATCTGTGCCGGTGATCATCAGCACCTTGTTTCCCTTGAGGCGGTGATAGCGCGCAACAATATCCCCAGGCAGGTGCGAACCTGTCAGGTTTCCTACGTGAATTTCAGCATTGGCATAGGGCCAGGCAACGGCGATTAAGATATTCTCGGGCATGATGGAACTCCATTTTATATGTCATTGCGAGGAACGAATTTGTTTTTAGCGACGAAGCAATCTCTAATGACTGAGGATTGCTTCGGGCTGGGTTTCGATACGCCGCAAAGAACAAGAGCGCGGTTACTCAACCGCCAGCCTCGCAATGACATGGCTATTACAACAAAAAAGCTGTCCGCAAAATGGACAGCCCGTTTTTGAATTAGATGCAGTGATCTAACGCGCTCTCCAAAAGGTGCGGCATCGCATTTCCATTCGCATTATTGATAAAGAGAAAAATGTGAGCATAGCCATCATTTTACAACAAATCCTTCAACTTGGCGAAAGGTGAATCGCTCAGATCTGGACCGTGACCGCAATCCCTTTCGTTCAAGTTTTGACCGCAGTCTATACACAGCCCATTGCAATCATATTTGCAAATAGGGTTGATCGGCATTTCAAGCAGTCCATATTCTCGAACGAGAACCGCGAGGTCAATATGAGCGTCCTCCGGCAGGATTAAATCTGCCTCGGTCGCAGATCTATCATCGAAGGCATATAACTCGGTCAATTCCCATGAAAGCTGGGTGTCAAATTTGGTTAGACAGCGCACGCATTCGAGAGAAGTATTGCCGCTAAATTCCCCACGTACAACCAAACCTTGCGGGGTCTTGCCTATATTTACATTGCCACTTAAATCCCGCACAATGAAATCTTCGCCAAGATCTATCTTCTCAAAATCAAAGGGAAAGTCATGGTTTCGTCCAATTTCTTCATGGGCGATGAAACCTAGATTAATGCGGAATGGTTTTTTAGGGCTGGGCATAAAAAAGATTTTAGCATGTGCAACTTAAGCGGTCAAGCAAAGTTGACTCTGCAAGCGTTCCTTGTATTTTTACTTTAAGAATTACGCATAACTTGCCAAGAGAGTGTTTTGAAAGCCAAAGAATTTAACCAGAGATAAACAAAGATTTAAAATAATGAATGCGGTTGACCTTGTTTTTTTCAAAATATCTCTGTTTATCTCCGTTTACATTGTGCCCTTCAGGGTATCACGGTTAATTGGACTTAAGAACTAAGTGATGGCTTAATATAACGGCAAGCTTGTATCCACTTCCTCAGCCCAAGCGTTGATACCGCCTTTGAGGTTTTTCATCTTCTTGAAACCTGCGCTGGCTAAAATTTCTATGGCGCGGGCAGAGCGGGAGCCGCGTTTACAAAAGACAATCATTTCTTCAGCCGAATCTAGTTCAGACATGCGTTGGGCAACTTCACCGAGAGGGATGTTCTTTGCGCCCTCAATGGCGGCGATCTCTAACTCGTGAGGTTCACGCACATCGAGCAGAATCAGGTTCGGGGTAAGCGCGAGGCGTTCTTTTAAATCCAAAGCTGTAATGTCCCAGTTCGCGCCGGCGGAGGTGTCATCTGCATGATGCCCGGGTACGCCGCAAAATTCTTCGTAGTCAATTAATTCTTTAATATCTGCATTCGGTCCACACACGCGGCAATTAGGATTCTTTTTTAATTTCACAAAATCAAAAGACATATCCAGCGCGTTATATAAAAGTAATTTACCGATCAATGGCTGACCAATACCCAGTAAAACTTTAATGGCTTCGGTGGCTTGCAGGGTGCCAATGGTGCCAGGCAATACGCCCAGCACGCCGCCCTCGGCACAAGATGGCACAAGACCGGGAGGCGGGGGCTCGGGGAAAAGACAGCGATAGCACGGACCTTCTTTTGCATAAAAAACGCTGACTTGACCATCGAAGCGAAAGATGGAGCCGTAAATATTTGGCTTACCCAGCATCACACAAACGTCATTGGTTAAATAACGAGTAGGGAAATTATCTGTGCCATCAACGATCACATCATACTCTTTTGCAATGCGCATCGCATTTTCTGAAGTATATGGCTCGTTATAAACATCAATTCGAATATCAGGATTTAAATCTTTTAATCGGTCGCTGGCGCTTTCTACTTTTAATTTTCCAACAGTAGATGTACCGTGAATCACTTGACGTTGAAGATTGGACGAATCAACTGTGTCATAATCTACCAGTCCAAGACGTCCAACACCTGCCGCGGCGAGATAAAGCGCAACAGGGGAACCAAGCCCGCCCGTACCGATGACCAGCGCGGATGAATTCTTTAATTTAATTTGTCCGCTTAAGCCAACTTCTGGCATCAGCAAGTGACGTGAGTAGCGCAGGATTTGTTCGTGAGAGAGTTCGTCAATCATTTGACACTCCAGCCGCCCGCAATGGATGGAATCAACATGATCCTATCGCCGTCCTTGATGGCTGTATCCACACCTTGTAAGTCTTTGATATTATTTTCGCCGACAAATAAATTTACAAAAGGGCGCAGTTCGCCGCTTTCGTTGAATAAATGCGACTTGATAGCAGGGAACTGGATAGTAAGATCTACCAAGGCTTCAGAAATTTTTGAGCCGCTTACATTCACTTCACTTTTCCCGCTGGTATAGGCGCGTAATGGGGTTGGAATTCGCAAAATCGTCATAGTTTTTATTGTTCTCTCTTCTTTAAGTAATTTTATGATTGTGAATATATTTTACTCAGCGTAATACAAATGTATTACGCTGAGTGATTTTTAAGGATTAAATAAACAATTGAATATCGGCATCAGCCGCGTATTCAAGGAAAGTTGCCGCGCCGCCCAACTCTGCTTGTGGAATGAAATCTTCCACTTTGAATCCAAATACATCCATCGTCATTTGACAGGCGATCAAACGCACATCTAATTCAATGCAAGCTTCACGTAATTCTTCAACACTTGCCACACCTTTGTTCTTAAAAGTCTGTTTCATTAAGCTTGTGGCTACCGTTTCAAAACCTGGCACATTTGCCATTAACAAATTTGGCATTGCCCAATTAATATTCTGGAAACCTTCAGACCCAAAAGGCATTTTCATTGGCATGGCAGGGTTGCCAAGCGGTGAAACAGCCGCGGTGAGTTCTGGTTTAAGCAGGGTCAGACCATAAAAGGTAAAGAAAACTCCCACTTCCCAGCCCATCGAAGCGGCGGCGCTGGCAAGGATAAATGGAGGGTATGCCCAGTCTAATGTTCCTTTGCTTGCGATTAACGCAAGTCTTTTTGGAGCGTTTGGATCGGATTTGCTCATGCTATATCTCCGTTAATTTAATAAAATTATTTCTTCTTCAAGAAGAAAACGAACTTGTTATCTTCGACCATAGAGCGCAACAATTCGTTTCCTGTCTGGCGGCTCCATGCTGCAATATCGGGCGGGGAACCTGCGTCAGTTGCAATCATTTTTAACACCTGCCCGCTTTCCATTTCCTTGATCGCTTTTGAGGTTTTCACAATCGGCATCGGGCAAAGCATGCCGCTGCAATCTAATATTTGGTCTTCTTTAATAATATCCATTCGATAAGTCTCCTATATTTATTTTTATAATTGGTTTTGTAAATATATCTGAAATGCACATGCTTATGAAATCTTTATTTCTTCTTCTTCATATTTTGAACGATCTTCCAACAATCTCCACGAGCGGTGGTTTACCACTTTGCCATTATCCACGCGCGTAATGATGTATGAAAAAAACGGCTGTGCCCATTCGCGGTCATATTCAGAAGGAATATTGGGGCAATCTGGATGTGAATGAAAAACGCCGATCAGACTCAGCCTTAGGCTGTCTGCTTTTAATTCAGCTTTGAGATACTCCTCAGGCGTGATCAAAAAACGATTGTGCCGCGCTTCATCTTCGCGCGCATTTAACAAAGGCAACACTTCTTTTACTTCGCCTTCTACGCCCAACAAAAACCCAGCGCCTTCATCAGGATAGGCTTGCTCAAGGTGTTCATTGATTCTCTGGGTCAATTCGTTTGAAACTTTCAACATTATTTTCGCTCCCAAAGGGATTTATCACTTAAATATTTATAGCCTGCATCAGGCAGAACCGTTACAATAATCCCTTCATCCAATTCATTTGCGATCTGAAGCGCCGCTACAACCGCCGCTCCGGAGGAGATGCCTACAAACAGACCTTCCTCCCGCGCCAAGCGATTCACCATCTCATGCGCCGCTTCTGTCTTCACTGTAAGTTGACTCTGCGCCACAGACGGATCATAAATCCCGGGCTTGATTGCGCTATCCATGTGCTTAAGTCCCTCCAGCCCATGAAAAGCCGCGTCTGGCTGAAATGCGATTAATTTAACATCGGGCAATTGTTCCAGCAGGTAACGCCCTGTGCCCATCAATGTTCCAGAGGTACCCAAACCTGCCACAAAATGTGTTACCAAGCCGTCCGTCTGCGCCAAAACCTCGGGGCCTGTGGAAAGATAATGTGCCTGCCAATTTGCAGGGTTATTATATTGATTCGCGTACCAGTATAAATTAGGGTTTTCTGCGGCGAGTTCACGCGCTTTAAGGATCGCCCCATCTGAGCCTTCGGTGGGGTCAGTCAAAATAATTTCTGCACCCAAGGCTTTGAGAATGGAAATACGTTCTGGGCTGGCGCTGGCTGGTAATGCCAGGGTGACGGGTATGCCTAAGGCCGCGCCAAACGTTGCGTACGAAATGCCCATATTGCCAGAGGTTGAGTCAAGCAGGCGTTTGCCATTGCCCAAGTCACCGTTTGTGATGGCGTTTTGAATAATGTTCAAAGCGGGGCGATCTTTGACCGAGCCGCCGGGGTTAAACCATTCAGCTTTGGCAAAAATTTTCGTATGCCGATTCAGCTTTGAGGTCAGACGCCGAAGCGCAAGTAAAGGTGTGTTGCCCACATGAGAGGCGAGTCCATCCAGGGGAATGGAATTTGATTCGAGAAGTTTAAAATCCAATAGAGACATATCAGCCTTAAATAAAAACGCAGTCAACATAAACAAAAAGACGGCGAACAAACGCCACACACTGTGCAAAAATTTGCAAGCGGGGGTCGTCCTACCGTCTGAGTCGTTGACTGCGAAAGTGTCTCAGCGGCGGCTACGAGCCCCGCGACAGACACAGGCAAAATAAAGGTTTCATGGATTTCATGATGTGAGCTATTTTATATATCTTACGTGATTTGTCAATGCGAATATTTATCCGCCCGCTGCGCTTGCCATGAAGATGATCTTGTCATTTTCAGACACAATGGTTTCCATGCCGTTCAAATCACGGACATGCACACTGTTTACAAAAATATTGAAATGGCGGCGCAGTTCGCCTTTTGGGTTAACCAAGTGCGGCTTTAACGCAGGGTAACGCGTAAGAATGTTGATCATTAATTCATTGACCGTGGAACCAGAAACCAGAAATTCAGTTTGGTTATCCACATAATATTTCATAAGAGCGGGGAAGCGTACGATGGGCATAGCCTTATTCTATGAGGAGTAAGAGAACTGTCAAGGAAAGAAAAAACTAGATGGGTTTGTTGAAGAGCATACTTGATGGAATAAGTGTAGTAAGTTAACAAAAGCTGATCTTTTGAATTGATATCGAGCACTAATAATCTCAGCGTACAGACGATGGAGTTGGTGGATGAGTTGCCAAAATTAAAGTTTGAGTGGAATAAAACTAAAAACAACCCCCTCCGCCTTCGGCACCTCCCCCAAATACGACATAGAAACTTTGGATGACCAGTTTAATTTTGTCAGTCGTATTTGGGGGAGGACGGGCGGGGGCGGAGTTGGTGAGTCAATTGTCTACGTGGTGAATTTTGAATACACATCACGCATAAAAAAATAAACCGCTATAATCATCTTATGTTCGCGCGCCTTGCTATCAACATCCCCAGCATCACAGGCATCTTCGATTACAGCATCCCTAATGAACTTGCTCATGTGCAAGCGGGTTGTCTCGTCATTGTTCCATTTGGGAAACAAACGGTGCAGGGTGTGATTCTGGAATTGAGCGATTCCTGCTCAGTAGAGAATCCCAAAGCGATCATAGACCTGCTCGACCCTGCCCCCGTTCTTACCGCGCCTCAAATTGCCCTGGCGATTCTATTAGCAGACTCTACCCTCAACCCTCTTGCCTCCATCGTCAGCCTCATGCTGCCCACAGGCTTAAGCCAGCAAGCAGATATCCTTTACGAATTACAAATTACAAATTACGCATCACCCGCATCCACCATCACCGCCCGCATCGTCAAATTATTGCAAGAGCGCGGCACACTACGCGGACGCCAAATCGACTCTCATTTTGCAAAAGTAGATTGGCGCAAGACTGCCAATATTTTGGTTAATAAAGGTGTGCTTTCTGCTAAGAATGTTTTGCCTCCGCCTAGGGTGAGACCAAAGTACATTCGTGTGTCTCAGC
>VFJR01000156.1 GCA_009885945.1 Anaerolineaceae bacterium
AGCACGGGGTTTAGATGGAGAGGCGGGAGAAAATGGGACGAATGGATTTAATGGGTATTATTTCATTGCATCCTTATTCAAGACCCCCATTGCAAGTCAACTATTTATCATATTAACATTTTATTCATATATAAGGCGGAAAGAATACACAAAGCGACTTTTGTCTGATGAAATTTTCCTACTGTTACCTATTTTATTTTTTATTGTTTATTTTAATTTCTTCTTTAATATCAACACGGGCATACGCTATTATCTTGTATTTTTTCCTTTGCTTTATGTTTTCTGTGGAAGGTTATTAATAGACTGGCAATTTTTTTCTACTTCTAGAAAAAATTTAGTGGTCATCTTGATTTGTTACCTTGGCGTTTCGGTCTTATCTTATTTCCCAAATTACATACCCTACTTCAACGAGCTGATTACAGATAGGAAAATGGCTTATAAAATCCTTGCTGATTCAAATGTTGATTATGGACAGGGTGAAAATGCACTTGATGACTTCCACGCCGCTCACCCACAAGCGATCTATAATCCTGTAAAACCCATTTCTGGATTAATCATTGTCAACATCAATGATTTGACAGGAGTCTTTGGCAAACCACAGGGTTTCACTTGGCTAAGAGACAATTTTGAACCTGACGATACAATTCAATATACTTATTTAATTTATGATATTTCTCCTCAAGAACTTGAAGGGCTGTGTCAAAAAACAGATTTTTGCAAATAGCTTATGTCTGTGCTGCGCTAATTCAATTTATCACTTTTGCAGGCTTTTCTTTTATGTAGTGAGCCAATCCTATCCCCGCAAAAATAATTAATGTATTCCCAATGCTCCACAGGTCACCTACCAACCCGTTTGGACCAAACATCTTAAAAAGCGCATAAAGCGAATAAGCAGTACTAATCAATAAAAATATAAAGGCTGGAAAATATGTTTTTGTTTTTTGTATAAGAGTACCTACAATCCAAACAATAGGAATCATGTAAAGAATTTGGTCATATTGCCAAAGATACACTGTTGTGACAAAGCCAAGCGGGATGCTAATATTCATAACACCCCAGATGCTAATCTTATCTTTTTGTTTCCATAAGTATCTAGCAGTTACTCCTAATAAAATTAAGGCACTTCTACTGCCAAGCAGATACGTGCAATCCATAGCTCCTTTACAAACCAGATATGAAAAACTCCATACATTAGATTGAAAGCCAAGCCTGCGATCAAATGCTGCGGCTCCAGAATTTAGAAACTTTGACACCCATGTTAGATCAACACTGGCGCCAATTATCCAAAGAATCACTCCGCCCAAGAATAATCCCTGAATGACTTTCCAGTTTTTAGTTGCAATCAACCAAACTCCAACAAGAACTAATATAGTCAAACCTTGAGATGGTTTAAGGATAATTAACGATAACAGAATGCCAGAAAAAAAAGAGACCTTTTTTTCCAGAAATACTATAAATAAGCAAATAATTAATGCCGTCCCTGCACTAAGAGAACCTGTGCGAAGAAGCAATATCGCGGGTCCATAAAACATCACAGCCAACAAAACAAGGGGCAGGATTAACCATTTGCGAATCGATATTTGCCAGTGCTGTAAGAGAATGATGATAATAATGGTAATCAGGATTTGGGTGGTTATTTTCCATATCAGAAATGCATTTGCATAGGAGAATAAACCAAAGGGAAGTAGAAACACTGACAAGGGCAATGGGTAAAGAAATATTGGGTCTGCAGAATTATCAAACCCATTTTCTCTATATCCAGCAAGCCATTCCGCTTGATCATATGGATTTTGCCCGTTGGCAACCATTTTCCCCGAGAGCCAAAAAACAAAAAAATTAGCATATCCATCTTTATTATCTGCTGATTCTCGCATCGCTTTTATTGAATAAAACGAGACAAGCAGTATAACTATAAAAAGGAGACCTGTTTTTTTGATTTTATCTTTTGTCATACAAAAAATTTAAAAAAAGGAATTGACTTAAGATTTGCCCTAAGTCAATTCCTTTTACAATTCAAAATAATTATTTTGTGGGTACGCTCATGCCTGCGGATGGAATTGCATCTTTATTCCAGTAACCGGAATTCGGTTCAAAATTAATAGCGCTATCGCCAAAGCTAAAAGTATATGCTCCGCTGCCACCATCTACACCAGCGCTTGTGCCAAAACCACCGGCAGACATGGCAGAGGTACTGGCAATCACAAATGCGGGGTCTGCGATCTTGTTGAGGAAATCTTCCACAGGGCGATTTAGGTGAACAACTACAGTGAATGCATCCTGTTTTTCGACACCATCATAAGAAGATGCAGGTTTACCGTCAGCGGCAACTTCACCTTTGAATCCGCCAAATGCATTCTTCCAAGATGCATAAGCGCCATCACCACGGAAGGGGCTGGCTGGATCAAACCAACGGGTGAAATTCGCAACAACAATATCTGCATTAAGATCAGAACCATCGTGGAATTTAACACCGACACGCAAATTAAAGATATAGTCCAAGCCATCTTCAGAAACAGTCCACGATTCGGCAAGCGCTCCAGCGGGCTGCCCATCTGTTAAAGTGACTAAGCCCTCATAAGCATAGGAAAGAGCCTTAAGAGTATCTACATCTGTTACCAAAGCAGAATCAAAAGTTGCTTCGCTGGCGGCTGGCATCTCTGCGGGCACTACTGGAGCGGCATCTGTTGCGGCCGCTGGCTGCTGAGTATTGACAGCCACAGCTTCGGTGGCTTGCTGCCCACTACACGCTGCAAGAATCAAGACAATCAGCAATAAAGTTATTAACAATGTAGAAGTTTTTTGTTTCATTTTTTTCTCCTCTGAAAATGGTGTTTTTCTTTATTTATTAACTGCTAAAGTTTTAGTACATTCAAGTATAATACGTTTATGTCATATTTGTCATCTCCTCATTTCAAAAAAGTTGAAGAATTTGAACCTGACCTGCGCATACTATTGCCCGCAGAGTTATATGCGGAATTGTATGTAGCAGAATGGACAGACCAAAACCCTGAAATAGACCAAGATACAGCCAGCCGCGACGACGGGAAAAAACTAAAACCGGTCTTTGATCATCTAGGGGCGTTGCAAAAAATACTTTCTGATTACACATCAACATTGATCACCGAAAAAAGAGTTGAGAATGCGCAATCTCATTTAATGAAGCGAAATGGCGCTTTGATGTTTACCGATCTGGCGGGCTTTACAAAATTAATGGAAGCAAATGCAAAAGACGGTAAAAAAGGCGCGGAAAATCTTCTAACTATTTTCAACGATTATTTTACAAACATTATAGAAATAGTGACCAAAGCCGGCGGCGACCTGCTTGAATTTACTGGCGATGCATTATTGATTCTTTTTCAAGTTCCTGTGAGCAAGGATGATGCAACAGAAAATAAAGATGAAATCCGCAAAGCAGTTGGCAAAGCTGTTCGCGCTGGGCTGAGAATGCAGCGTGCCATGAAAGCATATAGCGCCATACCAACTCCAGGTGGTCCTATAGAGTTAAAGATGCGAATTGGCATCCATTCGGGTCACTTTTACTCAGCTGATATTGGCACTCCCCGCCGGCGCGAACATGTATTGTTAGGTAAAAACGTTCAACAGGCAAAAAAAACTGAGAGCAATGGCAAAAACGGTGAGGTAAATCTATCATTAGAAGCCTTTCAACATATTGAAGTGGACAAATTCCAATTCAAAGAGGGTGAACCCGGTTACATGCTGGTAGTAGATAATTTCCATGATGAAAAAGGAAATGATACCCTCGGTGATTATGAGGTCATGGCTAAAACATCTACCCGCCGCTTTGCGAGCACCGTACTATTGGACAAGAGTTTTAACGCGGTTGCCGCTCAAATTGACGAATTATTAAAAGCGATCAAACAGCTTGCGAGTTTCATCCCAACACCGGTCCTGAACCTGCTTATTGAAAGCGCAGCAAAACGAAAAATTCCCGCTGAATTTCCAAGCCCAACCATTATGTTCGTTAACTTTATTGGCTTACCCGAGATGATTGACAAAGGTATCTATGAAGAGGATGGTATCGTGGGGAGCTTCAACGAGACCTTTGCGCGCATTAATGCCGCAGTGGAAAAACGCGGCGGTGTGTTAAAGAAAGTTACCTACCACCTAACAGGTTCTGACATCGTCATTTATTTTGGGGTTCCAACAGCTCATACAAATGATCCTCTGCGCGCTGTATCTGCGGCTTTAGATATTGTAAAAATTGTACGTGATGTAAAAATACCGGCTCTCAAACCCGGCAAGACGGAGCCGATTGATGATAGTGGAAAGCCAAAAATTTATTGCCAGATAGGAATTAACATGGGTGATACATTTGTGGCCGAAATTGGTGATCCGCGCGGACGCCGCGAATTTAACGTATTAGGCGATACGGTAAACACAACAGCCCGTTTAATGAGCCGCGCTGAAGTAAATCAAATACTGATATCTGAAAGTGTACAAAAAGAAGTGGATGAAAAATATCAATGTACTCCCTTAGGAAATATGGAATTAAAAGGCAAGAGCGCACCTATGCCAATTTTTGAATTGACCCAATGAAAAACTGATTTCTACAGATCGCCAGTAATTAATACAAAAGTTCGGATGGTCTAAAAACCATCCGAACTTTTGTTATTCACAACTTATCATTTATTCAATTTATCATTCAAGTTCGACCAAATGCCGTCCATCAAAGTGCTGCCTGCTTTGCGGCGCATATTCGTCTTATAAATTGCTTTTTCTTTTTCCCCAATTCGAATTAACCAAGCCTGCTCAGAAAGTGTCGTGAGTGCATAGTCTAAATCGGCACGGGAAAGGCGATCGGCTTCAGGGACAGCATCCATTGCTTCACATAAACGTGAGTAATTCATTTCCAATTCCCGCAGCATTAATCTCATAATCTTGCGTAAGGCTGGGGGTAAATCTGCCAAATCGAGGGCGGTAATGCCGCCCTCTGTTTGCTTATCAGCAATTTTTATTTGCAACCGGTCAAATACACCAGGCATGGAATACCTCTTCTACTTTAATACTAATAAAGCTCGGGCATAGAAATCGGCTCTGGCTGCGGCTCACATTCTCCGCACCAAACAACATTTGCAACCGCCAAGCCTTTTGGAATATTATTAGCCCCAACGTACATGGTCAAAAAGGTGGACATGGTCTTGACATGATCTTTGCATACAAAGCGGCCACAAAATGCACAAGACGCGCGCGCCGATTCTTCACAATACCAACATTTCATTTGACACTCCTATTTAATCGCAAGGATAGCTTCAGCAACACCGATCAAACCCTTCGACCAGGGGTGATCCGGGTTGGAGAGTGAGAAAAGGTCTCGGCTGGCATTATCAGCAATATCAAAATTTAGAGGCAAAATACCAGCGAGCGTGGCTTTAAAACGCGCTTCCACTTGTGCTTTCAAATCATCATAGTCATATTTGTTTGGCACAGCTTTATTCACCATCAAAAGCAAATTAGGAACATCCAAACTACGCGCAATGTCCACAGTTACAGAGGTACCTTGAAAGTCTTGATTGTCCGGACGCAGAATAACCACCAATACGTCTGAAATAGCGACTGACAAAAGGGTTTCTTCATTTAGCCCGGGGTGTGTATCAATGAAAAGATAGTCTAGCTTTAACTCTTTCATGAGTGTCTGCAAACCAGTATTAAGCAAGTTTACGTCATACCCATGCCGAAGAATTTCACTGATTTCTTTTCCATTAATACTGGATGGGAAAAGCCAAAGCGACGTTCCTGCAAGCTGGGAACGTCCTTTGATTTGGTCATCTCTGGCGACAAAATCGCCCACTGAAAAAGCAACTTCGCTAATCGTGCATTTTCCATGCAAATAATCGTTGAGCGTCTTGCCCATCTTTTTTTCATCTAGCCCAAAGAGTACATGAATGCCCGGGGATTGAATATCTGTGTCAACCACACCTACGCGTTTCCCGCGTAATGCAGCTTGTGAAGCAAGGTTGGCAGTTGTATTGGATTTACCAGTACCACCGCGAAAAGAATGAATAGATACAATTTTTCCCATCATTAGCTCCGTTTAATCATCATCAATGCGTTGGGCTCGTAATTTTTTTGCTTGTTCCTTCAAGTTGGCATAAAAATCAGTATTGGTTAATTCTTCAAATTCCTGCTTGCGCCGTGATTCATCAATTTGAATAGATAGTTTTTCCACCTGCATTTTCAAATCATCTTCACGCTTCTTGACGTTACGAGCCATTGCAAAAAATGCGGCGAGGAATTGCGCGGCGCGGTCTTCATCTTTTTTGCCCGCCAAAAGGTCACGCGACTGGGACTGCTCTGTAAAAGAGAAATCACCTTCTGCAATCTTTTTACTCCACTCAGTTGCCGTTTCAATAAAGGTAGTATTAAAACGCAATCGTTGAGACATGCCTTTAATTACAGAAAGCGCGACATCCGGAGTGCGATCAATCAACGCCAAGAAAGAATTTCGCTTCAATTCCAAAACTTCGGATTGCTCCAAGGCGATTACCCCAGCAGAACGAGGCGCTTGGTCAAATAAAGACATTTCGCCTACTACTTCGCCCGGTCCGCATTGATTAATCGTAAGTTCGGCGCCGCTTGAATCCTGCGCAACAATTTTCACGCGTCCTTTGCCAATGGTAAACAGCGAATCGCCGGCATCCCCTTTGCGAAAGAGAGCATCTCCGGACGATAGCTTCAGGCGAGTCACAGCCCCAGCCAATCCTTTTAATAATTCTTCCGGTAATTCATTAAATAGAAAGGCTTGTTTTAATTGATTAATTGTCTTGGTTTCTTCTATTCTGTCAGTAAGCTTGGTGGATAATTCTAATGTGCGATCTTTGTTCAGATCAGCCTGAGATTGGATACGCTGCTGAGATAAATCAAAAACGTTAAAGATTAAGCTGTCTTCTGGAAACATCGAGCGCAAATACATCATTCCATAAGCGCCGATTTTATTACGTAACCCATTAATTTCTTCAAGTAAATCGCTTATATTTTTGTTAATATCATCACGCAATATTTGATCTTGGGTTTTGGCTAAATTCTGTCTCGCCATTACAAGATGGGTTTGCTTTAAAAGGAAATCTTGCGCTTTTTTTGAGTTTTCTTCGCCAAATTTTAGCGCAAATGGCTTGAGAATTTTTTGAAGAACTTCTACTTGATTAATAAATTTGGCTTCTTTATTCGTAATACTTAACTCATTGGAAATGTTTTGATCTATCTTCTTCTTTTCAGCACCTAAACTTAATCGAACCACTGAGTAAATTACGCCAACCCCTGCGAGACCTACGCCGATCGCTATGAATAAAAATACGCCGCTATTCACCATAATATTAAAACCCATGTGCGCACCCATGGAAAAGATAATGCCAAGCAAAACAATGCCCCAGCCTCGCAAAGACTTATCGAAGCGGGATCCAGCCAAAACGGTGCCAATGACCGCACTTCCAGTGGCATGAATCAGGTTTGTTGAGAAAATACGTGAAAGAGCGAGAGGCAGCGCAATCTCGGGGTTTCCATTAATATATTCAATGTTTTCTATCACTGCAAAACCAATGCCTGCGCCGAAACCGTATATAATGCCATCCACAATAAAATAAAAATCTGCGCGGCGGATAAGAAACAGAATAATGAGCGCCTTAAAAATTTCTTCAACAATCGGCGCGGCATAAAAAACCAACTGGTCGCGCGTTACATAATTATTATCAATTAAAAAAGTATTAAAACTGGCGGCAAACCAATACGCTATCAATCCCCATAAAATGGTCAAAATATTGTAACTAAAATTTCCCGTTTTATAAAAATTAAAACGTCTTAACAAAAATAAAAAACCTAATGGGATCAAAACTGCGATTACCTGAGGAAAAATCACATTCATATTAAGTATGATACCGTATCTGTGTTTGAACTGCAACCCTATTTAAATTTATTATCTGGTTGAAATAATTAAAAAAGAGAGGGCAGTCTTTTTGACTGCCCTCTCGATATTCATATTACAGGCTTAGTAGCCGCGTGAACCATTTTCTTTGGAAGGAGACCATTGTGACCATTTATCCGTTGCAGGATTATTGGTCAGCTGGGCAAATCCCTCGCCGCCCTGCCAGTAGGATGAATAGAGGTTCGGATCACCATCGCGGGTGGACGTGAAAGATACCAACGAGCCGTCACAATTCCAAGATGGTGCAGAGTCTGGACCTGTGTAATCGACAGAAACTAGATACTCTGTATTGGTGGTCAGATCATAGGTATGAACATTGACATCACCGCCAGTTGTTATTTGATAGGCAATACGCTCACCCTCTGGTGACCAGCTAGCATTGCCGGCATCGCCGCCGATTGAAATCTGTTGAATGCTTTTGCCTTGAACATCAGAGACATATAAATTCCAAGTACCGTCTAGGTTAGCAAGGAAAGAAATATATTTTCCGTTGGGTGACCAAGCAGGGAACAATACATCTTGAGCAAAGGACGTTACTTGATATTCAGTACCAGTGGAAACCTGGAAGACAAACACATTCCATGAACCTGTGCGGTTCGATTGGAAAACGATCCAATCTGAATCTGGTGACCAATATGGATTCACATCGTCGCCGCTATCGGTAGTGAGCTGAACTTCTGTACCAGTTTTTGAATCAATGAGATAAATATCCCAATTACCACCGCGATCGCTTTGGTAGGCTACGCTTTGATTATCCGGTCCAAACATTGAGTTAATGTTGTTTGATTGTGAATTGGTCAAACGAGTCTGGGATTGTCCCATATTGTCTGTTAAGAATAATTCGACATTGCCAGCGCGATTGCTTTGGAACACAACCATATCATCGCTTGGAGAACGACTTGGGCGAGAATCTGATGAAGCGCTCTTACTTAAGTTGACTGGGGTTATGCCATCCGAGCCTTCAACTCCATCCAAACGGTACACTTGCAAATTGCCATCACGGAAGGTATGGAACATGATCCAGTTGGGGCATGCTTCGCCTTCTTTTCTAGGTTTCTTCGGCTCAAAAGTAATTACAGGAGGAAGATCAAGAATTGGAGGAAGTGGAGGCTCTTCTGGAGGGGTAATGTTCTTAGGTTCGCAGATTGGGTCTACTTCACCTTGAGCCGCACGACAATTTGCATGGAGACTGCCATTAATTGGGTTGCCTTTGCCATGATCGCCATTTCCGCAAGGAAGTTGTCCTTCATCTAAGCACGGATCCGTTGCATCTTGTTTGCTGCCTCGCACATCTTGTCCGCCAGTGTCTCCGCCGCCGCCATTTCCACTGTCGCCGTTTCCACCGCCACCGTTTCCACCGCCACCGTTTCCACCGTCACCGTTTCCACCGTCACCGTTTCCACCGTCACCGTTTCCATTGCCCTGTCCACCAGTACC
>VFJR01000184.1 GCA_009885945.1 Anaerolineaceae bacterium
AAATCCATGCCCTAGCTGTTTATGAATTTCCATGCACGCGCCTATAATTGCGTATGTTTGCGGGTCTCTATTTTCAATTTCTGTCATATAAAATAATCTGCGCCATCTATTCAATCTGCGGATTAATGTATTCCCGTAATTTTTATCCCCGCATGCGTCGAGCCATATTTTTTATTGATACCGATCAAGACGCTTGTCATTCCTTCGATCACTACTGAATTTTCAAGCGGACCCGCATCCCAGCCTTTTAGTCCCGCGGCTTCCACTAGCTTGATCGTCTCGTTGCGTGCGTCTTTGCTGGTGCCTGTCACTAAAACATCACATTCAACATCGGTATTATCTAATAAATGTTCATGCGAAATATTTTGAAACGCCGCGCATACTTCCACGCCTTCGCCGACAATTTGTTTCGCTTCTTGAGCGGCAGATCCTGCGGCTGGCATTTGTACCGTGGCAACTTTTGGAGGAACAAGCGGAACAGTTACATCCACCAATATCTTTCCTTTTAATTCAGCCTTGATCGATTCCAATGTTTCGCGATGTGCAGAATAAGGCACAGTTAATACAACGATATTCGCATCACGCGCAGCTTCGAGGTTGCTCTTGCCCTCGAGGATGACTCCATCTCCGAGCATTTCTCTGACTTCATTTGCTGCGAGCAGCGCTTTTTCTACTGCGCGTGAACCAATGAAGACGCGATATCCCGCGCGCGCCCAGCGATATGCCAGTCCCTTGCCTTCTTTGCCTGTGCCGCCTAAGACGGCGATTGTGAGTAATAACGAATCGGACATTTTGTTTCCTTTAGTTGAATTGCTGGTTATATCTATTCCAGGTTGTTTGTGCTTCTGCGCGCGCTTTTGCGGCGATTTCTTCTTCGTCTAATGTTAGTAGTTGGCGGTCTTTCATCAATACTTTTCCAGCCACAATGGTGCTCGTGATCATACTTTGTTGAAAACCAAATAAAATGTGCCACGGCAAATTACCAGCCGTCATTGGAGTAATGGGATGGTAGTCTACAAAGATAATATCTGCAAAGGCACCGGGGGTTAGTTGCCCAATGGATGCGGATGGAAAAAAGATATTTGCCAAGGCGGCATTGTTGTACACTGCCATTTGAATCACATCGTAACCGCCCATGCGGCGCGGGTCACGGTGATGCGCTTTGTGTAATAGATACGCGCTTTTCCATTCTTCCCACATGGCGTTGGAAAAACCGTCATTGCCTAAACATACTTTAATGCCCATACGCAGCATCGATTCGATTGCGGCAACTCCTACGCCATTGTTCATGTTTGAGCGCGGTTGATGACTTAGCCAGGTGTTTGTTTCAGCGGCGATTTCCATTTCTCGCGCGTCAAAGTGGACGCCGTGTGCAAGGATGGATCTATTGCCAAGGATGTCATGCTGTTTGAGTCTATCGAGTACGCGCAGACCTGATTTTTGCAGGCTGTCATATTCATCTGATTCGTGTTCTGCGGCGTGAATGTGGAAGCCTGTTTCGTTGGGGGCAGATTGGCGGGCAAAGGCTAAGGATGAATCTGAAAGTGTGAGGCTGGCATGCAAGCCAATGGTTGAAGAAAGAAGCGGGCTTTTATCTTTTTTTAAAAAGCGTACGTTTTCATTAATCCCCGCTTTCATTTTTTCTTTGCCGTCGCGATCGGTGACTTCATAACATAATACTGCGCGCAAGCCTGCTTGTTCGATCGAGTCGCCGATCACATCGAGCGAGCCGTCTATTGCGTTGGGAGAAGCGTGATGATCTATGAGGGTTGTTGTGCCGTGTTTAATCGCGTCTACAAGGCAGGGCAGTGTGGAATAACGCACGCCTTCAAGTGATAGCGAACGATCGAGGGGCCACCATAGCTTTTGTAGAATTTCAGGGAAGTCTTTAGGGGCAGCGCCAGGGATTGCCATACCGCGCGCAAATGTTCCGTAAAAATGAGTGTGCGCGCAAATATTGCCGGGCATCACATATTGTCCGCGTGCGTCTATTTTTTCTTCGTTGGGATATTTTTCAATTAACTTTTTTTCTGTATCAAGCTCAACAATCTTATCTTTTTCAATATAAAGCGCGTAATTCTCAAGGATTTGATTTTCCTTTTGCCAAGGTATCACTTTTGCGTTTGTGATCAACATGGCTTAGCCTAATCCAAATTGAACTGGGTCAGGCAGCTTTGCGCCTGAGATACCAATTTCCCAAAGGATGTTGTAGGCATATTCGCGCAGTTCGGGATCGTCGCGATACATAGCGTTATAAATTCCATTGATAACACCTTCAGTAGGTGTAAATTTTAGATAGGGCAGTGCGGCAAGCCGTAGATCAGGGTCATCGCCTTTGAGCGCCAGTAAAAGTAAATCGGTTGCGGGTGCGCCTGGCGAAATTCCCACACCTTGTTTTCCTGCAAACTCAATTAACCACGGTGATTCAGACGGCGGTTTTAATTTGCGAGGAATACGTGAGTTGGGTACGCTTTGTGAAGCTACGACTTCAGTAGCAACATTGCGCACGATCCATTGATCGTCTTCGGTTTGCATCTTGACGAGTATTTCGGTTGCCCATGCTTCTGGAATGCGCGCCAATCCAAATACAACCGAGCGGCGAACCATGATGTCTTGCATGCTTGAGCCGTCATTGAGCATAGCGTGACCTTCTTGGCGGTCATTCGCTAAAGCTTCTGCGGCGGCGCGGCGTAAATCTTCGTCGCCGTTTAAGAGCGCGTGTGCAACTACTTCAAGCGCCTCATTTGTGCCAATTGCAACCAAAGCCATACAAGCGGCTCTGCGTGATGAAATGTTTGGAGTATCTAATACATTTGACAATGCACTGATTGACTTGGAATCATATACTGCGCCGCATCCTAGCGCGCCCAATTGAACAAGCTCTGGCGAGTTTGATATAAGCAATTGCCTAAAAAGTGTTGCTACGCTTTGGTCGTTGCTGGCGATAAATGCAGAAATAACTTGCGCGCGCAACGCCAAGGGCAGGGCATTCATTTGTAAAATACTTGCAAGCGTTGCCATTAGTTTTCCGCGCCAGGGTGTGTTGCGTGGGGCATCACGCAGCCAGCGTGCCGCAACTAATAAAGGGCGGTGCATTGGCAGGCGTGACCACTCGAGCATTTTTTGTACAATTGAACTTGCATCTCCGTACATCGCCATGTAATTTAATGCAAGATGTTTTCCTGCCCAATCAGGTTGATTAAGAATTGTATCGTCGGCACCATAGCTGCTCAGCGCACGTCCAGCAAGATAGCCGCCAAAGATCGGATGTGCAAAGCGAATGCGATTGCCTTCATGTGAACTTAATAATCCACTGGCAATCAGCTTGCCGATCAATCCGAAGCTTGGCACAGCAGATTTTTTTTCATTTTTCTTTTTCGCGGGCGTTTTTTCTTCGCTTCCATCTTTGCTGATAATTGTTTCAGCATCTGCGTTGGCAGGCTTCTCCTCGGCAGGCTCAAAGGATTTCACCCATTCGCTGCCTTTGTAGGAATCGAAGATTGGCTGGGTTGTTAAAATAACTTGCATTGCCAGCGCTTCTAATGCCGCAATGGGAATATTGGAGGGTGAGATACGCCGAATGTGGGTTGCGATGCTTTCTGTAACTTGCGGACCTAGTGTGTCGCCTGCGTACGCGCCCCAAACTTTAAGCGTCAATTCAAATGGATTTAGATGGATGTTGTCTGTAGCAAGCCAGGTATTTAATAGGATCGGGTCTACTTGCTTTGGACCCGTTTGCGCCCAAGCCTCCAGCGCTACAGTCTGATTCCATAGCTCGCCCCAACGCTGAATGAATTGATCTTTATCAGCTGATTTCCAGGTCATTAAACCAAGAGGCGTGAAGCCAAGTGATATCAATCCGTCTACATAATCCGGTGTGCCTGTGGTAATGATTTTCGTTTTTGGATAAGCTTGAATTAATATTTTAAAATAATCAGAGACGAGTTGTTGGCCCGCAGGTGGCAGTTCGTCCATGCCGTCAACTAATAGCATTGCTCTACCAGTCTGGAAGATGATTTGTGTAAAGCCTGGAAAACGACCTAGATCCATAATAGGCGCAAATTCAGATACTGCATCTACTATGGGGTTGAGTACGCTTTTTGGATCGTTAATCGGGATCTTCAATTCAGCGACATGAAGTAAAAATGGAACAAGGTCTTTTTGCTCCCCTAGCAATTCACTGCGATTAGCCGCCAGAGATGCCAGGTGTGCCAACGCAACAGTTTTGCCAATACCCAATTGACCAATAAGTATTAGATTACTTTGTTTTGAAATGGCTTGTGGAAGCGTGAGTGTTTGTGCATTGTAAATTGATGCCATTTCTGTCCACATAGGCAAATAAGGCAATGTTTGAGAAATAGTATCTTCGGATGTATAGGCTTCGCCGGGTGAAATAATAGAAGGAGGCGCTAGGACCAGTGGTTGTTGTAAGATTTCATCTAATGCAAACAATGGTGCGGCAAGGTGCATTCCTTGCGCACGCCGTAATGTAATGCGGCGATGGTTTTCTTCTATGCCTGTAGACCGGCGAGCTTGTGATGCTTCGCGTTGTTCGCGCAAATTTGTTCTAGCTTCATCCCATAAAGGACGTGCCTTGCTAATTAAGAAGGCGAGAACCAGCCCTGTAAATAAGCCAATGAAAAATGAAAAAGGTTGAATGGAGTAAGAAATAAAATAAGGCATATATTAATCCACGTATAGGATTCTGCCGCAAGATGGGCAATAAGCAAATTGGGCGGCAGAGCGTGCAGTTTGCTGAATGGATGCGTTGATATCTGAACCGCAAGCCGCACAAGCCATATCAATTACCTGCGCTACTGCAATCCCACGTTTTTGACTTCTTAATCCAGCATATTTTTCAAGCATCAACTTTTCTAGTTGATTAACAATGGCATCTCTTTCGGGAGTTAGTCTTTCCATGTCGCGTTTTAAGGATGTTTGTTCTTCCAAATATTGTTTGTGCTCATCGCCAAGTTTGGACTGCAATGAGTCTAGTTTGATGTGCGCTTGATTTAATTCAATATTTACATTTTCAACCCCTTGCATCATTTCAAGTTCGCGTTCCTCGAGTGTTGAAAGATGTTTTTTTAAGGAGGCTGATTCTTTCTGTAGATCTTGTAATTCTTTTGGATTATGAACCCTGCCGCCGTACAAACTTGCCTCGGTCTGCTCAATCTTAATTTGCTGACTCTTGACCTCAGCCTCAGCGTCTTTAAGTGCCCGTTCAGCGTGATAGTGCGCCGATTTGGCGGCATCTAAGTTTGCGAGCGTTTCACGGAGTTCCGTGTCATTATCCAGTGTTTTTTGGATGATCTCCAAGCGTGCTTGTGATTTATCCAATTGCCGATCTACTTGTTGCAGACGAAATAACCCAAATGATGCGCTCATAGGTTGAATTATATACGAATAAGGACAAACAGCACCATTGAAAAAGTATATTAGACTTTACGAGCTTGGCAGCGTTTATTGCAAAGGGAGATTGAAATAATTGTAAACAGCTTCGGTTAATTTCACTACCAAGGGATTGGTAATATCCCAAAGATTATTTACTGGATGATAGGTATATACAGTTAAGACAAAATTGCCATTGGGTGTGTATACAATCGCGGCGTCGCTAATGTCATGCGTGACATTAAGAGAATCTGTAACAAAGCCGTGTTTGTGCGCCACCAGCGTTCCATCTGGAACCCCAGCCTGAATAAGCGAACCAAATTTATCCTGTACCATGTAGTTGATCACGGTCTGGCAAACTTCTCTGGTAGCCTTGGTTGGGAAGGTTGCTACTAAAGCGCCTCCGCCAGTTTGGGCGCATTGATAAATATCTGAAAGTAAAGTGCCAATATCTGATGGAGTTGTTTGCGTGTAAGGATCAGGGTCAGTGGAAATGTCTGTGCGTTGGTTGGCAGGTGTTGGATGTGTTCCTAAAAGATTTGGCGCACCAAGATAAAAGAATCCACCAATAAAAGTATTTTGCAACCCAATAGTTTCCATATCGCGGGTTACGAATAGAGGTCCTTGGTTGATGTTAAGCTCTTCCATAACATCATCAGTAGCAAGGTTATCTGATTTTTGGAACACTTCCAATAAAATGGTGTTCATGCGTTCGTCTACGTTTGCGCCTTTGTTAAGCACATACGAAACAAGGATTGGCACTTTGATGGTGCTAGATGCTGTAAAGGCAATGTCGGGGGTTACGGGGATATCTTGTTTGTTGTTGAGGGCAAAGTGAATCTCTTGCCCTGTTTGTAAATCCATCATATATAAACCAACCAGCCCGTCGAAATCAGAGATTTGAATCACTTGTTTGAGCAGGGTTTGCAGGTTGTCAATAGTAGGGCGTGCCAATGCGATTTCTTCAAATGACAAAGACGCAACGCGGTTTGAAGGAGAGCGTAAGGCGTTTTCGATTAAGCGGGTTGCACTGTCTAGGTCTAGCTTTTGCCCTGGTTCGCCGGCGGTGAATTGAGTAGATCCAGGGATCGGTTGGGCTGGCGCACCCGGCTTGTCGTAGCGGGGAGCAATTTCAGTTTCAAGATAGAGGCGCAGGCGTTCTTCTTCAATTGTGGCGCTTAACGGAATTGTTACAGGGGCAGGATCGCGATTCCAAAGAAAATCCCAAAAACCGCCCCAGAATGATCCGCCTGTGCGAGTAAGATCTGCGGCGGCTAGCATGGTGTCTACTTTTAGATTAAAGCCAACAATGGACGGGTCAATATGAATGATTGAACCAGTGTAGCGAACCTCTACTGGAGATGTGTATACTTCCAATAATCTTTGAGATGCTTCTGTAGGGGTAAGCCCGCCAATTGGAATTCCGCCGATGGTCATGCCAGCGGGGTAGTTGTTGCGCTGGCGGCTATAGTTAATGAGGGAAGAGATGGTAAGGACGATGGCGATGCTGATAAAAAGAATTGATGCGCCGCGCAGAAAAATATTTGTGTTTCGATTTCTCACAGTGCCTCCAAAATAATAAAAAAAGTATAACATATTCAAGTTGGTGACCTGTGCTAGAATCTTGACGCTTGCAATTTTATTAAAAAAGGAAATTTATGCTGCGCACATTTTTGATTTATCTTTCTAAAGCCGCATGGGCTCAACGTTTTGTCACAAGCTGGGGATTTGCCTGGCGCACGGCGTCTCGTTTTGTGGCCGGCACAAAGCTTTCCGATGCTTTGCGTGTTACCCGCGAACTTAATCAAAAGGGGATCAATGTTACGCTAGATCAGTTGGGAGAACATACTTCCCGCCCTGAGGAAGCACAGCACGCTACGGATGATATTCTTGCAACGCTGGATGAGCTTGGCAATATGGACTTGCGGGCGAATGTTTCGATTAAGTTGACGCAGATCGGGTTGGGGCTGGATGAGAACTTGTGTGCGCAAAATTTAGAGCGGATTCTTTCTCGTGCGCGCTTGCGGAATACTTTTGTCCGTGTGGATATGGAAGATACGCCATATACAGATAAAACATTGGCACTGTATACTCAAATGACAGCCAAAGGATATAAGAACTTGGGCTTGGTAGTGCAGGCTTATCTTTTTCGAGCTGAGGCTGATTTGCGAAAGTTAATTGCTGAAGGCGCGCGAATTCGAATTGTAAAAGGTGCGTATAAAGAGCCAGTTGAAAAAGCCTACCCTAAAAAAGTGGATACAGATGCCAGTTATGATTTGTTGGTAAAGATATTATTGGATGTTTCCAAGCCAGCGGAAGAATCGCGCCTAAGTGCAGATGGGCGCATTCCTCCTTTTCCCGCGATTGCTACTCATGACGATAAAAGAATTGCTTTTGCAAAACAATATGCTCAAAAGATCGGCTTGCCAAAAAATGGTATGGAATTTCAAATGTTGTATGGTATTCGCCGTGATTTACAAGAAGAACTTGTGCGAGATGGATATCGCGTACGCGTCTATGTTCCTTTTGGTGCGCAATGGTATCCATATTTTATGCGCAGGCTGGCAGAACGACCCGCAAATATTTGGTTTTTCATTAGTAATTTCTTTAGATAATTAATCATGGGCAATACAAAATATCAAATTCGCGTTTGCCAAAGTTGCGGGCTTCGCTATCCAATTGCAGAAGATCACACTTTTGGGGTGCGTTGCCCCCAGTGTTTGGGCGAGACTGAGCTTATTTTAACCAGAGCGTTGGGTGTAGACCATCAAAACGTACAGGTAAAAAAGAGTATTCATATTTCTGTTTTACTAGATAATATACGTTCCGCATGGAATGTTGGCGCTATTTTGCGCAGTGCAGATGGGTTCGGATTTGAGCACGCCTTTTTATGCGGTATCACGCCCACGCCAGAGCAGGAAGCGGTGAAAAAAACGGCGCTTGGCGCAGAGAATCATGTTCCTTGGTCGTATCATAAAGATGCAGTAAAGTTGGTTAAGGGGCTAAAGAAGGAAGGCTGGATCGTGCTCGGGTTGGAAGAAACAGAAAACTCTATTGATATTCAACAATGGAAGAAGAAACCTAAAAAAAATATTGTCTTGATCGCTGGCGGCGAAGTAACAGGTGTTGACCCTGAATTGCTGTCTTTGTGTGAAGCCGTTTATAAAATTCCGATGAACGGGCAAAAACGTTCATTTAATGTTTCTGTTGCTTTTGGCATCGCCGCGTACGCCTTAAGCTGAATTACAAACTTTTTTCACGCAGGTGGGTTTGTGGAATATGACGATAATATAAACCATCCCTTAACTGAAACCCCATTTTCTTTAAATAAGATTCGTGTTTTGGATTGCCGGGCGCCGAGACAAGATTTTGAATGCCCTTCTCTTGAAAATACCCAGCACTTTCCTCAAAAAGGAATTTCCCAGCACGCAGATCGCGATAGCCTGGAATTACAAAATCGAGAAAGATATCCGCCTCTTTTCCTTTTGGTTTAATGATCAATACCCCCGCGGGTACCATGTTTCGTAAAACAAAAACGACCACCTGATCTTTCTTAGGTTTAAATAAATAGCTTGGAAAAAATTCAAGGATCTCTTTTTGGTAAAACTCAACAAAATTTTTCAAGTAAGCGCTGTCATGAGAAACTTCCATCAAATGGAAATAATCTTTTTGATTGAGCATTTGATATAGATTGTATAAGTTCACGCATAAGATCAGTCCGTTTAAAAACACAACTGGTAAAGCCCCGATCAAAAACCCATAAATAATAAACACCACTGCGCCAATCATATTAATGACGCGCAGTCTTAACAATGATTTCATGGTCATCGAAACGGCGACAAGGATTGAACCCGTGTAGCCAATAATTTCAAATATCAAGGATGTATTCATATACCTGCCTCGTGTTGAATTAATTTTTTCTCAAGTTTATTTGAGATCAGTACCAGCGGATGAATCGCATCTTTGTTAGCGCCATGTTTAATCTGAATTCTACAAGCCGCGCCTGTGGAGACAATGTTGTTTGCTATGCGCGCTTTAGGCAAAACGCCAAGCTCTCCAATTTGCATCGAAAGATCGTAATGCTCTGCGTCATAACCAAATGTTCCCGCCATGCCGCAGCAACCTGCTTCCATTACATTTACTTTAAATCCAAAAATATTTAACAACTCTGATGTTGCAAATACCCCTGCGGGCAAACCGTCATTCGCCATTCCTTCCGCGCGTTGATGGCAATGTGGGTGAAATGTAATTTCATCCATCACCTGCGCCTGATTGTCAAGCTGGGTAAGTTGTGTTATCTCTTTGTCGCGCAAAAGAAATTCGTCTAACAGCCAGACATTTTTCGTAATTGATTCTATTTCTGCGCGGAGATCTGGCAATAAAGCAGAATACTCATGCTTAAGGCTATACACTTCAGGCGGTTCGCATCCAACCACGCTCAAGCCTGCTCCTGCGTCAAGAAGTTTGATCTGCGCTAAAACTTTTTCTGCATGCTTGCGCGCCGCATCAATAAACCCTTTTGAGAGAAGTGCAGCGCCCGAGCCGATCATTGGCAACACTTTTACTTCATAGTGGAGTGCATTCAAGATGTCAAATGCAGCTTGTTCTACTTCTGGCTCCATATATCTTGAAAATACATCTGATAAAAAAATAACCGCTTTTGTTTTCTGTGTGCCGCTGGGTTTTTGTAGCTTTGCGGTTTTCCTTGTGAACGCAGGAAATACTCTTTGCTCTGTAATCCCTACTGCCCGCGAAATAAATTTTTTTGAAAAATTTATTTTCATTAATGCATTTATCAATGGCGCGATGGGATTTAATAATTTTGCAATTATATGAAAATACCCAAATAAATAATCATGTAAGGGACGCCAATGAGTTTTGTAATACTCATTCATAAACTCATATTTCAGTTTTGGCATATCTACGCCGCTAGGACACTCTGCTGTACAGCCTTTGCAGGCAAGGCATAAGTCAAGCGTATTAAAAGTTGCATTTTCGATATTCGCTTCCCGTTTTTTATTTTCTGTAGTGATGAAAGTCCGCAATAAATTTGCACGTCCTCTTGTGCTAAACGCTTCATCTCTTGTTGCCTGAAATGAGGGGCACATCACGCCTGTGGTTTTTCTGCAAACACCCTGTCCGTTGCAATGTTCAATCACTCCGCTTAATCCGTGCTCGTGCTCAAAATGTAAAGCAGGAATCCATGCTTGAGTCTGATAATCTTTCTCGTAGCGCAAATTTGTATCCATGGGCGGTGCGTCAAACATTTTGTGCGGATTTAATATATTATGCGGGTCTGCCGCGTGTTTTAATCTGCGCATTGCGCTCGTTATTTCAACGCCATACGTCCGCTCAATAAACTCGCCAGAAATAATTCCGTCCCCGTGTTCACTGCTCATAGAGCCGCCCAGTGTTGCAGTTAATATAAAAACTTGTTCGACAATACTGCGCATTGCACGCACGCCTTCTCCACGACGCAAATCCAAAACTGGGCGAATGTGCAAACAGCCAGCAGATGCATGTGCATAAACCCCGCCGTAAGTTCCGTGCGCTTCCATTATTTTTTCTACTTCACGAATAAACTCACCCAAGCTTTCAACAGGAATCGCGCAGTCTTCAATAAATGCAATCGGGCGTGCAGATTGCGGACGAGAATCCAAAATTCCCAAACCCATTTTGCGTATATTCCAAATGCGCGCTTGATCTTCTGCCGATTCTGCAATGGTCAATATTCCGCCAAGCCTGCGCAACGCTAGTTTCAACGCCTGAGGCTGATCCCCGCTAAATTCAATTACCAAGACCGCGGCAGGGTCCCCAACCATCCAGCCCATCTGCCGCGCAAAAGCGGGTGAACTACGCGCCAATTGAATGATCAGTTGCGGAATCAACTCAATGGCGCTGGGGTGATATTCTAGTAAACGAGGCACATCATCGCACGCCTCAGCAATGCTTTGATAGGAAAGCACACCCAAAATTGTATGCGTAGGCTTCTGTACCAAATTAACAGTTGCGCGGCGAATAACAGCCAAGGTGCCTTCACTACCTGCTAACAATGAATGAAGGCAAAAGTTTGATGAAGCACTAGATGGATAATCGCCTTGCCATTGAGGCGGCTTGGAAGGAGAAAAAGGCAAAAGATAATTTAGCCTATAGCCTGCCGAGTTGCGCCATGATTTAGGATAGTGTTGTTTTATAAGTTCTGCATATTTTTCGCGAATATCAAGAGTTTCACGAATTAATGCCCCTTGAGTGCTGTTGTTGTTTTTCCATTTTCTACTTTCTATTTCATCCATGTTTCCCCATGTTTGCAAAGACCCGTCACTCAAAATAACATCCGCTTCTAGCAAATGATCTGCGCTCATGCCGTATAAAATAGAATGTGCGCCTGTGGCATTGTTGCCGATGACGCCTCCCATTGTGGCGCGTTCCGCAGAGGCAGGATCAGGGCCGTACATTAATCCATGCTTGGATGCGGCGCGATTAAGGTTTGCAAGAATAACACCAGGTTCAACGATGGCAGAATGAGTTTCGGGGTTAATTTTAATAATAGAATCAAGGTGGCGCGAACAATCCAAAATTAATGCTTCGCCGATTGATTGCCCGCCTAGCGACGAGCCTGAGCCTCGAGGAATGATTGGAATTTTATATTTTACAGCTAGTTCAACTGCAGATATTAGGTCTTCTTGAGATGTTGGGATGGCAATGCCAAGGGGTTGGATTTGGTAAATAGAAGCGTCAGTAGAGTATAAAGCCCTTGAAGCAGAATCAAGCCGAAGTTCGCCTGTGAAGCGTTTTCGTAGTTCATTAATAAAATCAAGATTCATGAATCGATTCTACTCTGTTTAAATAAAATAACCGTCGCTGAAAGGGTATTTTATTCAGCGACGGTATAAAATCGAATTACTTAGATTTGCCTTGATTTGCAACTGCGGCAGCTTTTTTTGCGGCTTCTTCTGCGTTGCCAAGGTAGAAATTTTTGATTGGTTTTAAATTCTTATCTAATTCGTAAACGAGAGGCAAGCCGGTAGGGATATTTAATTCTGTGATGCTATCTTCTGAGATGTTGTCAAGATATTTAACCAATGCGCGGATTGAATTTCCGTGTGCGACGATGATAACGCTTTTGCCAGATTTTATTTCAGGTGCAAGCATTGAATGCCAATACGGAAGGACACGGTCGAGTGTGGTCTTAAGTGACTCGGTGGCAGGCAATTGCGCAGGCGAAAGTGATGCGTAGCGGCGGTCAAATTTTGGATGTCGTTCATCAGTTAATTCCAGCGCGGGAGGTGGAACATCGTAACTGCGCCGCCAAATCTTTACTTGCGCTTCGCCGAACTTCTCTGCCATTTCGGTTTTGTTCAAACCTTGTAATGAGCCGTAGTGCCTTTCATTAAGTTGCCAGGCGCGTGTAACAGGCAACCAGTCGAGATTCATTTCATCTTGAATGATGCCTAGGGTTTTGATGGCGCGTTTTAATACTGAGGTATAAGCGCTGTCGAAATAGTACCCGCCGTCTTTTAAAAGTTTTCCTGCTTCGCGCGCTTCTGCTTGACCAATGTCGGTTAAATCTACATCGGTCCAGCCTGTAAAGCGATTTTCAAGATTCCATGCGCTCTGTCCATGACGGACGAGGACGAGTTTGTACATTATTTAACTCCTGTAAATTTCTATTTTCGATTTCTGTATAAAGATTGATTTGGCACAGCCTGCATGGCTTGAGCATTGAGGGGTTGTTCCAAAAAATCTATAATGGTTGGGCAGATGTTTTCTGGCGAGTTAACCATCTCGTTATATTTTACATAGAGTACGCGCATGTTTGGCTGGCGGGCAGCCCAGTATTTAATCGCTTTGAGATGATCGCGAAATTGTGCTTCCATTTCTTCATCACTGATTGCGCTGGTTTCGTTTCTTCTTTCTAGCATTTTCTTTTGCGAAGCAAGGATCTCCTGGATTTCGCGTTCCATGAAAATAATATCGTAGGTGATATTTGACGGCAAAAATTCTAGCAAATAGGAAATAACTTTGACGACTTTGCCGTTTGCACTGTACAGCCATTGTTTCCCCCCGTCTTTTAGGGCTTTGCTTTGCTCAATTTCGAAATAGCCGTTTGGGTTATCTTCATCTGCTTCGCGCAGGGTATCTGTAACGATGGGTAAGCCGCCTTCTGCGAGCATTTTCATCATCATGGATGTTCCAGAGCGGGGCAGTCCGGACACAATAATTATTTTTTGTTTTTCGGCTTGTTTTGTGAAAATTTTTTTTAACATGATTTATAAGTTGTTGAAGTTTTTAGATTGGTCATACGCTTGTAGTAATGAATCTTTCATGGAAGAGGCGAGATCTGTTTGCGAATCCAGTAAGTCGGTTATTTCATGCGGATCATTGGCTATGTTGTATAGTTCAAACTTGCCTCTTCGGTAGCTGTCGTTTTTGCGTGCTCCACGATAATCTGTAAAGCCTTTGAAGTAATGAAGCTTATTATTACCCTGCCGCATTGCTATTGATATTATCTTTAGTTCTTGCGATGGGGTGCTGAGTTTTGCGTCCATAGTAAATATTTTTCGGGTTGCATCTTCCGTTCCGCCAAAGCCCGGTAAAAGTTGACCGTCACACCATTCGGGAATATCCCTGTTGGCAATGGAAAGCAGGGTGGGCATGACGTCAACAGCGCTGGTGGGAGTAAAGAAATTTTTGCGCTCGGTTTGTCCTGGAGAATGAACGATCAGAGGTATGTGTATCCCACCTTCATAGACAAGTGGTGTTAAATGACCTATGGCGCCTCTTTCAAATAACTCACCATGATCGGACGTTAAGATAATGTAGCTGTTTTCAAAATATCCATTTTCTTCCAGGTGATTGATGAAAGACCCAAACGCCATGTCTGTACGGGCTAGGTAGCGCTCATACATCAGAAGCAATTCGGCTGTTTCTTCCTGAGTGGTCGCGTTTGTTGATAATGAATGTATTGGCTTGTTTACATGTTCCCATGCATCTGTAAATAAATTTTCAACTTCTGGGCTAATAATGTAAGGCTGGTGTGGAGGATAAAAATGATAATAGACAAAACTAGAATCTGGACTTGCGGGTACTTCTCCGGCCATGCCGGAAAATACATCTTCTACTGAGAAAAATAACCTTGGAACTCCGCCAATTATTTTTTCGTTGGCAGGGGTCATCAACCGATCTTTTTTGAATTCATACGCATACTTTTTTAGCGTACCAAAGAAGAGAGATGCGGGATTTTCTGCGTATAAAAAAGAATCGTCGTAAATATACTTTTCAAAAAGCACCCGATCGTTATTGTCGTGAGAATATAAATTTATTTTTGCAAAAGAATCGATCTCATAATGACGGTCTATCGATGCGCCGAATTGGGAAAGTAAAATATCGGCGTACGGATTTTGTGTAAATGCGGTCCGAAAATATTCCGAGCCAAGCAGGTTGAAAATATTTCGGTTAGTATATTTTTCTGTAACATATCCAAATAAATTAATCGCGCGATGTTTCCATGGATATGTGCCAGTTAATAAAGATGATGTTCCAGCTGTGGTGAATGTGCCGCCGGAATAATGTGAGTGATATACGTTTGATTTACTGGCAAATCGCTCCATGTTCGGCGTTGTTTGGCGTACATGACCGTAAAGAGACATAGAGCTGGCTGTTAGAGCGTCCAGTACAATTACAATAATGTTTAGCTTTTTTGTTCCGCCCTTTATTTTTTGAGATGCCTTTGATAACATCATTGAAGCCGGGGCAAACATTCCAAGCTTTAAAATATCTCGCCGATTTAAGGAAGTTGATTTACGCATATTTTTTTATGATGATCCAATAACGCTTTGTCATATTCGCCTTATGCTTAAAGCTTATATCCAGAGACGCCTTATTCCAAGGAAGAAAGCTGCTACCAGGCTGGGAGGTAAAAGAAAATATATAAACACAATTGTGCGTTCGGCAAAGCCAATTATTAAGTTGTGAAACCAATTTAGTTTAATCAGTACGAATTGCAACAATGCAGTTGCGGCTATTGCATACAGCCCATAGGCGGGCAAGTCATTAATGAGAGCGTCGTTTTTTAATATCCTGATGAATGTAAATAAAACGATACCCACAAAGGTAGATGCACGAAAAACAAATTCTAGGCTCCATTTGCTGTTTGGGAATATCAGAGCGGGTATTAAAATTATAGTAAGAACAACAAGTGATTCGAATAGATTTGTTGTTAATGCGTAGCACAGCCCTATAAAAATTTCCTTTATCGTTAAATTAATCAGCCAGCTTGGCAGTTTCCATACAAAACGATACAGTGTCCATCCATAGGTAAATAATATAATTACGCCGTACACAGACAAAATTTGCTCCAATTTTGGGAGACGATTAAAGATAGCCAAGTCCTTTTAACCTTTCTTCAATATTTCCTTGTCCATGATTTTGTTCGGATGGAGGCTTGAGGTGGGATTGATCTAGATTTTTGTTGATCATTAGAAGCGGAATATCGCGGAACGATACTTCGGGGATATTTGCTACATCACGATTGGCGAAAAGTACCCCCGGAACTGCTTCTGGGTCAATGCAGTGATCTGCGCCCCAGTGATCATGATTAGCTTCGATAATTTGGCTGGAAACTTTGCCGAGGCCGGTATCAGATGAGGCGCGGTAATCTGGAGCGTATCCAACTACGAGGTCGGGTCCGAGGCGCAGATAGGGACCAGCAGAAAAAGCCTCATGCTTGAATAAAACTGAAGAGACGGCGTTTTTCCCGTCGGGTCCTTTTAAATTCAAAAGCTTTGATTTGATCTGATTGAGCAGCGGCTCGATTTGTTCTGCAGTAACTTGCCCTTTGCCCTCGCGTCCTTTGACGTTGAGATAGATGCTGTTTAAGCCGATGGCATAGGCTGATGTTTGATCCCAGTTCGCGTTGGCAATGCTGGGATTCTTATCAGTTGAAAACTGCATATAATTATTTTCGGCGAGCCAGCTATTGAGATGAACTTTGTATTTAAATAACTTGAAGCCATGATCAGACATGACTAGGAAGCGGGATTTTTGCATACCCAGTGAATCCATTTTGCCATGAACATCGCCGACAAATGAATCTAACTTGCGATACCAATTGTGAACGATGTCTTCGTTGGTATGTAAAAACATGTGTTGAACGCGGTCGAGACAATCGAAAATTCCTGCGAGCACGCCTTCTTGCATTTTTCCTAGGTGGTGATAAAAAACTTTTTTGCGGGATTCGAAAACCGATTCGCATAGCGCCAGAAATTGTTCATCTGAAATACAACCTTCTTCAAGCGCGGTTGTATCTTGAGGCCAGCCCAACGTGAGAAATGGTCCAGCGTTGTTCCAAGTATCTTTGATGAAAGATTTAGATGCGCCGTAATGCCATAATGAGTGAAGCGGGTGAATTTGGAGCGGCAAAAAGTACAGGCTTTTTTTGCCTTGCGTTTGCGTGAGAATAACTTGGGTGATGGCAGTTACATTGAAAAGAAATCCAAGTTTGAATTTGATCTCAAAAATAGGGCTCCATTTGCCTAACGTTAATTGAAGTTCTGTATCGCCGACGCGCAATGTTGCGCGAGAGTCGTCAATAATCGTTAGGGCAAATTCTAATTTTGCGGGTTGAATACCTTCGCGGGTCTTGGTTAGCGGTCCTTCTAATAAGCCAGTGAATTGTCTTTTAGATTTCTCTTGCAAAATAGAAATGCGCGTTTTATCTTTTTTCTCTTGCGAGTCAGAAGTTGCATAAGTGCCGACACCCAATTGACCGCGGATATCTGGCGCGCCAAGTCCGGGTATGGTGGAAATGGGTAAATCTAAGCGAGCAGGAAAAAGAGCGGGCCACCATAAAGCGATTGCTGGGTAGCCCATGTCTGCGGCTTCAGAGAAAATTGTTTTGGCAGTATAAGGTGGAATAAATTGTTCGCCGACCGCGCTTACTTTGCTAGGCAAGATCGAAACATAGGGAGCGTAAGTAGCAGGGTCGCGATGCACAAAATCAAAAATGCCGTGTGTACCTGGGTCTGCGCCGGTGGCGATGCTCGTCCAAGAGACTTCTGTTTGCGGAGGGGCGCAGACTTTTAAACGAGAATAACCTGACTTGCCGGCAAGGGAAGTCAGGTTAGGCATTTGTCCTTTTTCTGATAATGCTTCGAATGTACCTGGGTCAAAAGAATCAAACCCAACAAGAACACTACGCATTATTCTTTGTCTTCTTCTTTATTTTTGCGGCGTAGTTTGGCAATTTGTGCACGAATCTGTGCTGAAAAAGTGAAAATGACTCCAGTGATAACTGCGAGGGATGCGGCAAGCATCTGGAATAGCTGTCCGCCGGTGTTTGGGTCTATGTACATATCGTATCTCCTTAGTAGATTAATAATTCTTCCTTATTTTATTACAGTTTTATGAAATAAACGAATTGTTAAGATTAAGGGTTGGTTAGGATTTTATTGAGTAATATTGTTGCTAATCAGAATTAAGGATGTTTTTTGACGAAAACATAAATGTGTGGCTCAAATTCGTATTTATCATACAGAATCGCTCTGTCTTTTATATGTTCGTCAACAAATATCTTTCCGCTACGGGTAACTAATATATCAAAGTCAATTTCATCAATTCTGTACCATTTTCTGTTAATATAAGCTGTCTTAAGTCTACCGTTATATTGGTAATGATTAATACATTTTGCTTGTAGAATATTGTCAGTTGGTAAATCAATATAGTTTCTGCCGTACCAGAGGGCATAGCATTTATCTGGCGTCCGGTACGTATATAAAACAATAATTGATTCAGCTGGTAATTGTGTATATGTTATATATTCTTGAATAAGCAGATTGGTCTGCCGTTCTGCGTCGGCCATCAATTTTAAGTTGATTATGTATTTTGTAATTGCGTCGGTAGTTTTTTGTAAAAAAATTATTGAAAATATAATACAAAAAATTGCCAATACGCCATTGTTGCTGTTATTTAATCCATATTCCTTGGAATAAAGTTGGCTTACCCATAAGGCCAGAAGGGGTACTATAGCTCCAATTGAGTAAATATAGGCTTTGCTGAATTGAAAAGCTGAAAACGCAAAATTGAGAATAAACACAAGGAATATTAAGCCTGCCCCCAGTGCGGTAATTTTTGGTTCAATGTGCTGCTTTTTATAGACTAAATATAGTGTTTGGCTAATACCTGTCAAGATTAAAATAAAAAGGGTGGTTGATAATAGATGTTCACCTTTGTAGATGTGGTAAAAACTCCGAAAAATTTCAGTTAATGTTTTTGTTCTTTCATAACCTGCGCCATAATCGTTCGGGCGAGTTACCAGAGTAACAATCCAAGATGTAAAACGCCCAAACTCATTAATGGTTGGGAATATTGCTGCCAAAAATCCGATTGCACAAAATATAAGGTAAACAAATAAAAACCCATAAATTTTTACAGGTTTTATTTTACTTAAATAACCAAAAAAAATAATCGCTACTCCAATTGAGATAGGCCATGCGATATAGTAAAGCTGAAGGTAGTGAGTAAATTCAAGTGATGAGTGATAGACTCAGTGCATGATTACGAAAACAATAGCCTATGAATGTCGCCATTGTGGTAGCCAAAATATT
>VFJR01000093.1 GCA_009885945.1 Anaerolineaceae bacterium
AGCCGATTAACAAAAGCGAGCTCGTTGCTGTTTTCGGCGGCGTTGTTTATGAATGGGAGACCTTTATCCACCTTTCTGATCGTGACCGCAGTTTATGCCTCCAGGTTGAAGATCGTCATTTCCTGGTGCCGCGTCCGATCGGCGAAGGGGATTATGTCAATCACTCGTGCAATCCGAATGCAGGTCTTTCGGGCCAGATTGGACTCGTTGCAATGCGAGACATTAAAATCGGCGAGGAAGTTTGTTTTGATTATGCCATGTGCGATACTATGCCCTACGATGAATTTAATTGTTTGTGCGGCGCAAGCACCTGCCGCGGCAAAGTAGGCGGCAACGACTGGCAAAGATCAGAATTACAAAAAAGATACGCGGGCTTCTTTTCACCGCACGTACAAAGGCGCATTGATAAAATGCGCGCAGAAAAACGAGCCATGTTGCGCGACTCGCGCGGCACAAAAGTGCGCAGTTTTTCAAACGCAATTTCATCAGCGTACGAATAAAGAAAAAACGGCTTATGAAAAATCATAAGCCGTTTTTTCTTGCTACACATACAAAATACCCCTCTGCAGAGGGGCTGTAATTCTCCGTCAGGCATCTCACCAAAGCTGGGGTTTTCCACTATACTTTGAAAATAATGAAGCGAACGCTTTTCTTTTTAATGATATTGCTCAACGCCTGCACTTCACTTGCAGATGCTTCGCCTCGCCCCCAGCCCGAACCTGAATCTACGCCATCAGAAGCCGCCACCCCCAAACCTGATTCTGCCCAACCCATCCAGCAAACCATTTGCACCTGCGTCTTGCGCTTTGATCGTATTTCCATTGAGCAAGGACTCTCACAAAGTTCTGCGCGCGCTATTTTCCAAGATCAACGCGGCTTCATCTGGTTCGGCACTCAGGATGGATTAAACCGCTACGATGGCTATAACTTCAAAACCTACAAACCTAATCCCGATGCCCCAGATAGCAGCATCAGCGACCGCTGGATAAACGCCATTGTTGAAGACCGTCAAGGCTATCTATGGATCGCCACAGGTCTTGGCGGCTTAAATCGTTTTGACCCTCACACCGAAGAATTCGTTCATTACCAGCACAATAACGATAATCCCGACGGTATTGTCAGCAATAAAATACTGGCTTTATTAGCAGATGACCAAAATAAATTATGGGTAGGCACAAAAAATGGATTAGATGTACTTGATCTAACCACCTATTCGGTCACCCACTACGTCAACGAACTTGGAAAACCAAACGGCATCAGCAGTAATTACATCACAGCCATATTTCAAGCCCACGATAGGCAGTACTGGATCGGCACAGGCGACGGCGGCTTAAATTCATTTGACCCCGCCAGCGGAAAGTTCACCCCTTACCGTTTTGACGCTGACGATTCATCCACTATTAGCAGTAATCAGGTTACAGCCATTACACAGACTGAGGACAACACTCTTTGGGTCGGCACGCCCAATGGATTAAATCGATTCTCGTCCAAAGATAAAATTTTTGCCCGCTTTCAGGTAAATTCCAAAAGAGCAAATACTATTGCCAGCAATATGATTCAATCTCTCCATGCTGACTTAGCAGGCAACCTATGGGTGGGCACCGTTGACGGACTTGACTTATTAAATACAAAAAACAATTTCTTTACCCACTATCAGCATGACCCATCCTATTCACAGAGCTTAAGCCACAACAATATTATTTCAATATACGAGGATCGCGGCGGCGTGCTATGGTTTGGCTCCACCAGCGGCATTAATAAATATGACCGTGACCGAAATAAGTTTGCCTACTATCGCAACGAAACAAACAACCCCAACAGCATCAGCGACAATATTATCTACGCCCTGCACCCCGATCAACTTGGCAATATTTGGATCGGCACCAGCAGCGGAGGCTTGAACCGTTTTAACCCATATACCTATTCAGTGTCCCGCTATCTAAACGACCCTGATGATCCGCAAAGCATCGGCTCTAACGAAGTAATTGCCCTCGAAGAAGATACCCAGGGAAATTTTTGGATCGGCACTTCTAACGGCATGGAAAAATTCGACCGTAAAAAAAATACATTTACGCACTTTCGGCGCGACCCAAATAATCCTGAAAAAAGCATCAGTTCTAATTTGGTGTATGCAATTTTGGAAGATAACGCCCGCCAGCTATGGATCGGCACCAACGCAGGTCTGGATAAATTCGACAGAAACAGTAATATATTTACTCATTACCGCCCTCAAACAGATAATCCAAACGCCATCAGCGGCGGAGGTGTGAGTGCAGTATATGAAGACTCTGCTGGTTATATTTGGGCTGGCACATTGGAAAATGGATTAAATAAATTTAATCAAAACACCGAAATTTTTACACAATTTCGTCATGACCCCAACAATAAGCAAAGCATTAGCAGTGATGTAATTTTTTCAGTCCTTCAAGACACTCAAGGCAGGTTATGGGTTGGAACAGGAAATGGACTCAACTTATACCACCCTGAAACGAATGCTTTTACTTACTTTTTAGAAAAAGACGGACTACCCAACAGCGTCATTTATGGGATCGTCGAAGATGGAAATGGTCATTTGTGGTTAAGTACAAATTTTGGCTTATCCCGCTTTAACCCGCAAGACAACAACTTTATTAATTTTGATGCTGGCGACGGTCTGCAAAGCAACGAATTTAATAATGGCGCCTATGCCAAAGGGACACGCGGTGAAATTTATTTTGGCGGAATCAACGGGCTGACCATTTTTCGTCCCCAAAATATTGTTAGCAATTCTTATCTTCCGCAAATAAGTCTCACTTCATTAACTCACGAAGGACAACCTCTCGCGTTTGCATCCAGCATAGAAACCGTACAAGAAATCACCTTGTATTGGCCGCGCAATTCATTTGAATTTGAATTTGCCGCGCTAAGTTATAACCAGCCTGCAAAAAATCAATATGCCTACACGCTTGAAGGTTTTGAGGATGAGTGGAACTACATTGGCAACAAACGGGATGGCCGCTACACCAACCTGCCGGGCGGTCAATTCACTTTATTGCTTAAGTCCAGCAATGCCGATGGAATTTGGAATGAAACGCCGGTTCGCATTGAGGTGATCGTAGTGCCTCCATTTTGGCAGACATTCTGGTTTCGCATCCTACTTACACTTGGGCTTGGCGCCGCCATCGTAACAGGCTACAAGCTGAGAGTTGAATCCGCCCAAAACCGAACCCGCGATCTTGAAAAAGTTGTTCAACAACGCACAAGTGAATTAAAGAAGCGTAATACAGAAGTTGAAGCGCTGTACGAAGCAGACGAAAAAATCTTGCGTAACGTAAGCCGTAATCAAGTTTTTCAGACTCTGGTAGATGTGGCAGTCGAAATCATAAAAGCAGACAAAAGTATCGTGCTCGCATGGAACAAAGATCAAACATTGGTGATTCCGCGCGCCAGCAAAGGCTTTTCAGCAGAGACATTGCAGGCGCTTAAATTCAAAGATCATGATGGCTTATTAGGAAAATCCTTTGATCACAACAAAGTTATTGTTATAGAAGAGCTTAATCCCATAGATCTAAGATCCGACATTCGAGATGTCCTTTTAAAGGAAAACATACGCTCTTTCGTTCATTTGCCCATCTCCATAGATAATAAGATCGTCGGAATTTTCAACGTGGGTTTTATCGGAGCAAACGCGATTAACGAGGATATCATTAAATTATTCACCGCGCTGATGCAGCGTGCGTCATTATCAATCGCAAATATGGAACTGTTTGATCAAACAAAAGACCTAGCAGTGATGGAAGAACGCAATCGCCTGGCGCGTGACCTGCACGACAGCGCCAAACAAAAAGCGTTCGCCGCCCTCGCCCAGCTTGGTACTACGCGCGGTATTCTTCACAACAAGGGCGGAATAACTGTTTCACACCTAAACGAAGCTGAAAACTTGATTTATGAAGTTATTCAAGAATTAACCTTTCTCATTCAAGAAATTTACCCTATTGCATTGCAAGAAAAAGGATTGGTTACTATATTACGGGAATATATTTTTGAATGGGAAGGCCATAACGAAATCAAAGTAGATCTAACCATCCTCAACGATCGCAGTTTACAATTAGAAATTGAACAAGCTGTCTATCGTGCAGCTCAGGAAACATTAGCGAATGTAGCTCGTCATAGCCGTGCTTCCGAAGTAAATATTTCGCTTCATTATTTACAGGATACCCTGCAAGTTTTCATATCCGATAATGGCTGCGGCTTTGACCTAAACAGCAAAGCGAAGGGCTTAGGCTTACGTTCGATGCGCGATCGAATCTCAAGTGTGCGCGGTACTCTTCAGATTCAAAGCACACTCGGGCAAGGCACGCGTATCTCTATCCAAGTGCCTATAAAATCTATTTAGACATAATAAAACATAAGGAACATTAATTATGAAACAACGCATCAGCATTATTATTGTAGACGATCATGAAGTAGTTCGCAACGGAATCCGCTCTTACCTTGAAACACGCTCAGATTTTGATGTGGTAGGCGAAGCGGAATCAGGTGAAGAAGCGCTCAAGATGGTGACTGACCTTATTCCCGACATCGTCCTTTTAGATTTAATCATGCCAGGCATGGATGGCGTAGAAACAACTCGCCGCATTAAACACTTGAGTCCGCGCACACAGGTGGTTGTCCTTACTTCTTACCACGAAGATGCGCATATCTTCCCGGCGCTTAAAGCGGGCGCAATTTCATATATCTTAAAAGACATGAAAATGGAAAAACTAGTAGAGGCTCTGCATCGCGCCATACAAAATGAAATTACCTTGCACCCAGTAGTCGCGGCGCGCGTCCTGCAAAACCTGCGCGGTGATGGTGATGAAGAAACTCTTTTTACCGATCTAACCGAACGCGAATTAGATGTATTGCGCTTGATTGCTGACGGGTTGAGCAACAGCCAAATCGCAGGAAAATTATTCATCAGCGAAAACACGGTTAAAGGGCATGTCAGCAATATTCTTAGCAAGCTACATCTCGCAGATCGAACGCAAGTAGCTGTTTATGCCTGGCAAAAAGGATTGGTTCAAAAAAAGGAAAAAAAATAGGAACGTGAAGCATTTTCCACTCGCAACTCACCAATTCATTTGCAGGCTACATCAAGGGAAAAATATCGCCTTCGACATCATCCTCATTTAACTAAGATGCCACGCCACATTTTCTACCTTCCATTAATTGTCCTTCTTTTTTCCTCTTTCTTAATTGGATGTAACCCCGCATCACCATCCCCCGAGCCTGCCATTGTTGCCCATACATTCACCAACTCTGAAGCATTCATCCTCAACCCCGAGCGTGGATTCTTCACGCCGTTCAAATTGCCAAACTTCGCAGATTTTAGCGAAATTCGCGTGACAGGCAACACACTTGTTTATCTAACTATCCGTCTCGACGACTACCGCGAATCAGACATCCCTGAGAAAATGCTGAATGGCTTGCAAACCAACTTCAACGAGGTAAGAGAAGCGGGCGTTAAAGCAATCATCCGTTTTGCATACAATCAAGGACCATATCCAGAGAGCCAACCCGACGCATCCAAATCTCAAATCTTAAAACACATTGAACAGTTGACTCCGTTATTACAAGAAAATTCATACGTGATCGCATGGCTCGAAGCAGGTTTCATCGGCGCGTGGGGCGAATGGCACACCTCCACAAATGGATTGGATAATCTCGCCGATAAGCAAGAAATTCTTAACGCAGTTCTCGCCGCGATTCCAAATCGTTATGTGCAAGTACGTTATCCCATAAATATTATTGAAATGTACCCCAACCCTGCAGATGCCGCCAAAGCATTTGTGGCGCATCACAACGATTGTTTTCTTTCCAGCGATACAGATGTTGGCACATACGAAAGCCATGGCGTGAACACAATGGAAGGCGATCAAAAATATTTGGCTGAACTCACACGCTTCACCCCCATCAGCGGAGAAACCTGTGCCCCAAACCCGCCGCGCTCTGAATGTACAGCTTCAAACTATCCCAAAGATTCACGCGCTCATTTATGGGATAACCATACAGTTAGAGCGCGAGTCACTCAGCGGAGTATTGATGTTGGCAAGGCAGTCAGCTCAATGGCGCAAGAACGAGGGTTAACTGCTTCGCAACTGTCACTGCTTTGGACAAAAGATCAGTCAGGAATTACAGCACCTATTATTGGACCTCGCACTCTTGCCCATCTTGAAGATGCTCTCGGCATCATTAGTATGAAACTTGACGATGCAGATCGCCCGTTATTTGACAAGCTCGTGCATCCCGGAACCGCGGTGGCAGATTTTCACAATTCGAATGATTGGATGAAGGCTCGTATCTTTGAATAAAAAATTGTTTTGCCAGCGCTGTCTAATTTATTTTTATAAAAGTGTTTTAAAATAAAAGAAAAAAACGACCTGGTAGGTCGTTTTTTTCTTTACTTACTCAAATAGTTACACTTTGCGGTCCCGACGGGGATTGGCCCCGCGGAGCGTAACTATTTCACATACTGACGATAAGTTGATTGTTGAGCCCTTTTAGGGCTG
>VFJR01000098.1 GCA_009885945.1 Anaerolineaceae bacterium
AAGTATTTTCCAATAACTTTGCCATTTCCGCGGCTTCAGCCGAAGAAACATGATGCACTGTTTTGATCGCGCCTTCATACCATGTGGTTGCTACTTCTCCGCACGCTTCGGTGATTCCACCCATTACTTTGGGCGTGTTGATGGTTGTCCAATCTTCGCGCCCGGGGTCAACGCGTTCTGGAGAAAATGCCAAGAACCAATCCTTGCCTACTTCAAGTGTTTCAGAACCTAAACGAGGCAATAAGACTTCTCGCGTCGTGCCGGGATAAGTTGTTGATTCTAAAACAATGACCATGCCTTTGTGCATATACTTTGCAAGCTCTTCGGTTGCAGAAACAATAAACGACATATCCGGGTCGCCTGTTTGACGCAAAGGCGTTGGCACACAAATGCTCACAGCGTCGATATCTTTTAGCACCGAGAAATCTGTTGTCGCCGTTAAATGACCCGACTTTACTAATTTCTCAACAGCATCTGTTTTTATATCAGGAACATAAGAAACGCCTTTTTTAATCGCATCTATCTTCCGTTGATCTGGATCCACACCCGTGACATGAAACCCCGCCTCAGCAAATACCACCGCCAAAGGCAGCCCTACATAGCCAAGCCCTAAGATCGCGATTTTTGCAGATTTATCTTTAAATTTTTTATTTAATTCTTCTTTTGTATTCATTCTTCCTCAATTTTCTAATGTCATTGCGAGGGCGTTCTTGCTCTTTGCCCGAAGCAATCTCCTTATAATGAGGAGATTGCTTCGCCGCTAAAACCAAAATCGCGGCTCGCAAAGACATAATCTTTTAGTGCATATATAAGATATTTTATTACTCAAAACATATTCAACTGTTTTGGGTCTTCAACAATGACTGTTTCCTTCTTTTTCACAGGAGCCTTCTTGCCCAAAGCCTTACGCGCTTCTTTCAATAACTCAGGTAGTTTTGCAAAATCTGCCAAAATAGCGGGCTTCAACGCGGCTTGATGCAGAGCCGCCGCTGGGTGAAACATTGGGATTACAAAGCGTTCACCCACTTTGCGCATCTCGCCATGCACTGTGCTGATCTTAACGCCCGGCACAAACTTGCCCATCGAAATTCGTCCCAATGTAACAATGATACTCGGATTTATCGCTTCGATCTGTCTTTCTAAATATAAATTACACGCGCTCAACTCATCAGCGGCGGGGTCTCGGTTTTCAGGCGGGCGGCACTTCACTACATTACAAATAAAAACATCTTCGCGCTTCAAGCCTGCTTGCGCCAATAATTGCGAAAGAAAATTTCCAGAAGCGCCTACAAACGGACGCCCTTGTTCATTTTCATGAAAGCCCGGTCCTTCGCCAATAAACATGATCTCTGCGTTGGCAGGTCCCTCACCCGGCACAGATTTTTTGCGCGTGGTATGCAAGCTGCAATTTTCACACACAGCCACTTCATTTGCAATTTGAGCAAGCGTTTCTTCAGCAGACATACTTTCTCCCATTATAAACTTGCACTCATCAAGAGCGCGTCATCGCCATTGTCGTGATAATAATTCTCGCGCAGTCCTGTGATTGTAAAACCAAATGAACGATACAAAGCCTGAGCCGATTCGTTCGCTTCACGCACCTCCAAAACTGCCTCTGTTGCCCCAGCCTCTTTCGCCGCTGACAAAGCCCCCGCCAATAACTGACGCCCAATCCCCATGCGCCGATACTGTGGATGCGCGGCGATGGTTGCAATATGCGCTTCATCTACAATTAACCATAAGACCAACATGCCCACGATCTTATCATCCAACACCGCCACCCAACAATGAGAAGCCATGTTATCTATTACTTCAAAACGATAGGAACTCTCGGGCCAAGGTAATGGAAAGGATGCATGGTCAATGATCACAACTTGTGAGATGTCTTCAACGGTCATTTCACGCAGAATAATGTTCATACCGTATGTAAATAAATCGGTGCCAGCGAGGCGGCATCATCATAGTCGTTTTGAAGATGACGTGCCCAGGCTAATTCTGCCAGCACAGATGGGCGGCGCACACAAAGGGCTGGAGATGCAAGCAGGATAGATTTATTAATCATCAGTTTTTGGCGTTCTTCGTTGTTCAATTCACCGCATAGGACAGTTTCTTTTTGAATGGACTCGGCTAATGAATCTACATTGGTGACTTCTGCTACGCCTTGTGAAACCCAAAAATGATTGATATTTTCGTACCAGCCCAATGCCAATTTATTTCTGCCGGCTTGGATCACCACAGCCAGCGGGTATTTTGATTGAGGTTGTGCAGCTGCCAAAATATCCAGTGTGTTGATGCCAATCAAAGGAATGTTCCGTGCAAGGGCAATGCCTTTTACCAAGGACAACCCAACCCTTAAACTGGTAAATGACCCTGGTCCCACAGCAACGCCCACAGCTTGAATCATGTCTATCGAAATGCCAGAGCGGCTTAAAAGTCCAGTAAGAGCCGTGGATAATTCAACGGTGTGTCTTTGAGGTCCGCGCCAGGTCATCTCGCCCAGAACTTGGCTGTTATCAAAAACTGCCAGCCCAATTTGTGAAGTGGATGTGTCAACAGCCAAGAGCATTAGATGCCGCCTGAGATAAATAATTGAAGTGTATTAAGAAGTTGTTGGTAGCGCTCGCCGTTTGCGTTAAAACTTAATTGGCGTTCTTCTTGATTAAGATGAGTGAATTGAATCCATAAGCGTTCGGCAGGAATTAAGGCGCCTAGTCTTTCGGGCCATTCGATTAATAACGTACCTTCCATCATCATGGCATCAAGGTCTAGCTCTTCCGCTTCGGGAATTGATTCGAGGCGATAGGTGTCGAGATGAAATAAAATATTTTGATCTGCGCGATGATAAGTATTAACTAAAATAAAAGTAGGGCTAGAGACTGGGTCAAGCGCGCCCCAGCCTTGTGCAAGCCCTTGCACGAAAGTCGTCTTGCCTGCGCCGAGGTCGCCTTGCAGGCAAATGATATCGCCGCTGATGAGTTCTTTGCCTAAGCAGGCGCCGACTGCGTGAGTTTGGTCAACGCTTTTGCTGGTAAAGGTTAATGGGGCTACGGGAATAATGGTCATTACAGAAATTATATCAGCGTAGGTTGTATTGATAGACTCTTATTCATGAATTATTATTAACTCACCTTACGAATGAACCGCCAAGTAGCCATGACCTTCTTTGTGCCTTGGCGGTAAAAAATTTAATTCTGTGTAAGGTAAATGAATTAACTAACCTTAGAGACTGTTTAATAAGTAGGCGAAAAGGTGGCAAGAAACTAAAAAGTCGGGCAAACTTGCCTGATGACCAAATCAAACCAAGCCTACCCGACTGATTTGAATGATACCGAATGGGCGCAAATTGCGCCATACCTGCCAGAGCCAAGTTTAATGGGAAGACCGCGAGAAATACCATGGCGAGATATTATGAACGGAATATTCTATATGGTTAAGAATGGTTGCGTTTGGCGGGCCCTGCCACATGATTTTCCTGTATGGCAAACGGTCTATTACTACTTCAGATTTTTTCAAAAAAATCTGTTGTGGGAAAAACTCAATAACCTCATTCGAGAACAAGTACGAGTGAAAGAAGGTCGAGAGCCTCAAGCCAGCGCAATGATAATTGACAGCCAAAGCGCAAAAAGTGCAGAAGGTGGCGAAGAAATCGGTTTTGACGGCGGAAAACTGGTGAGAGGGCGCAAAAGAACCCTGATTGTTGACACGCTTGGGCTGGTAGCAATAGTAAAAGTGACTGCCGCTAACAAAGCAGATGTGAATGCTGGAAAAGAAGCGCTGCTTGACTTGAAAGCAAAGCCTGAATTGACCGAACATCTGAAAAAGATTTTTGCGGATGGCGGCTATCGCGGTGAACTATTGAATTGGGTCAAAAGCGAACTCCATGCAGAAATGGAAATCGTCCTTAAACTAGGTCATCAAAAA
>VFJR01000173.1 GCA_009885945.1 Anaerolineaceae bacterium
CAGTCTTCTTCTGTTTTTACTTTTAGCGCCCGTGGTTTTGTGGATTTCGCTGATGTTCTTTTCTTGGTGAGCAATTTCCAGAGTGTTTTCAGGCGGGGAAGCTCTAACAAGAGTATGAGCACAACCAAGATCAAGATATATGAAGACTGTTTATTCAAGTGAGGAGGATTTCCTTGTCCAGCAGGTTGGCAAGGCAATATCCTACTATATTTTCCCTACCCCTTCAATTACCAACCACCGATTATGGCAGCACCCACTTGCACCTGCGGCAAGTGCAGGTGTCATTTCACTGATACTCAGCTGCCCTGTTCGGCATCTTTTCTTGCTTCCATCGACAATCAATTTCTTTTGCCAAAAAGGCAGGAGGATTTGGCAAAAATCATCTACACTCACAAATAATTCGAGTAAACTCATGGCGCGGGATTCCTTTTAGGTTCATTTTTCGGTTTGCACCTAAAGTTTACCCAAAAGTGTATAGTGAGCCTCCATTCCCTTATCCATTATTCACGTTAAATACAAATCGTTCTGAACAGCACCATAGCTGAAAATATTATGCAATTATATTTTCGTTGCCCTATATACAAAATCAGCGCATAATTTTTCCGTTTAAAACAATAGGGTATCAATAATTTCAAAATCAAAGGAGTCGTCATGGCAAAGATCTTCGTTTCGTATTCACGCAAGGATATTGAATTCGCAAAAAAACTCACCGCGGAGTTGCAAAAAAACGAACTTGATTTCTGGGTGGACTGGGAAGGCATCCCGCCCACTGTAGATTGGTGGAAGCAGATCGAAAAGGGCATCGAGGAGGCAGATGTATTCCTCTTCCTCATCAGCCCGGATTCCGCCAAATCGAAAATCTGCGGACAGGAAATTGACACTGCGGTCAAGAACGGCAAGCGGATCATTCCCATCATTGTGCGCGAGATTGAATGGGAGGACACACCACCTCAGCTTGGACATCTTAACTACATCTTCTTCAGCAGGGATGATGACTTCGATACAGCGGTCAAGAAACTGATGACCGCCATCCAAACGGACTACGAATGGGCGGCAACGCATCGGCGGTTACAAGTCAAGGCGCTGGAATGGGAAAGAAAAAACAAGGAGAACAGCTTTCTTTTGCGTGGCAAGGATTTACAGGAAGGTGAATTTCAGCTTGCCACAAATTCATCCAAAGAACCGTATCCCACTGACTTACAACGTGAACATGTATTCAATAGCCGAAAAGCTGCAGACAGGCAGAGGAGAATTACAACCGGCATTTCTATTGCCGCCGCTGTTGCCCTTGCAGCCCTAGCGGCATTTGGGTTTTATCAGGCAAACGTTGCTCAAATAGCACAAGCGGATGCCGAAGAGAAGGCAATTATTTCGCGTGCAGGCGAGCTTTCCGCTCTGGCACTTTCAGAAAAAGATAAGAACTTTGACCTTGCTCTATTACTTGGTTTGGAAGGCTTTAAAATATTAGACAATTCGCGTACGCGAGGGACATTACTAACTCTTACCGATGCACATCCAGGATTGGATAATTATTTATCAGCAGATGGCAATAGTAGAAGCATTGCTTTCAGTTCTGATGGTAATCTTATGGCTTCGGCGGGTGTTGATATCGTTCTATGGGATGTAAGTGATTTAAACTCTCCATCCCAACTTGGATTATTTTCTGGCAATACTTGTTGGGGGGTTACCAGTGTTGCTTTTAGTCCAGATGGAAAGTTGCTAGCTGCAGGATGTAACGACAGTACCGTTATTCTGGTGGATGTCAGCGATCCAACTGCCCCCGCTCAACTGTCTACGCTGTATGGACACACGAGTTGGGTGATCAGTGTTGCCTTCAGCCCGGATGGCAAACATGTGGCATCGGGAAGCGATGATGGCACTATTATGCTATGGGATGTCAGCGATTCGACCACATCGTCCCCGCTGGCTACGCTATCCGAACACAATTCTCAAATCC